>NZ_PSTU01000033.1:0-821 GCF_002931215.1 Pseudoclavibacter sp. Z016
CCGTAGCCGGCGTTGATGGCCTGGTCGGCGACGAGGTCGAGGTCGGCGTCGGGGAGCACGAGCATGTGGTTCTTCGCGCCGCCGAGGGCCTGCACCCTCTTGCCGTTCTTGGAGGCGGTCTCGTAGATGTACTGCGCGATCGGGGTCGAACCGACAAAGCTGATCGCGGCGACGTCGTCGTGGTTGAGGAGGCCGTCGACGGCCTGCTTGTCGCCGTGCAGGACGTTGAAGACGCCGTCGGGCAGGCCCGCTTCCTTCCAGAGCTCCGCGAGCCAGATCGCGGCGGAGGGGTCCTTCTCGCTCGGCTTGAGCACGACGGTGTTGCCGACCGCGATCGCGATGGGGAAGAACCACATCGGGACCATCGCGGGGAAGTTGAACGGGCTGATGATGCCGACCACGCCGAGGGCCTGCTTGATGGAGAACACGTCGACGCCGGTCGAGGCGTTCTCGGTGAAGTCGCCCTTCATGATGTGGGGGAACCCGGTCGCGAGCTCCACGACCTCGAGGCCCCGCTGGATCTCGCCAGCGGCGTCGGAGACGACCTTCCCGTGCTCGGAGGTGATGATGCGCGCGAGCTCGAGCTTCCGCTCGTTCAACAGCTCACGGAAGCGGAACAGCACCCCTTGGCGCTTCGCGACGGAGGCGTTCGACCACGAAGGGAACGCCGCCTTCGCCGCTGCTACCGCCGCGTCGATCTCCGCCTGCTCGGCGAGCGCGACCTGCTTGGTGGCGACGCCAAGTGCGGGGTTGAAGACCGGCGAGGTGCGCGCGGGCGTCGAGGTCGAGCAGGCGCCGTCGATCCAGTGCTGGATCGTGGG
>NZ_PSTU01000002.1:0-217182 GCF_002931215.1 Pseudoclavibacter sp. Z016
ACAAGTTTGAAACTGACAAAAAACAAAACAACACCAAACCCGAAAGTTCAGTACTGACTTGTATTGTCCAAATATGTTTCCAAAAGGAATCCTTACCCCTCCAAAGGAAGAGGCACGGGATCAAATTGGCATTTGACATAGTGCACGCTGTTGAGTTCTCAAGAATCGGACGCTTCTCGTTTCCGGCCTATTCGACCATCTCCCGAGAGCAACCTCTCTAACCTACATCAGGTTTGGAACCTTGTCAACTTGGGCTGTGCGAGATTCGCAATTGCCACTGGACATTCCAGTTCCTGATGTTCAGTTTCGTTGTGCTCCTTCAAGCCGATTTCCCGGCCGCTCGGAAGCAACCTGTGTAACTTACCCTCGCGCCGATCCTGGAGTCAAACCAGGCCACACCCCGGGCGTGTCGCGCACCACACGAGTCACGGGCTCGGCCGTTGAGTGCCGAGCAGGAACGCCGAGCCAGCAGACGATGCCCGCATGACGGAGAGCGAGTCAGCCCCGAGAAGACGCATCCGCCCTCACGAGACCGTGGCGCGCAAATGCGTCGAAGATGCCGTTCTCCAGCACCGTTGACGTGACTTCATCCGCGAGCTCCTGCAGCTCAGGAGCAGCGTTGCCCATCGCGACTCCGACGCCGCACACCTCGAACATCTCGACGTCGTTCCAGCTGTCGCCGATGCCGATGGCATCAGCACGGTCGAGTCCGAGGTGCTCGAGCACCTTCTCGATTGCGGCGCCCTTCGTCGTTCCGCGCAACCCGATCTCGCCATCCGAACCACCAGGCAGGGGCATGCTCCCACGCACGATGTGGAACCGCTCGCCGAACTCCTGCCGCGCGCGCTCCACAGCACCGGCTTCCTCGGTGAAGAAGACGGCCTTCGCGATCTCGTCGAGCGGGGCATCCTCGATCGGCTCTGCAGAAAAGCCGGCCTGCGGCGACGTCTGCGGCTCCGGCTTGTCGGCACGGGCAGCCGCGAGGTGCTCCTGGATTGCACCTCGAGTACGGGCCGAGGCGTACACCCGCCGGTTGGTCTGCAGGAGGTAGTGGAGCTCGTGCTCCTCGAAGTGGGCGAGCAGCGCGTCGAGCTCTTCCCTCGGCATGGTCTCTCCGTGTACGAGCACGTCACCCACCATGGCGAACGCACCCCCGTTCGTCACGGCACCGTCGAAGCCGATCTCGAGAACCGACTCAGGGATGTGGCCCGCTGCTCGCCCCGTGCACAGGTAGACGAGATGGCCGGCGGCGCGAGCCTCCCGAATCGCTCGAACGGTGGAAGGCGCGATCCGGCGACCGTGGTCGAGGATCGTGCCGTCGACATCGAGGAAGGCGATCTTGGGAGTGGACGAGCGTTCTGGCATGTGACCTCACGATGATTCAGCGGAGCGGGGACTCGGCCACACAAGCCTATGCCGCCCGGAACGCAGAGGTTCCGGACGGAATGCCGAGGAGCGTGCCGGAACGCGGCGCACCATGTCGGAATGCGGAAGTGCGGTCTGAATGCAGGAAGGCAACGAGTGCAGAAAGGCACCGGGAATGCAGAAGACCCGGGAATGCAGAAGACCCGGCGGCCAGAAGGGCAACCGGGTCTTGATCTGTAGCTGGAGAGAGATTCGAACTCTCGACCTCACGATTATGAGTCGTGCGCTCTCACCAACTGAGCTACCCAGCCATGGGTGTCGAGGATGCTTTCGCACCCACGATCAGAGCCCCGAGTCGGGTTTGAACCGACGACCCCTTCCTTACCATGGAAGTGCTCTACCACTGAGCTATCGGGGCAAGATGCCAATCGAGCTTGTGGCTCGGAATGGCACCAGATGAGGATAGCACCTCACGGAACCCCGTGAGAACACCACCCCCGTGGTGTGCCGCGTGTTACGCGCCCGCGCTTTCGCCGGGCATCGTGACGACGGTGGAAACGTTGTTGAACTGCGTGAGGAACGCGATCGGGTCGATCTTGTTGCCGTCCGCCGTGTGCACCTCGAGGTGCAGGTGAGGGCCAGTCGATGCGCCCGTGTTCCCGACCTTGCCGAGCTCGTCGCCGACCTTGACGACGTCGCCGACCTTGACCCCGATGGAGCCGGTCAGCATGTGACCGTAGACGCTCTCGTAGCTCTGTCCGTTGATGACGTGCTGCACGATGACGTGCACGCCGAGGCCGCCGTTGTCGGTCGGGGTGACGCTCGTGACCGTGCCGCCGGCGATCGCGCCGATCGGCGTGCCCTGCGCAGGTGCGAAGTCGATGCCCATGTGGTTCGTGCTGCCGATGCCGCCGGGCGAGACGCGAGGACCGAAGTCGTCGGTGATGGCGACGCCGACCGGGAAGGGCCACTGGACCGTCGCGGACAGGTCGTTCTTGTAGGTGCCGCGGTCGACGAGGCTCATGAGGTTGGCCGCCGTGGCCGACCCCATGGTCGTGACGGCGTAGGCGTCTTCGCGCTCGACCGTGGTGGCTTCGCCGCCGGCGACCGTGAGGGTCTGGCCGGGGACCGAGGAGACGGCGTCGGCGAGCGCTGCTGAGCTGTCGCCTGCGACCTGGTCTTCCTGCGTGGAGGTGGCGTTCGCGGGCATCGTCGAGACGACGGCGATGGTTGCGGCGAAGCCGAGCGCCGTGACGCCAGCTGCACCGCGGAGGAGCGCGCCGCGCTTCTTGTGCGACTTCTCCGAGTTCTTGACGCGGACGAGTCCGCGACGGCCTGTCTTGCTGTCGACCTCGGGGCGGAGCGCCTCTTCGTTGCGAGCGAAGCTCAGCGGAACCTCGAGCACCGCGACCGAAGCCCGCTCGATGCGTGCCGTCGACTCGGTGTCATCCGAACGGATCTGGGCAACCTCGGCGATGCTCGGCGTGGAGATGGATGCCGGGGCCGGAGCGGGTGCGGAGACGACCGGAGCAGTCTCGGCCTGGCCGGCCGAGACGATCTTCGGCGCGAGCGCTGCCGTGATGACTGGGGCCGACGCGACGGGAGCCGTCGTGCGCTCCGCCTCACGCCGAGCGCGGCGCGAGCTGAAGGCCTCTGGAGTTGCCGCCGGTGCGATGGTCGCGAGCGATGCGAGACGCTCTGCTTCGCGGAGTTCTCGACGGGTCATGGGCGCCGGCAGAGCCTGCTCCTGGCCCGATGTGAGAAGGGAAGTCAACGATTCATATCCTTACCGCGGTTTATAACGAACTGGTAAATAGTAACGCGCAGGTCACGGAAACTTCAAGGTCTCCAGGGAATCCTACGCGGTCATGACCGACCGAGGCGACTGCACCCCGGGCCGCCTCGCCCGGAATCACGCGGGAGAGGGGCAGGACGGGACTCACCGGATCTCGTCCGAATTCACCCCGTACCCGGGCGAGCCGAGTTCCGTTTGGGCCGTTACCAACCACGCCGAGCCGTCAGGAGCCACGTGGGAGAGGGAGAGTTACTCGTCCGCCAGGACCGAGACGTAGCGCATGAGCTCCTGCTCCAGCCCCGGCCTCGCGGCGATGATCAGCCGACGCCCTTCGCGCCCAAGCCCCTCACCCACGACGACCGCTCCAGCCTCACGGGCGACCAGAGCAGCTCCGGCGTGATCCCAGGGGTTCAGCCCCGACTCGTAGTACGCATCCAGCCGGTTGATCGCGATGTTGCACAGATCGAGGGAGGCGGCCCCCACGCGGCGCAGATCGCGCACGCGCCCAGCCAGCGTCATCCACTGCTCCGCCTGCTGCACCCGGCGCTTGGCGGAGTAGCTGAACCCCGTGCCGACAAGCGCGAGCTCGAGAGGAGGGGCAGCATCCACATGCAGCCGCTCGCCGTTGCACCACGCACCCTGACCTCGCACGGCGGTGAAGGCTTCGCGCCCCTCAGGATTCACGACGGCCGCGGCGAGGGTCGTGAAGCTCGAGGGCTCCGACCCCGGGTCGCCGACGACCACGGCGACGCTCACCGCGTAGTTGGGGTAGCCGTATAAGTAGTTGACGGTGCCATCGATGGGGTCGACCACCCAGGTGAGCCCCGTCGTGCTCGCAGACGCGTCCGACTCCTCGCCGAAGAACCCGTCGCCGGGGCGCAGCCCCTCGAGACGACGACGGATGTGCGCCTCGGACTCCCTGTCGGAAGCGGTGACGATGTCGACCGACGACGACTTCGTGTCGGCGACGGCCACTCCCTCCCGACGGCGAGCAGCGACGAGCTCGGCGGCCTCCGTTGCCACCGTCACCGCGATGTCGAGGAGCCCTCGGAGCTCTTCGGGAGTGAACTGGTCGGCGTCGTGAACGGTCTGAGCATCGTCGAGTTCTGGCACGCCCTGGAGCGTAGCAATGCCTGCCTCCCGTCCCATTTCTGTGTTTACCTTTGCTTCTCTTGTTTTACGTCCGTTTGCCGCGTACGCTCTCCACCAGAACCAACACCCGGATCGCACAGGAGCATCCATGTACGCAACGGAGCGGCACGCGCTCATCCTCGAACGCATCACGCAGCACGGGAAAGTCGCCGTGCGAGAACTCGCGAGCGACCTCGACGTCACTCCCGAGACCATCCGCCGAGACCTCGACCAGCTCGAGCTCGAGAGCCTCGTCAGGCGAGTCCACGGCGGCGCCGTCGGCAACTCCCTCGGCAGCCTCGCCGAGACCGCAGTCGCCGAACGCCAGCCCCTCAACCACGACGCCAAGGTCCGCATCGGCGAAGCCGCAGAGCGGCTCATCCCCCGCGGATTCAACGGATCCATCCTCATCGATGCCGGAACGACGACCGCCGAGATCGCCGCCGCCCTCGTCCGACGCCCCGCCGACGAACTCGCCAAGCTGCAGGTCATCAGCAACTCGCTCCCCATCCTCGCGCTCCTCGCAGCACGCAGCGAACTCACCACGATCGCCATCGGCGGCCGCGTGCGAGGCCTCACCAGCGCTGCTGTCGGCCCCAGTGCCCTCACGCAACTCGCCGCGCTCCGCCCGGACCTCGCCTTCATCGGCACCAACGGCATCAGCGCCGAATTCGGGCTCAGCACCCCGGACCCCGACGAAGCAGCCGTGAAATCCGCCATGTGCCGGGGCGCCAGACGCGTCGTCGTCGCCGTCGACGCCTCCAAGTTCGACCAAGACGCCCTCACCCACATCGCAGCGCTCTCCAGCGTCGATGCACTGGTCACTGACCAGCCCCCGCGAACGGCACTCGCCGCCGCGCTCACCGAGAACGACGTGGAAGCAGTGCTCGCATGATCGTCACCGTCACCGCCAACCCGGCAATCGACAGAACCCTCGCCCTCCCCCACGAGCTCGCTCGTGGGGACGTCCAGCGCCTCACCGGAAGCGAATCGCAGGCAGGCGGCAAGGGCATCAACGTGTCCCGCGCGCTCCGCGCCTCCAAGCTCGACAACCTCGCCGTCTTCCCGGCCTCCGCCGACGACGACTTCACGAACCTCGTCGAAGCCGAAGGCCTGCGGATGCTGCCCGTGCCCATCGAAGGCAGAGTGCGCACCAACTTCGCCATCACCGAGAGCGACGGAACCACCACCAAGCTCAACGAGCCAGGGCCCCACCTCAGCGCAGACGAAGCAGACGCCCTCGTCGCAGCTGTCATCGCAGCATCCCGCGACGCCGAATGGCTTGTCCTCGCAGGCTCGCTGCCACGTGGCCTCGACTCCTCCTTCTACGCAGCCCTCATCGAGGCCGTCCGCGCAGAGCTCGGCGAGGCCGCACCAAGCGTCGCCGTCGACAGCTCCGACGCACCGCTCAAGGCGCTCCTCGCATCCGGCACCCGCGTGCAGCTCATCAAGCCGAACGCCTTCGAGCTCGCCGAGCTGAGCGGCATCGCCGACGGAGACGCCCTCGAAGCCGACCCGCAGCTCGCCGCCGACGCGGCAGGCTGGGCCCTCGAGAACGGAGCCGACGCCGTCCTCGCCACCCTCGGCGGGGCAGGCGCCATCTACCGCGACGCCACGACCAGCCTCTTCGCCGCCCCGCCACCCACTCGCGTGCGCAGCACCGTCGGAGCGGGCGACTCGTCGCTCGCCGGCTACCTGCTCGCGAGCGTCACCGGGGCACCCCCCGAACGCGCCCTCGCCCAAGCCGTCGCCCACGGAAGCGCCGCCGCTTCCCTGCCGGGCAGCGGAGTCCCCTCCCCAGAACAGACACGACCGGACCTCGTCCGCATCACCCACCTCACAAGCAGCACCAAGGAGAACGCATCATGACCACCTACATCACGCCAGGGCTCGTCGCCCTCGACGTCGACCTGGGTGCGGACAAGACCGATGTCATCCGCAACCTGGCCGAACGCGTCGTCTCGCAAGGCCGCGCGACCGACGCAGCAGCGCTCGCCGCCGACGCCCTCGCCCGCGAGGAGCAGGGCGCCACGGGCGTCCCCGGCGGTATCGCCATCCCCCACTGCCGCTCCGGCGCCGTCACCGAGGCCACCCTCGCCATGTCGCGCCTCACGCCAGGCGTCGACTTCGGCGCTCACGACGGCCCGAGCGACCTCGTCTTCTTCATCGCTGCCCCGGACGGCGCCCACGACGAGCACCTCCAGATGCTGTCCAAGCTCGCCCGCTCCCTCATGGTCCCCGAGTTCAACGACTCGCTGCGCGCCGCGACCACCCCGGAAGAGATCGTCGCGATCGTCGAGAAGGCTCTCGAGCCGGAGGAAGAGAAGCCAGCAGCGGCAGCCGCACAGGCAGCCCCCGCCGCGGGCGGCGCATCCACCGGCCCCGTCATCGTCGCCGTCACCTCCTGCGCCACCGGCATCGCCCACACCTTCATGTCCGCGGATGCGCTCACGGCGAAGGCCAAGGAGATGGGCATCGAGTTCTACGTCGAGCCGCAGGGTTCCTCGAAGGTCACGCCGCTCGACCCCGCCATCATCAAGCGCGCCGACGCCGTCATCTTCGCCAACGACGTCGACGTGCGCGACCGCGGCCGATTCGCCGGCAAGCCCGTCGTGCAGTCGCCCGTGAAGCGCGGCATCGACCACCCGGACGAGCTGCTCAACGAGGCCGTCGCCGCCGCCAACGACCCGAACGCGAAGCGCGTCCCCGCAGCGGATTCCAGCGAAGCCTCCCAGAACACCGCAAACGAGAGCGTCGGCGCCCGCATCAAGCGTTGGCTGCTGACCGGCGTCAGCTACATGATCCCGTTCGTCGCAGGTGGTGGCCTCCTCATCGCCCTCGGATTCCTCCTCGGCGGCTACGACATCGTCAGCGATGGCCGCAACACGGACATCATCCTGCAGAACTCCCTCTTCAACCTGCCCCCGGACGAGGCAACCCGCTCGGGCCTCCTCGTCTACCTCGGCGCCGTCGCATCCGCCATCGGGCAGGCCTCGATGGGCTTCCTCGTGCCAGCCCTCGCCGGCTACATCGCCTACGCCATCGCGGACCGGCCAGGTATCGCACCCGGATTCGTCGCCGGTGCCGTCGCAGGCATCATGGGCGCCGGCTTCATCGGCGGCATCGTCGGTGGCCTCATCGCAGGTGGCGCGGCCTACTGGATCGGCTCGTGGAACGTACCGCGATGGATGCGCGGCCTCATGCCCGTCGTCATCATCCCGCTCATCGCCTCCATCATCGCCTCCGGACTCATGGTCATCCTCCTCGGCGGCCCCATCGCAGCCCTCACCAACGGCCTCAACAGCTGGCTCACGGGCCTCACCGGCGCAAGCGCGGTCCTCCTCGGCATCATCCTCGGCACCATGATGTGCTTCGACCTCGGAGGCCCCGTCAACAAGGTCGCCTACGCATTCGCCGTCGCAGGCCTCGGTGCGGGTTCGTTCGACAACCAGGCACCGTGGATGATCATGGCAACCGTCATGGCAGCCGGTATGGTCCCGCCGCTCGCCATGGCACTCGCAACGTCCATCGCGCCCCGCCTCTTCTCCCCCGTGGAGAAGGAGAACGGTCGCGCGGCCTGGCTGCTCGGTGCCGCCTTCATCTCCGAAGGCGCCATCCCGTTCGCCGCAGCCGACCCGCTGCGCGTGATCCCTGCCAGCATGCTCGGCGGCGCGGCAACCGGCGCCATCACCATGGCCATGGGCGTCACCTCGCAGGCACCCCACGGCGGAATCTTCGTGTTCTTCGCCATCGGCAACCTGCTCTGGTTCGTCCTCGCCATCATCATCGGCATGGTCATCTCGGCACTCACCGTCGTCGCCCTCAAGAAGTGGGTGCGCAAGGCGCCGGTCGACGCCGACGTGCCGGCCGCCGCATCGCTCCAGGGCGAGATGGCGCACTAGTCCACGACCGCCGGGTGCGGAGGCCAACGCCTCCGCGCCCGGCCCGCACGACTTCTCGGGATGGGTTTCTCGCTTCGGGATGGGTAGCTTCCCATCCCGAAGCGCGAAACCCATCCCGAGAGTCGTTGGTCACGAGGCCGGGCCCGCATCCACTGTCACGTGGATGAGGGCCCGGCCTGTCTCTGCTCGGAGCTCGGCGGTCAGCTCTCCCTGGTGTGCGGTTGCGCGTCACGCCCGTCGACCTGCGCGTCGATGGCGGACTCGTCGGCTTCGCTTCCAATCGGCGTCCGGTCGATGTCGGGGATTCCGTCCTCGTTCATGTCGTCGTTGCGAGCGCGCTTCGCGTCGTGGCGGAGGGTGATCGCGGCCAGCACCGCCGCGAGGAGGCTGCCGCCGAGCACCGCGAGCTTCGCAGCCGCCGTGTGCTCCGAGTCGGGGAACGACAGCTCGGCGATGAGCAGGGAGACCGTGAAGCCGATGCCGGTGAGGAAGCCCACTGGGAGAAGATCCCGCACGCCGATCGCGTCGGGGAGGCGGAGCGGTGTGAGCTTCACGACGAGTGCGGTCATGCCGAGCACGCCGATGAGCTTTCCGAGCACGAGCGCCGCTGCGATCGCCACGAACACGGGCTGGGAGAGCACCGCCCCGAGCCCATCTCCATCCACGATGTTCACTCCGGCGGCGAAGAAGGCGAAGACGGGCAGTGCGAAGCCCGAGGAGAACGGGCCGATCTTGTCGCCGAACCGGTGCGTGCGCGAATCGGCTTCACCGTGGATCTTCTTGGACGGTACGCAGAAGCCGAGGAGCACTCCCGCGATGGTCGCGTGCACGCCTGCCTCGTGCATGAGCACCCAGGCGACGAGGGCGATCGGCAGCAGCAGCCACCAGGAAGGCCGCTTGGAGCGGACGACCAGCAGGAAGACGGCGACGGCGACGAGCGATCCGAGCAGCGCGAGCAGGTTGATGCCCGTCGTGTAGAAGATGGCGATGATGACGATCGCAAGCAGGTCGTCGACGACGGCGAGCGTCAACAGGAAGGTGCGCACTCCGCGTGGAAGCCCTCGCCCGAAGATGGCGAGGACTCCGAGCGCGAAGGCGATGTCCGTCGCCGTCGGGATCGCCCAGCCGTGGAGCGCCGAGGTGTCACCGAGGACGGACACCGCGATCACGTAGAAGATGGCCGGCATCGCCATTCCCGCGACAGCGCCGAGAACGGGGACAGCTGCTTCCTTCGGCTTGCGGAGACTGCCCGAGACGAACTCGTGCTTCAGCTCCACGCCCACGGTGAAGAAGAAGACCGCGAGCAGGCCGTCGGCCGCCCAGGTGGCGAGCGACAGGTCGAGGTGGATGGCGGCGGGCCCGATCGTGATCGCGCTGAGCGCCTCGTAGCCGCCGCGCCACGGCGAGTTGGCCCAGATGAGGGCGATTGCAGCGGCGAAGAGGAGAAGCGCTCCCCCAGTGGTCTCGCGCATGATCCACGCGTTCAGTCGCGCGAAGCCTGTCGGTCGTGTGGCAGGTGCAGTCATGGTTCTCCTGACGTCTGAGACCGGCCGGCGAATCCCGACTCGGCCGCCGACCAGACTTCCCGGCACACCGAGAGTAGATCCTACCGCCAAGCGCTGCCCGCCGAAGCGCCGCTCCGGAACACCTCGCCGGAATCGCTGCCAGCCGAAGTGCCGCTCCGAAGGCGGCGTGGAGGGCACTTCGGCGGGCAGTGATCGCCCTGGCGGGGCAGTCGCCGCGGCTAGAGGCCGCGCGTGAGGACCTCGTCGAGCGTCGCCACGAACCTGTCCGCGCTCTCCTTCGTGAAGCAGAGCGGGGGCTTCACCTTGAGCACGTTCCCGCGGTCGCCCGTTGGCTGCACGATGACGCCGAGCGCGAGCATCCGGTCGCAGAGCGCCTGCGTCTCGGACGTGGCGGGCTCGAGGGTCTCACGGTCGCGCACGAGCTCGATGCCCTGGTAGAGCCCCCGCCCGTGCAGCGCGCCGATGAGCGGCTGCCGTTCGGCGAGCGCCACCAGCTGCTCCCGGAGGTAGCCGCCGACCTCGTGCGCGTTCTCCTGCAGGCGGTCGTCGCGCATGATGTCGAGCACGGTCACGCCGAGCTTCGCGCTCAGCGTCGAACCGCCGGCCGACGAGAAGAAGGTGCCCTGGTCGGCGAGGGCCTGCGCGATCTCGGAGCGCGTGATGACGGCACCGAGCGGATGCCCGTTGCCCATGGCCTTCGCGACGGTCACGACGTCGGGAACGATCGGATCGCCGCCCGGCCCCGCGTGCTGCTCGAAGCCCCAGAACACGTCGCCCTGGCGTCCGTAGCCGACCTGGACCTCGTCGGCGATGACGGCGCCCCCGCCGGCGCGCACGGCGTCGTAGACCGCGGCGAGGTAGCCGGCGGGCACCTCGATGGCGCCGGCGTTGCCGTTGCGGGGCTCGGCGATGAACGTGCCGATGGGGGTGCCGGCCGCGGCGAGGCGCTCGATCTCGGCGATCGCGTCGGCCGCATAGCGCTCGCCGGCGTCCGCTCCGCGGTGGGTGCCGCGGTACGCGTTCGGGGCGTCGAAGGCGTGCACCCAGGGGGCGCGGAGCTCGGCGGCGAGGGGGTTGTCGGAGGTGGAAGTCGAGACCGCATCCGAAGCGTAGGACCAGCCGTGGTACGACTCCTCGACGCAGGCCACGTCGTCGCGGCCCGTGTAGGCCTTCGTCAGCCGCAGCGCGAGGTCGACGGCCTCGGTGCCGCTGTTGACGAGCAGCACGGTGTCGAAGCTGTCCGGGAGCGTCTCGAGGAGGCGCTCGCTGAACTCGGCGACCGACGCGTAGTTGAACCGCGAGTTGGTGTTGAGCATGCGCCACTGCTGTGCCACCGTGTCGGCGAGCACGGGGTGCCCGTGACCGAGCGCCGTCACGTTGTTGACCATGTCGAGGTAGTGGCGACCGTCGGTGTCGATGAGCATCTCGCGCCAGCCGCGCTCGATCTGCGGCGGATGCGCGTAGTAGTGGCCCTGCAGCGGCGCGTAGGCGTCGAGTCGCGCGCGGAGCGTCTCCCCGGCCCCGGCCCCGGCCCCGGCTGCGCCGACGCTGCTCGGAGCGAGCCCGATGAGCTCGCTCGGGTCGCCGAGGACGGCGAGCCAGGCCGGGAACTCTTCGGCCGTCACGAAGCGTGGCAGGGGCGCGGCGGCGGCATCCAGTGCGGAGACCTCGCCGACCTGGAGCGTGACCTGCGCCCAGCCCGCGATCTCGGCGAACGGCTCGCCGGGCTCGACTCGAGTGGGCGCGGCGGCGCTCTCGCCGTCCAGCGTTCGCGCTTCCGTGAGACCTCGGGCCCCCACGATGACGATGGTGCGCGCGCCGTCGGAGATGGTGACGTGGCCCTCGGCCGCGGAGACGATCCCGCTGAAGGGCGCCGTGAGCGCGAGGTCGCTCGCGCTGTACAGCTCCACCCCGGCCGCGACGTTGACGGGCGCATCGTGGGAGACGCCGAGCGAGCGCGTGAGGCGGGCTTCCCCGAAGCGGGTCGCTGCGACTCCGCCGCTGCGGGCGGCGAGCAGGAGCAGCTGCGCTTCCGCCTCGGCCCCTTCTTCACCGAGCCAGGAGCCGTCGCGCAGCGCCGTGCTCGTGTGGTCGAGGGTGATGACGCGCGCGCGGCGGGCGAGGTCCGCGTCGAGGAGCGCGGCGCCGCCGTCAGGCGAGGAGATGGGGCCGGCTGCGGCCTCGCGGCCGAGGGCGCGGCGGATGGCGGCCGTCGCGACCCGCGCATCCAGGGCCGCAGGGACGGCGAAGATCGTCCATTCCCGTTCGAGGGCCGCCTCGGCGTAGTCGTTGCCCTCGTCGATGGAGACCTGCTGCAGCCCGCTGACGACGAGCGTCGCTCCGCGGAGCACGATGAGCGGCCAGAGCGCGTCGATCTCGGCGTCGGTGAGGGGCACGACCGCGTCGAACGCGCGGATGAGCGGCAGCACAGCGAGTGGTCGCGCGGGGTCGTGGTGGAACACGGCCGTGCAGGCCACGGCCAGCTCGGCGACGCGCCATCCGGTGCCGACATCGCCGAAGTCGATGATGCCGGAGAGCTCGGGGCGGCCGAGCGCGCCGGAGGTCGCGACGAGGTTGTCGTCGGTGAGGTCTCCGTGGATGGCCTGCACTGGCAGGTGGCCCTTCAGCGGAGCCAGCGCCGCGGCGGTCGCCTCGAGCGCGGCGAGGACAAGCGCCTGCCGCTCAGGGTCGGTCACGTGGCCGATGAGCTCGTCGACCAGCCGCTCGCCGACGCGAAGGTCCCACTGGAGCTCGCGCTCGAGGCCGGGATGCTCGAAACCGTCGAGCGCCTGGACGACCTGGCCGACGAGCGTGCCCATGGCTCGGATGGTCGCCGCCGAGAAGTGCTCGAAATCGATGAGCGGCGTGCCGTCGACGAAGGTCAGCAGGCGGATGCTGTGGGGCGCGCCGTCGACGTCGGCCGTCTCGATGTCGAGGCCGGCGAGGCTGGCGACGGGGGCTGGCGACGGGTGGCCCGCGGCGTGCATGCGCCGCATAGCCTCGTTCTGCGCCTCGATCTCGTCGCGGCGCACCGCCCGGTTGCTGACCTTGAAGAGCGCCCGACGGCCGGCGGGCTGCGCGGGCGAGGCTGGCTCGGTGAAGAGGAAGTTGCGGTCCTGCTGACTGCCGAGCTCGCGCACCTCACCGGAGACCCCGTAGAGCTCAGCTGCGAGGCGCCGAACCTCGTCGATGGCGATGTTCGGGCGCGGCAGGCCCTCAGAGAACGATGAAGGACCTACGTGGGATTCGAGCATGGCTACTCCTCTTCGAGTCGGCGACCGGCGAGCGGTCAGATCAGTGCAGTGCGAGTGGATGGATGCGGGCGCCGCCGCGCGTGACGGAGGTCTTCACCGCGCCAGGCCGCGCACGAGTGCGGCGAGCCCGAGCTCGAAGGCCGGGCCGGCGACGGGGTCGTCGAGCCCCTCCTTGGTCACGCGCGCGACGGCGGAGGCGAAGGCGGGCACCTCGGTCTCCTGACCGCTCGGGTCGAAGAGCACGCTCGGGCCAGACATGTCGAGCACCGAGCCGAGGATGAACGACTCGTAGGCCGTGAGCATCCGCACGATCTCCTCCTCGGGCCAGCCCGCGGCGAGCGCGCCCTTCGTGAAGCTCTCGTGCACGCGGAGTATCGCGGGAGAGCGCACCTGCGACGACATGAGAAGGGGAATGCTGCGCGGATGCGCGGCGAACGCGTCGCGGTAGGAGTGCGCCCAGACGAGGACGGCGTCCTCCCACGGCAGCCGGTCGAACGCCTCGCCGTCGATGCGGCCGCAGATGCGCGTGCGCACCTCCTCGATGAGCTCGAGGCGCGAGCCGATGTGGTTGTAGAGCGACGAGGGGGCGACGCCGAAGTGCGACGCGATGCGGCGCATGCTCACTGCCTCGGAGCCTTCCCGGTCGATGAGGCGCACGGCAGCGTCGACGATGCCGTCTCTCGTCAGGATGCTCGTTGTGGGTCGCCCCATGTCTCCGCCTTTCGCTGCGTCGAGGCTCAGCGGCCTGTTCCGGGGCCCGCTGCTGCCGCTCACGCCGAGAGCTCGCAGAACGGATTCGTTCCGCAGCCCGGATCCTGCGTTTTCCCACTCTAGCGCCATAAAACGAACGGTGTACGTTTATCTCCTGCCGGTTCCACGAGCGGACCACCCTCGCCGGCGGCGCGCGGAGCCCAGCATCCGTGAATCACGCAGCGCGGTCGTGACTCGCCGGGCCAACGCTCGTGTCGTCCGGGTTGTCCGAACCATCGCCCCGATAGAACAGGACGCTGGTCAGGACAGAGGCGACGAACATTCCTGCACTTATGGACGCGACCGCTGCCCAGTCAAGGCCGAGGAACGATTCCCCGAGGACCCCAGCGGCGAACAACGCTTGGATGATCGTCTTCAGCGCGCGTTCTCCGGCGTAGTCCAGGAAATTGATGGACCAGTATTTCAACATGATGTTCCCTTTAGATCTTTGAGATGTTGCGGCCCCGGCAGAGGTGGCCTCGGCTCACTTCGGCAGGTGAGACGGCCACACCGGAGGGGGCGGCTCCTTGCCGTCCCAAATGTGGGCGCGCAGCTCATGGGCGTGCGTGCGGTACCCGTCCACGTAGGTATCGAGCCTGTTGAGGCGCTCGACATCGGATGCACGGATGGCGGCCTGCTGCTCGCGGTAGCTGGCGAGCTCTTCCTGAAGTTGGTCGACGAGGTCCTGGGCGTCCGCCCTGCGCGCTGACCGCCCGGCCGTCGCATGTCCGAAGATGGCACCGACCGCAGTGAAGCCCGCCGCTATGGCGATAGCAGCCTCTGGCCCAACCCAGCCGATCATCTGATGCCTCGGATCTGCGCCGCGAGCTCGAGCAGTTCGCGCTCGCCGCTCAGCGCACTGTCGTCGGCATTGCCTGCGTTGATCTCCTGCCACATCGCGAAGAACTCAGCGAATCCCAACCTCACGATCGGGCGGCCGGTCAGCTTGACGATGCCGGATACGGCCTCGGGGCTCCCCGTCCACCTCACGAAGTTCGCGGTGACGATGTACTGGCGCCCGAGTTCGGGCACTTCTGCTATCCACATTTCCTTGTCCTGTTCTGCGTTGCCTCTGCCCCCTTCGCTCTCACTTGCTCCGCCCGCGGCGTAGATCTTCGCGAGCTCCACAACTCGATCGAGGTCGATACCTCCGGGGCAGACAGTCGCGTAGGAGCCGCCGTGCCTCTGGAAGACTTCTCGATGGCCGAGCACAGCGACACGATCGATGGGGAAGCCGAAACGCTGCGCGCAGTCCGCGACCAGCGATGCCAACGACGTGTAGCTCGCCTCAGAGATCGGCCAGCCACTCGCGTCCCCCGTGCGTTCGTTGCACACCTCCACGGTGATTGCCCTGGCATCCCACTCAGGGCTCGCCAGCGACCACGCGCGGAATTCTTCGGGCACGACGCCAACGATCTGCTGATCTTTGATCACGTAGTTCGAGCTCACTTCGCGCGATCTGGTCCCCATCATGCTGAGCACAGCGGAAAGTGACTCGGTTGCAGCGTGGTGCACGACGAACCGGTCGACCTGCACGCGTCTGGGGCCGAGCTGATCGGCGTGCGGTGAGCTATTCGTGGTGAGTTCTGAGAAGGTCATTGAACGCTCTCGATCGTTGGGCTCTGCCCAGTGACGCGGGCGAAGGCCCGTGGGGGCCGGGGCGATTGCGGCGCCCCGGCCCCCACGAGTTCCGTCGAACTACTCAGCGGTGCCGAGCTCGCGGTAGACGGAGAACATCCACGCGAGGTTGTCCTTGTGGACGGTCTCGATCGCGTCCTGCCCTGGGATGATCCCGAGGATGTTGAGCGAGTTGAGAGCTGCGGGGCTCGGAACGTGCCAGTAACCTCCCGCGATCGGGTTGACCGCGTAGATAGCACCGGTCTGCTCGTTCTTCAGGAGCCGGAACCCCGTGATCTTCTTGATCGCGGCCACATCGGCCTTGAGCTTGTTCTGTTCTGCGTCGGTCAGTGCCATGAGGAATCCTCCGTTGTTGTTCTGCTGGATGCCGATCGCCAGGTTGACGAGTCGGTCGAGGTTGATGCCACCGGGGCACGCGGTGGCGTACGAGGCGCCGTGGCGCGTGTACACCTCCTTGTGCCCGATGACGGTGTTGCGGTTGATGGGGAACCCGTACCTGGTCGCGCAGTCGGCGATCAGTCGTGCGAGTGATTGATACGAGGCCTCCGAGATCGGCCAGCCGGATGCGTCCCCGGTTGCCGAGTTGCAGGTCTCGACGGTGATCGAGCGCCCATCCCACTCGTCGCTGCCGAGCGACCAGGCCCGGTGCTCCTCGGGGACGACACCGACGATCTGGGCGTCCTTCACGACGTAGTTCGCGCTGACCTGTCGCGAGCCGGACGACATCATCGCGAGCACGTTGGCGAGCGATGAGTCGGCCGCATGGTGCACGACGAAGTGGTCGACGGCCCGCGAGCGGGCGTTGAACTGGTTGCCGTTGCCGGAGGTCGAGGTCGTGAGCTTCGAGAAGGTCATACGCGACGCTCCTCTCTCTTCCGCGAGCAGTGCGCCCGCTGGTAGCTGCGGGTCACTCGGGGGTGCCGAGTTCGCGGTAGACGGAGAACATCCAGGCGAGGTTGTCCTTGTGGACCGTCTCGATCGCGTCCGCCCCGGGGATGATCCCGAGCATGTTCAGCGAGCTGAGGGCGGCGGGACTCGGGATGTGCCAGTAGCCTCCCGCGATCGGATTGACCGCGTAGGTCTCCCCGGTCTGCTCGTTGCGCAGGAGTCGGAACCCGGTGATCTTCTTGATCGCGACCACGTCGGACTTGAGCTTGTTCTGTTCGGCATCGGTAAGTGCCATGAGGAATCCCCCTTCTTCGGGAATGTTGACGAGAGGCGGGCCGACGATTGCGGCATGCCATGATTCGGATGCGATGGTCTGGCCGAGTCCGGCGAGGCGCATGTACTCGGAGCGGACGGCCATGTTGTTGGTGTCCCAGTCGACGGCTTCGCCGCGACCGTGTGGTGAAGTGCCGGGGTACGCCGCTTCCGGCGTCTCCCCGCGGTTCATGCGGCCCCACTGGAACCACTGGTTTGAGCCGCCCGTCGAGGTCTTGGACTCGACGAGGACGTATTGGTCAGCTGGGACACCGACGGGGCGGTAGCCCTCGGTGATCTTGAGGGTGAACCCCCTCGAGCGGACCTGTGCTGCGACCCAGCGGACTCGGCGTGCGAGATCTCTGGTGAACAGGTGCCCCTCGACACTGACGAGGGTGGAAATATCCATTGATGCCTCCTTTGGGCATGGGAATAGACGGGTATGCCGATCAGCCCGTTCGGTCGATCGACGGGACGGGCACGAGTGCCCGGAATCAGTTCGCAGAATGCGAACGGATGCACGCGAGAGGTGACGCTTCACCCTGCTCTGCGTGGACGTGATCCATGAGGATCAGTGCAACGGCGGTGACTCGCACACCGCTGGGGCTCTCCGCGTCGCTGGTGCTCGAGCTACCCGGTGGGGCTTCGGCCGGCGCCGCTGTGGTGCGGAGTCAGCATCGGACTGACCGGGTCGTCATCGGTCATGAACTGACTGGGCGAGATGCCGAGTGCTTCCGCGAGGAGCAGGAGCTCTCGAAGACCGAAGTGGGCGCCGAACGCGAGTTTCCTGTTGATGGTCGAGTACGGGATCCCAACCTGCTCGGCCACGAATCTCCTGGATCGACCGGTCTGGTCGATCGCCTTCTTGACTCTCACTGCACACCCCCTCGGTCCGTCGTTGCTCATATGAACAATCTACATACTCAAACGAACATGCGCAAGCTGCAGGTGTTATCGGATCGAGCATTGCTGTTGCTGATTCGGGGACATAGACTGCCCTTATGAACATGCAGCAGCGAGCGGAGACGTTCACGACCTATGTGGGACTCGCGCTCAAGGGCGCCATCGTCGAGCGAGGAATGAGCGCAACTCACGTTGCGACCACCATGAAGCGCTCCCCTGCGGCCTTCAGCCGGTGGCTCAACGGCCACGTGGCCATTCCCCTCGCGGTGCTCTACGAAGCGAGCGAGATCGTCGGCGTCGACCCAGCGCAACTCGTCGAGAACGCCCACCGACGACTCACCGCAGCCATGGGCGCCCCTACAGCCACAGTCACCCCCCTGGCCGAGGCGTCTGCGCGGCGCACGAAACGCGCGGGCAGCGAACCCGTCTCAGCACAGCCATTCGCGGCGCACAGCACCGACATCGGCGGAGACCTCGACGACGACCTGGTCTGAATGTCGGTGGCCCGTCGCACGATGGACACATGACCAACTGGGAGCCATTCGAGTGCGCACGTGATCTGGGAATCAGCGTTCAGTTCTGCCGTGAGCTCGGTGGGGACCTCGGGCGCTGGTACCCGAAGCAGACCACGATCCTGATCCTCGACTCACTGCCGTTCTTCATCGAGCGCTCTGTTCTCGCGCACGAGATCGCTCACGCCGTGCTCGGCCACGACTCCTCGACCCCGAAGGCAGAACGGCAGGCGGACCGGTGGGCGGCTCGGAGACTCATCAGCATCGAGGACTTCCGGGCCGTCGCCGCTCAGTCGCCTGATCCGGGGCAGTGGTGCGTCGATCTGCAGGTCACCCCGCGACTCCTCGTCACCGCAGCAGATCTCTACTCTTCGCGACGCCACGCTCGCCACGACGCCGCCACCGGCGAGGCCGAGCTCGCTGGCTAGGCCGCGAGCCGGCCCTGCCTCCAGAGGAGCATCCGCTCCCAACGAAAATGGGCTTCTCGGTTCGGGATGAGGAAGAACCCATCCGGAACCGAGAAGCCCATTCCGAGCCTCTCCTGGAGTTTCGCGCTACGCCAGTTCTTCCGCGAGCTTCCTGGCTCCGCGGACCGCGATGGCGACGCTCATGAGGGTGGGGTTCATGGTCGTCGCGGTGGGGATGAGGGCGTTGCCGCCGACGTAGAGGTTGTCGATGCCCCAGATGCGCGAGTACGGGTCGGCGACGGTGGTGCCGTCGTCGTTCGCGCCGGCGCGCATCGTGCCCTGGTAGTGGAGGCTCGAGCCGTTGGGGAGGAGGCGCGGCTCTGCGATGAACGTGCCGAGCGCCTCCCCGGCACGGCGCAGGTGCGCCTCGCCGTCGGCGATCTCCGCCTTCTCGACGTCGGTGAGCGCGTACTCGACGGTCATGTTGGGGAAGCCGCGGTAGTCGAGCTCGTCGTCGTGGAACGTGATGCCGTCTTCGACGCGCGGATGCTTGCGCATGCCGTACCCCATGTTGACGTAGCCCCAGCGGTTGCCGGCGTGGGGGTGCGCGGGGTCGAGCGGGAACGGCGGGTTCTCGGCGTACATGACCTGCAGGGAGAAGGGGTGGTCTGGCTCGGAGAAGGGGATGCGGTTGACGGCGCCCACGGGGTCGGCCGGGTTGAGGGCTCGGCGGGCGAGCTCCTCCTCGAGGTCGGCGTCGGTGGCGAAGCGGCTCATGCCGGCGGGGTCGAGGGCGACGGTCGAGATGACGACGGGGTGCTCGGTGAGGTAGCGGCCGAGGGCGGCGGGGCGGATGCCGGAGGCCCAGAGGAGCTGCGGGGAGCGGAACGCGTCGGCCGCGACGACGACGGCATCTGCGGGGAAGAAGCTCGTCTCTCCGGTGCGGAGGTCTTCGACGGTGACGCCCGTGACGCGGGCGTCTGCCCCGTCGCCGTCACGCTCGACGCGGCGCACGAGGTGGAGGTCGCGCAGCTCGAAGCGCTCGGCGAGGGGGTTACCCGCTTCGACGAGCGGTCCGAAGACGACGTCGGCGCCGGCCCAGCGGACGGTACCGTCGGGCTGCGCGTCTCCCGCGACGGGGAGCGTGCCCGGGCCGAAGCCATCCGGCAGCTCGGCGGCGAACTCCTCGGAGAGGATCGAGCGGATGGCACCGCCGACGCCGGAGTCGGCGAACGCGGCGGACTGCACGTGCAGCAGCCGCTCTGCGTTCGCGAGCAGATCATCCCACTCGTCGCTCTCGATGAAGTCGACGCGTTCGCTGAACTCGGGGGCCGGCGTCGCGCAGGTCCAGTGCGCGCCCATGCCGCCGACGTTGGTCGACGCGGCAGCCGCCGGGAACGTGTCCGTGTGGGCCGCCCCCTCGCCGCCGAAGTCGAGGAGGTGCGTGCCCTGGCGGGCCGTGAACATGCCCTCCACAACGGCCGATCTCGGAATGCCGAGCGAGTCACGGAAGTCGCCGGCCTGCGGCCCCTGCGACCGCTCGCGGGCGCGCTCCTTCTCGTCGGGGTCGGCGATGTTGCGCACGCTCTCGCCCGGGATGTCGGTGAGCTGCGGGCCCGCCTCGAACATGGTGACGCGCACGTCCGGGTTCTGCTCGAGGAGGGTCCGCGCGTAGGCGGCCCCGATGGGTCCGCTGCCGACGATCGCGACGACTGGTTTGGTGGTCATGTGCTTCCTCCTTGGAAGGGCGGCTGGTGAGTGGATGCGGCGGACGCGGTCAGGCGCGCGACGCCGGGATGTTCTGCGCTTCGACGACGGGGATGCTCCCCGTCTCGTTGGACAGGCGACCGGGCGGCAGCAGCAGCGCCGCGACGAAGCCGATGGCGTAGGCGATCGAGAGGCCGATGAAGATGGGCGCGAACACGTCGCGGTAGATCTCTGCGACGGTCGACTGGAAGGCGGGGTCGCTCGCGTGCACGAGCTGCGGGGTGAGGCTGGCGGCGTCGAAGCCGATGGGGAGCAGCGCCGCGACACCGGCACCGATGACGCCGCCGATGATGGCGGTCGTCACGGTGGAGCCGACCTGGCGGACAATGTTGACGCTCGCGGTGACGGCACCCGTCGCGTTCTTGGGGGCGGCGCTCTGCACGACGGCGACGATGAGGCTCATGAAGGAGCCCGTGCCGAGGCCGACGCCGAACATGACGACCATGGGCGCCCAGAGCGGAAGCCCGACGGGGAGCGTGGCCATGATGAGCAGGCCCACGGCGCCGAGGGCGGTGCCGACGATCGGGTAGACGCGGTAGCGACCCGATCGGCTGGCGAGGAAGCCCGTGAGGAGGTTGCTCACGAGCATCCCCATAACGGTCGCGATGGGCACGAGCCCGGAGACGGTCGCCGTGGTGCTGTACGCCATCTGCACGTATGTGGGCAGGTAGGCGGTGATGGAGAAGAGGCCGACGCCGATGATGGCGGAGAGTGCCGTACCGGCCGCGACGGTGCGGTTCTTGAAGATGTGCAGGGGCACGACCGGGTTCTCGGCGTGCACCTCCGCCCAGAAGAAGAGCGCGAACGATGCCAGGGCGACACCGAACGCCGAGAGCGCCGAAGTGAGGAGCTCGGCGTCGGAGACCCAGCTCACGCCGAGCACGAGCGCGACGAGCGCGATCGTGAAGGCGAGCGAGCCGAGCACGTCGAAGCGCGGGGCAGACGTGCGGGGGATGCTCGGGATCGCGACGAGCGCGAAGATCAGCGCGGCGACGCCGACGGGGAGGTTCACCCAGAACACCCACTGCCAGCCCCAGTTGTCGGCGATGAGACCGCCGAGCAACGGGCCGATGAGGATGGCGACGGGGAACGCCGCTCCGATGATGGCCATGTACTTGGGCCGGGCCCTCGGGCTCGTGACCTGGGCGATGATCGTCTGCGACATCAGCTGCAGGCCCGCCGAGCTCATCCCCTGGAAGACGCGGGCGACGATGAGCAGGCCCATGTTCGGCGCGAAGCCGCAGGCGAGCGAGGCAAGCAGGAAGAGCACGAGGGAGGTCAGGAACACCGCTCGGGGGCCGACGATGTCGCCGAGCTTGCCGAGCACGGGCAGGAGCACGGTGCTGGCGAGGGTGTAGCTGACGACGACCCAGCCCATCTGCTCGAGTGCGCCGAGGTCGCCGGCGATGGTCGCGAGCGACGTCGACACGACCGTGTGGTCGAGCGCGCCCAGGAAGGAGACGGTGAGGAGGGAAGCAACAAGAAGGCGGAGTCTCGCCGGTGAGAGTGGCATAAAAGGGCCCGAACGATCGGACGATCTACGCGACATGGTGTGCCTCCGGTCGCTGCGTCGCGGCCGGTGACGGGTTCGTGGAACCCCTGCGTCCAGGTCAGCCTACCGAGGCTTATGTCTAAAATCAACTAAAGAGTGCGCAGGAGCGGCAATTGCGGGCGTCACGCCGACGAGCACCCGCGTTCGATCTGCCAACTCAGCTCGAGATCCTCGAGCAGGGGCGACAGCTCGTCGGGCCAGTCGGATGCACGCGGCGCCTCGATGGCACACCGCAGCTCCAGACGGGCACGGCCCTCGAACCCCTGCCGAACAACTCGCTCCCCCTCCGCGGAGCGACTCGTGATGCGTGCGACCCCGGCCCCGGGATCGATGGCGGCCTCGACCTCGACCGCGCCGAACGCCGAGACCCGCAGCCACGGCACCCCCGCGGCCGGGACCCAGGAGAAGAGGACGGGGATGCCGTCGTGCGATTCGAGCAGAAGGGACACGGTCGGGGCACTCTCGTTCTCTGGATGCGCGACTCCCAGCCTGAGCTCGCCCCCACCGGTCAGCACACGCGCCCAGCCGAGCGCGTCCCGCAGCACCCCGCTCGAGGATGGACCGCCGGCCTCGACCGTGACGAGGACAGCCTCCGCCCCGGGCGGGGCCACGAACGCCCGAGCCGCTTCCACGAGATCCCTCGGGAGGAAGCGCCGCGCGGCCAGAACAGGCGCGGCACCTGCTGGCAGTCGATCGCGGCGACCGACGTCGGCCACGACGGCCTCATCGAGGACTACGCCTCGGGCGCCGTCGGCCAGCGCCGCCTCGACCGCGGACAGCCAGCCCCCGGAACCGCGAGCGTCGATCACGACGACCGCGCCGGTCGCAGTCGAGGAGAGCTGCGCACTCAGCGGCAGCTCGGCAACCGCGACGCGATAGGGCGCGAGCCGGTCACCGTCCGCCCCTCGCGCGCCCGGCGCACTCGACACCAGGACCGGAATTCGAAGACTCACGACGAAGCTCCCTCGATGTGGGCGGCAACTGCCTCGGCGAGCACGATGGCGTAGCGCGTGTCCTCGAGCTGCTCCTCGTACTCGAGCGGCGCCTCCCCCGAGAGCAGCTCGGCAAGCGCCAGCCATTCCGCCTCGTAGCCGTCGAGGTGCGACCTCGGGGGCACCATGACGCCACCCTCCGACCCGCGAACGACGACACTCGCCGCGCCGTCGTGCACAAACGCCGGCGGGAAGTCGACGTCGACGCGCGACTCCCCCGCCGAGACCGTGAGGCGCCAGCGAGCATCCGCCCCTTCTGCGCGCATGACGGCACCGAGCTGCACCCGGGCGCGACCAGCCCGGTACCCGACTGCGTAGCCGAGCGGTGCGACGAAGCGAGCGAAGTCGACGCCATCGAATCCCGGCACGAGGTCGCGGATGGCGGGCAGGTCATGCACCGCGAGGCCGGAGACGAGCTGCCGCACGATGCCGGCCTGCACGTGTGCGGGCAGTCCAGATGGGGGATGACGCACGGGAGACTCGACACCCTCGGCGAACTCGGTGACGAGCCGGTGGTACCGCCCGTTCGGCGGGAGCGACAGCGTGACCCGCACGCTGTCGACGGGAGCCCGCAGCTCGCCGATGAGTCGTCGCGCCTGCACCCAGCCGGGGTCATAGAGGTGGTTGGTGCCGATGAGCAGCGCCACCCCCCGCTCCCGGCAGTCGACGACAAGCGATTCCGCCTCGGCAACGGACGTCGCGAGCGGCTTCTCGCACAGAATGCCCGCGACCCCCGCATCGAGCGCGGCCCGCACGTGGCTCGCGTGGTCGGCGGGTGGGGAGCAGATCAAGGCGAGCTGCACCCGCTCGTCCTGGAACACCTCGCCGATGCCGGAGCTGCTGCGCGCGCCGATGCGCCGAGCGAGCTCCTCCGCACGGCCGCTCCCGGAGTCCGCGATGTGCACGACCCGGAACAGTTCGGGGAAACGCGCGAGCGTGGGGAGGTGGAGCGCGGAGACGCCCGGCCCGGCCCCGATGACGCCGACTGACCACATGCGACCACTTCCTTGTGCGCTTTTGTGTGTTTGATACGAAAGTTTGCTGTGCACGAACGTATCTGGGCATTCTCTGCGGCGCAAGGTCGACATATTGGGTACAGTTCGGCCATGAGAGAGTCAACGTTGCGCTTCGGTGCCCAGACCGATGAGGTCACGAGCCTTCTCCGAGTCGTCAACCTCGTGCGCATGGGCGAGGCACTGACCCGCCCGCAGATCGGCACCGTCACCGGCCTCGGCCGCGGCGTCGTCACCCAGCGCGTCGAGCAGGCCATCAGTATGGGCTACCTCGAAGAGGGCGATGTCGGCCCTTCCTCGGGAGGGCGGGCGCCACGCACGCTGCGCTTCCGCGGAGAGAACGGACTCATCGTCGTCTGCGCCCTCGGCGCGCTGCACATCCACGTCGGCCTCGCACAGCTCGAAGGCGATGTCATCGCACAGGCGCACCTCGACTGGGAGATCTCGCGCGGACCAGCCGCGACCCTCGACGCAGCTCTCGGGCTCGTCGAAGAACTCCTCGCCGCAGACACGAAGAGCCGAGGCAGCGAGCTCCCCGTCTGGGGCATCGCAGTCGGTGTCCCTGGCCCCGTCGACTTCGAGTCCGGCAGGCCCGTTGCACCACCCATCATGCCCGGGTGGAACGGCTTCGACATCCGCCGCCGCTTCGAGCAGCGCTTCGACGCGCCCGTCTGGGTGGACAACGACGCCAACCTGCTTGCGCTCAACGAACGCACCAACCGCCAGGTCCCGTCGGTCGATCTCATCTACGTCAAGGTCGGCTCGGGAATCGGCGCCGGCCTCGTCTCGCGGGGGCGCATCCACCGTGGCGCGAACGGCGCGGCGGGAGACATCGGGCACGTGAAGGTGTTCGGGTCGACCTCGCAGTGCCGTTGCGGGAAGATCGGCTGCCTCGAGGCGGAGGCTGGCGGATGGGCCCTCGTTCGGGATGCCCAACTCGCGATCGAAGCCGGTGACGACGGGCTCCTCGCGCGACGCTCGAAGGAGGGCGAGGAGCTCAACCCGGAGCTCATCGCACTGTGCGCCGAAGACGGCGACGCGCTGGCGATCCAGCTCGCGCAGCGCTCGGCGAAGATCATCGGCGAGTCGATCTCCGCGCTCGTCAACATGTTCAACCCGAAGGTCATCGTCGTCGGCGGCGCCCTCGCCTCGGCCGGCGAGATCTTCCTCGCCGAGGTCCGGCAGCGCGTCTACGAGCACTCGCTCCCACTCGCGACCCGCGACCTCAACATCGTGGTCTCAGCGAACGACGTCCGCGAGCCACTGCGCGGGGGTGCCGCGATGGTGCGCGAGCAGCTCTTCGAGGAGACGTTCACGCGCTGGTTCGCGGACGGGCGCCCCACGATCGCAGGGCTCGCCCTCGGTCGCTGACACCAGCGCGCCACTGCGAGCACACCTGGTACCTCTGTTACTTCTTCCGATTTTCGACATAAGCCTGTAGGTTAACTCCTAAAGCTGGTATCGGCCGTCACAAAGGAGTGTCATGCCCAGAATCGACCCGCGCAGCCCCGACCGCCGGGGAGCACGCCCGTGAGCCTCGCGATCCTGCTCGACGACGCCCTCCGCAGCGATGGCGATGGCTTCTCGCTGCGAGTCTCCCTGCCCTGGATCCGCTCCCTCCCCCTCGCCAGCCTCCACGAGCTGCGCGTCACGATCGACGGACAGAGCGCACCGCTCCCCGAGCTGGCGCCCAGCCCCACGTGGTGGTTCGTGCAGGACCGCATCGTCGTGCACTCGAACGTGCGGCTCGAGCCCGGCCAGCACGAGGTGCTCGTGGGCTTCAAGCTCCTCATCCCCAATATGGGCGCAGGACCGAACCAGCCGCTCATCCTGCCCTTCGCCGCCGCCCGGCGCCTGGAACTGGACGCGCCGCTGGCACCGCCGCGCGCATCCCGCGACCTGCCACTCGAAGCCGTCGGGAGCCCCGCGTGAGCGCGCAGCTGCCCGAGGGATGGACGCTCGCCGCCTCGGCGTTCAACTGGTCGCCCGAGCTCATGATCGCCGACCGGACCTCCCCCGAGATCGCGGCCTCCATCGGGGCATCCGGCGTCGCGAACGTCATCGAGCTCGAGGCAGCCCAGACGTGGCGCACATTCCCTGATCCGTCGGATGCGGAGACCTCCAGCATCCGCTCCGCCCTCGACGCCACGGGCACCTCGGTGAGCATCGTCGGCGCGAGCCTCGACGACTGGCTCACGGCCACCACACGCCGCTCCGAGGACGAGCGCTACGCGTTCCTGCTCTCCCAGCTTCGGGCAGCCGAGCGGCTCGGCGCGGAGGGCATCCGACTTCCGCTGGGACAGGCGGGCCCCGCCCTCCTCGAGCGCCTCCTCCCCCGCCTGCACGAGCACGGCCTCACGCTCTACGAGGAGCTGCAGGGCCAGCAGTCGCTCGACAAGCCGCAGAACGCGGCGGCCGTCGAGGCCGTCGCAGCGATCGACGACACGAGCATCCGCCTGCTCCTCGACATCAGCATGCTCATGCCATCGCTGCCGCCCAGCTACCTCGCGAGGCTGCGCGCGGGCGGGGTGGATGCGTCGCTCGTGGACGCGCTCGAGCACGACTGGCGGAACCCGGCGACGCTCGACGCCGTCCAGGCCGCGCTTCGCGGCGGGACCGTACCGCGGCCGGTGCACACCCTGTTCATGAACCTCGTCATCCGCTTCGGGCGTTCGGACGCGCGCGAGCTGCGCGAGATCCTGCCCCTCGTCGGCGGCGTGCACCTGAAGTTCTGGGACCTCGACGACACCGGCGGCCGCATCTCGAACCCCATCCGCGAGATCTCCGCCGAGCTTGCCACCGTCGGATTCACGGGCACGCTCTGCAGCGAGTGGGGCGGCCACGAGTGGATCGACTCGCTCACGCCGGAGCAGGCGACCCGCGCCCACCTGGCCCTCGCCCGCGAGGCCATCTCGGAAGGCGCCTCCACGCCGGTGACTGCCTGAACTGCCCTGCCCGCGCAGAGAAGTGCGGCAGATGCAGGCTCCCGTTCCGGGGAGCATGCACCTGCCGCACTCTTGTGGCCGGGCAGGGGCTGCTTAGTCCTGCTTCGTGGAGAACGCCGAGTCGAACGCCGCCTCCGACGGACGATACGTGGACAGCTTGCGCACGAACCCCAACGCCTCCGGAGCCCCCACGAGACGGTCCATACCCGCGTCCTCCCACTCCACCGACAGCGGGCCCTCGTAGCCGATCGCGTTCAGCATGCGGAAGCAGTCCTCCCACGGCACGTCCCCGTGCCCGGTCGAGATGAAGTCCCACCCACGCCGCGGATCCGCCCACGGCAGGTGCGAGGACAACCGCCCGTTGCGGCCGTTGCTGAGGCGCTTCTTCGTGTCCTTGCAATGCACGTGATAGATCCGGTCCTGGAAGTCCCACAAGAACCCCACCGGGTCGATGTCCTGCCACACCATGTGCGAGGGATCCCAGTTCAGGCCGAACGACTCCCGATGCCCGATCGCCTCCAACGCACGCTTCGTGGTCCAGTAGTCATACGCGATCTCGGACGGGTGCACCTCGTGCGCGAACCGGACCCCGACCTCCTCGAACACATCCAGGATCGGGTTCCACCGGTCCGTGAAGTCCTGATACCCCGCATCCACCATCGCCTCCGTGGCAGGAGGGAACATCGCCACGTACTTCCAAATCGACGAGCCCGTGAAACCCGTGACCGTCTTCACACCCAGCGCCGCAGCCAGGCGGGCCGTGTTCTTCAGCTCCTCCGCCGCCCGCTGCCGCACGCCCTCCGGCTCCCCGTCGCCCCACACCCGGTCGGAGACGATGTCCCGGTGCCGCTGATCGATCGGGTCGTCGCACACCACCTGCCCCTTGAGATGGTTCGAGATCGTCCACACCTTGAGACCATTGCGCTCGAGAACGTCGAGCTTGCCCTGGACGTACTCGGCGTCATCCCACCGCCACGGATCGAGGTGATCACCCCAGCAGGCGATCTCCAAGCCGTCGTAGCCCCACTCCCCCGCGAGGCGAGCAACCTCCTCGAACGGCAGATCGGCCCACTGACCGGTGAACAACGTGACAGGACGAGACATGCTTCTCCTCTTAATTAACGTTCTCGAATGCTGAACTAACGTTCTCGAATGCTTGGGCCGCGCTGCTCAGACAGCGACGGCGGAGCGGGTCTCGACCCACGCGCTCTCCGCTGCCGAGCTGCGCTCGACGGCGTCGAGCACACGCTGCACGCTGAGCCCCTCTTCGAAGCTCGAGTGCAGCGGGGTGCCGTCTGCGATGGCGGTGACGAGGTCGACGACCTGGTGAGTGAAGCCGTGCTCGTAGCCGAGCATGTGACCGGCCGGCCACCAGGCTGAGACGTACGGATGCTCGGGCTCGGTCACGAGGACCTGCGCGAATCCCTGCGCCCGGCTGTCCGCCGTGCGGTCGTAGTACTGCAGCGAGTTGAGGTCCTCGAAGTTCCAGGCGAGGGCGCCGAACTCGCCGGAGACCTCGATGGCGAGCGCGTTCTTGCGGCCCGTGGCGAAGCGGCTCGCGTCGAACGAGGCGAGCGCCCCGCCCGAGAGCCGTCCGGTGAAGATCGCGATGTCGTCGACGGTCACCGCCCCAGTGCCAGAGCCGTCGGCGAGCGGACGCTCGGCGATGATCGTGTCGATCGTGCCGGAGACCCGGTCGACGCTCTGGCCCGTGACGAACTGCGTGAGGTCGATGGCGTGCGCCCCGATGTCGCCGAGCGCGCCCGAACCCGCGAGTTCCTTCTGCAGGCGCCACGAGAGCGGTGCATCCGGGTCGACCAGCCAGTCCTGCTGGTAGGACGCACGCACCCGGTGGATGCGCCCGATCCTGCCCTCGGCGATGAGGTCGCGGAGCAGTGTCACGGCCGGCACGCGGCGGTAGGTGAAGCCGACCATCGACCTCACGCCGCGCTCTGCTGCGCGCGCAGCCGCATCCGCCATCGCCTCGCCCTCGGCGACCGTGTTGGAGAGCGGCTTCTCGACGATGACGTGCTTGCCCGCCTCGAGCGCCGCGATGGCGATCTCGGCGTGCGAGTCACCCGGCGTGACGATGTCGACGATGTCGATGTCGTCTCGCCCGATGACCTCACGCCAGTCGGTGGCCGACTCCTGCCAGCCCCACTGCTTCGCGGCCTCCGCGACCGCGTTGCCGTTGCGCCCGACCACAACCGCCATCTCGACCTCGGCTGGCAGGCCGAAGACGCGAGGCGCCTGCCGCCAGCCGACCGAGTGAGCGGCCCCCATGAAGCCGTAGCCGATCATGGCCACGCGCAACGGCCGGGTCATGCGAGGACCACTTCGCGCTCGACGGGGACGCGGTTGGTGACATAGCGGCCCGGCGCGATCTGCATGTAGAGGAGTCGCATCGTGAGCACGACCTCGACCGTGAGCTTGTCGCCGGCGGCGGGCACCTCATCCAGTTGGATGACGATGTCGGGCCGGTCGGAGAGGAACCAGAGGGTCTCCGACTGCTCGGGCAGCTCGTCGATCGCGTACGAGCGCCCGGCGAGGTCGAAGCGCAGCCTGTCCTTCGGGACGGACACCCCGTTCACGTTGACCTCGACATTGTCGACGGCCGACAGCCACAGGCTGCGGTACCAGGGGATCTGCACGGAGACGCTGATGCCGTCCTCGCGCCGGGTGACGTCCTTCTCGGCGAAGAGCGAATTGTGTGTTGCCATGTTTCTGTTCCCTAGCCTCAGGCGACCGTGAGGCTGTTCGCCTCGGCCGCTGTCTCTTCGATGGCACGGCGCATGAGCGCGTGCTGCTGACGCACCTGCTCGACCGGGTCGCTCTCGCCGAGGTCGGCGAACGCGTGGCCCTCCCACTCGCTGGAGAGGTAGCCCTGGTAGCCGCCCTTGACGAACTGGCGCACGATGCGCGCCGTGTCCATGGCCGGCTCCTGGCCGTGCTCATCGATGTCGTAGAACTTCGCGTGCACGTGGAACATCTGCGGCATGATGTCGAGCCACTCCTCCGGCTCGACGAGGCCGTGCATGTTGAACGCGAGGCGCGTGAACGGGCCGAGGCGGGCGAAGTCGAACTTCTCGGCCGTGAGGAAGTCCTCGAAGGCCTGGTTGCGCACGTGCATCGGCTGCGGGCGGCGCCAGATCTCGTCCATGACGGGGAAGTACTCCTCCGGCATGCCCATGCTGCTCAGGGTGCGCAGCAGCCGCGGCGAGAGGCTGTGCATCGTCGAGCTGAAGTCGGCGGTGAAGCCGAGGCGGTCGCTGCCGAGGTCCTCGTACATCTCGCGGATCGCGTGGATCTGCGGGGCGTTCGGGCCGGAGGGGGCGTGGATCTCGTAACCGAGACGCTGGTCGTACTTCTCTGCGAGCGGCAGGAGCCGCGCGAGCAGCTCCTTGCCTGCTGAGCGGATGACGACGGTGCGGAACCCGAAGTCGTTCGCCGTTGCGAGCTGGCGGGCGAAGAACTCGTACTCCTCATCCGGCGTCATGTCGCGGTCCTTGCGGCGCCCCATATCGAGGTTCGTGCCGACGGCGCTGGGCTCCAGCTCGTAGCGCTCGAGGGTGTCGCGCCAGAACTTCACGAACTCGTGGTCGGTGTCCGGGTAGGTGCGCAGCAGCTGCGCGATGTTGAACTCGACGCCGGTGCCCAGGCCCTCCTTGTGCACGGCCTCGACGAGCGTCTCCGGCGTGTAGAGGCCGGCCGCGAACTCCGAGGTGAGCGAGTAGAGGGTGATGCCGAGCTTGATGCCCGTTCCTGCGATTCCATCTGTCATGGTGTTCTCCTTCTGGTCGCGGCGGTCAGCTGCGTACGGGCAGTGCATGGTGGGCGGCGAGGATGCGCCGCGCCTCAGCGGGGTCGGTGATCATGCGCGAGCCCGCATCCGCTGCCGCGGAGCGCTGGACGGCGTGCTCGGCGCGGATGATGTCGAACGGGCTCTGCCAGTGGTTCCAGTGCCAGCCCTCGTACTCGCTCGAGACGGCACCGGAGTAGCCCTGCTCGACGAGCAGCGCGATGAGCTCGCGGACGGGAACCGAGGGCTCCTCCCCGTGCTCGTCGATGCCGAAGAACTTGCCGTGCACGTGCTTGACCCACGGCATGATCTCGAGCCAGTCCTCGACCCGGGCCGGGCCGAAGAGGCCGGTGCCGTTGATGGCGAAGTCGATGCCGAAGTCGGGGCGCCCGTGCTTCGCGGCGAGGCCGATGAAGGAGCCGAAGCGCTTGCCGTGCACGCCCTGGTCTGCTGGCGGACCCTCCGCGTAGTAGCCATCCCACAGCTCGACGAGCTCGGCGAGCAGCTCCTCCGAGGCGCCGCGGCGGCGGTAGGCCTCGACGGCGGACGGGGCGAACGCCTTGGTGGTGGCGCCCCAGTCGGCGGTGAAGCCGAGGTACGGGGACCCGACCTGCTCGAAGCGGTCGCGGAGCGCGAGGATGCGGGGGTGCGAGGCGTACTGGTCGGCGTGCACCTCGAGGGCCAGCGTCACGCCGTGCTTCTCGGCGATCGGCGCGAGCTGCTCCATCGAGTCCGGCGTGATGGAGATCTGCACGCGGGCCACGGGGAAGCCGAGCTTGGCGGCCGCCTCGATCTGCCGCGTCATGTACTCGACGAGCTCGTCCTGCGAAAGCAGGCGGTCGCGGTGGATGCCGATGTCGGCGTTGACCGCGAGCGAGGTGCGCACGAGGTCGAGCTCCTCGACGAGGTCCGAGAACCAGCCGGCGAACTCGTCGGTGATATTCGGGAAGCCGCGGATGCTCGAGAAGCCGATGAGCTCGAGTCCGGGCCCGAAGCCCTCGGCCGCGACCTTGCGGATGAGCCCTTCGAGGTCGTACTCGCGCCCGTGGAACGCGCGGGTGAAGCTGTAGAGGGTGACCCCCTGGATGGGGGTGCCGAGCTCGCTGCTCATGCGGAGACCGCCTTCATCGTCTTGGAGTTGTGTTCTTCGATGCGGAGCACCCCGTGGTCGGTGATGATGTACGGGATGTAGAGCTTCAGGTCGACGTCGACCGTGTGGTCTCCGTCTCCCGCCGTGATGGGGATGTCGCCTTCGACGACAACCGAGTCGGTCGGGAACCACCACTCGCTCGTGTCGCCGGCGAGCTCATCCGGTGCGTAGGTCCTGCCGTTCATGGTCCAGCGCAGCGACTCGAGTGGGGCGGCGATGCCGTCGACCGAGAGGCCGAACTCGGAGATGCAGGATGCGGGCAGCGAGCGGTACCAGGGCAGGCGCACCTCCACCGAGGTGCGTGTGCCGTTCGTCTTGAGCGTGTCCTGCTCGATGATCCGATCAGGAATCATGGTGGCCTCCTAGCCAGTTGTCAGTCATGGTCAGTGCTCGGTCGTCTGCGACGCGAGCGCTGGTGCGGTGGTGAGCCTCGCCGCGACGTCGCGGGCGCCCTTCACGGCGAGCGCGACGCTCGTGAGGGTGGGGTTGCAGGCGGTCGAGGTCGGGATGACGCCGTTGCCGGCGACGTAGAGCCCCGGCACGCCCCAGACCTCGCTCGTCGGCGAGCAGACGCTCTCGCCGTCGTCGGTCTCGCCCATGCGGGTTGTGCCCTGGTAGTGCAGGGATGCGCCGAAGGGGAGGCGGATGACGCGCTCGTCGAGGGGTTCGCCGACGGCGTCGCCGAGCACGCGCAGCTCGGCCTCCGCCGCATCCATCACCGCTCGGTCCTTGTCGGTGGCGGTGTAGTGGATGCGCACGGCGGGCATCCCGTAGCTGTCGAGGTGCCCTTCGGTGAAGAGCACGCGGTCGTCGCGCTGCAGCTCCTTCGCGCAGAACATGCCGAGCCCCACGATGGAGCCGGGGATGACGGCGTCGTCGACCGCGACCGGCACGGGGGACGCGTCGAGCTGCATGACCTGCCCGTGGAACGGCTTCGCGTCGGTGTACGGCACCCAGCTGACGCCACTCGTCTCGCTGATGGCGCCAGCGGCCTTGTCCTGCACCGTGTCCGCAGATACCTCCGGCGCTTCGATGCCCGTGATCCGGGCGGCGAAGACGACCTGCGACTGGTCGTTGAGGTAGCGGCCGAGCGCATCGGGTCGGATCCCGGAGGCCCACAGGACCTGCGGGGTGCGGAGCGCGTCGGCGGCCACGACGACCACTCCGGCCGCGACCACGCTGAGCTGCGCTGCGCCGGCCTCGCTGAGGTCGCGCACCTCGACTCCCGCGACCGCGCCGTCGTCGCCGAGCACGGTCCGGGTGACGAGGGACTCATCGAAGAGCTCGAAGTTGGGGTTCTCGCGTGTCACGCCGCCGAGGACGACGTCGGAGCCCGACCAGACGAGGCGCCCGTCGTCACGGCGCCGCACGGCGAGCGGCATCCGCTGCACGCGGGCGGCAGGCTCGCGGCCCCCGTCGACCACCGGCGAGAGCCGGTCGCGGATGAGCTGGCTGAAGGGGGCGCCCTCGAACGCGTCGGTCGTGACGCCGAGCAGGCGCTCGGCCTCGCCGAGGAGTTCGTCGAGCTCGCCCGTCGCGTCGAGGAAGCCGATGCGCTCGCTCTCGCCCGGGCGCGGGCAGGCGCCCGTCCAGTGTGCGGACATGCCGCCCACGTTGCTCGACATGGCCGCGACGGGCATCCCGTCGCCGCCGTCGACCGAGAAGTCGCCGTCGGGGAGGATGTACGTGCCCGGGCGCGACTGTCGCTTCCCCTGCGCGAGGGCGACGGGACTGTTGAGCTTGGAGGCCGCTTCACCCGGCCCCTCGGAGCGCCGCTGGGCGGAGCTCCGAGCTTCGAGGTCCTCGATGTTCTTGACGTGCGCGCCCGGCGGGTTCGAGACGGTCGGCCCGACCTCGAACATCGCGATGCGCAGCTCGGGTGCCGTCTCGCTCAGGATGCGCGCGTAGCTCGCGCCGGCTGGTCCGCTGCCGACGATGGCGACGTCGACGCGCTCCGGGTAGCGGCTCATGCCGACGCCGCGGCTTCCTTCACGAAGGCCACCGATGCAGCCGACTCCGTGGTCGGGTAGTACTCGAGGCCGATGGGGCCGTCGTAGCCGGATGCGCGCAGCACGGAGAACTTCTCGGCCCAGTCGAGCGAGCCGCTGCCGGGCTCGCCGCGGCCCGGCGCATCCGCCAGCTGCACGTACTTGACGATGTCTCCGGCGTTGGCGAGCTCGGCCGCCATGTCCTCGCCCTCGACGGCAGAGTGGTAGATGTCGTAGAGCACGCCGAAGTTCGGGGAGTCGACGCCGCGGGCGACGTAGACAGCCTCCGAGGTGCGGTCGAGGAGCGAGCCGGGGTGGTCGACGCGGACGTTGACCGGCTCGAGCACCAGCGTGATGCCGGAGCCCTCGATCTGGGTGATCGCCTTCTCGTAGATGGCGATGAGCTCGTCGAGCTGCGTCTGGCGCTTCGAGCCGCCGAAGCCCGTGCCGCTGCCGACGACGATGCGAGGGCAGCCGAGGTCCTGCGCGATGGCGACGCCCTCGTCCAGGCACTGGTAGAAGAAGGAGTGGTCCTTCGGCGGGATCATGAACTGCGTGCGCGGCTCGGCGAGCTGCGCCGTGAGCTGCGTGCCCGTCTCCTCCAGAGCCGCCTTGAGCGCGGGGAGGTCCTTGGGCTTGGCGGGTGCATCCTTGCCCGTCGGCCCCCACATCTCGACGGCGTCGAAGCCGGCAGCCGAGGCGGCGCGGACTCGGTCGTGGTAGTCGCCGGCTTCGGTGAAGAGGAGTTCGATGTTCGGTGCGAGCTGGTACATGGCTGGTCCTTTGCGGGGTTCGAAGAGTGAGGGGTCGACGCGTGGAGGTCGAAGCCCGAGGCGGGCGATGCGCTAGAGGCGGTCGGCGAGCTGACGGATGAGGGAGTGCTGGCGGCGGACCTGCTCGATGGAGCGCCACGGTTCGCGCTCGCCCTCGTATTCGCTCGAGAGGTAGCCCGTGTACCCGGCGTCCTTGAGGGCCTTGAGCACCGGCTCCCAGGGGATCTGCTGGTCCTCGAGGCGCTCGTCGATGTCGTGGAACTTGGCCTGGATGAACACGACGTGCTCGATGATCCCGGCGATGTCGGCCGGGTCGACGCCGATGCCGTCGAGGAAGTCGGGGCGCTTGCCCGGCAGCTCGCCCGGACGCAGCGGGATCGGCCGGTCCTGGAAGATGCCGGTGTCGAGGAGCAGCCCGAAGTGCTTCGTGCCGGTGCGCGTGATGAGCGCGATGTAGTCATCCACGACCTCGTGCTTGATGGGCGTCGGCGAGTGGATCTCCGGGCAGATGATGACGTCGAGTTCCTCGGCGAGGGGAAGGCTCAGCTCGACGGCTTCCGTCCAGCTGTGGTGCGGCACGAGGTCGCTCGTGACGACCCCGATCTTCGGGCGCACGAACCTGAAGCCGAGCCGCTTGGCGAGGCGCAGGTCGCGCTGCAGGATCTCGGCGCCCTCCGCCGCGGTGAGGTCGCGCGCCTGCGCTCCGCTCGAGAAGAGCCGCGTGTCGATCCAGGAGCCGTAGTTCGTCGGCTCGAGCGAGTACTTGTCGAGCAGCGCGAACCACTCGTCGACCCAGTCGTCGCTCGGGTTGGGGTAGTTGGGGATGTGCCCCTCGCCGAGGATCTCGACGCCGGTGGCGCCGAGGTCGGCGATCGAGCGCAGCGCGGTCTCGAGGTCCATGACGGTGCCGTAGTCGCCCATGTAGCTGTAAAGGGAGACGCCATACGCGAACTGGGCGCCTTCTGCCTCGGGCGTGAGGGTGACGTGCTTCGTCACCTGGTAGCGGCTCGGCTGGTGCTCGAGCGGGATGTACGACATCCGCAGGCGCAGGTCGACCGAGAGCTCGTGCACGCCGTCCGGCAGGCCGCCCTCGAGGGGGACGGTGACGGTGGCGGGTTCGTCGAGCTGCCAGCGCACATCCTTCGACACCCACAGCTCCTCGAGCGTGTACGTGCTCCCCTGGAGCGTCCAGAGCGGGACGGTCGGGTCCACGTCGACGACGCCGGGGATCTGAACGCCGACCCCGTCGATGAGCGAGGCCGCCATGCCGCGGTACGACGGCATGCGGAGCTGGAATTGGAACCCGGTGACCGTGTCGCCCTCGCGCACGTTGCGGAAGCCGACGGACTGGATGAGGTCTCTCTCGAGAAGCATCGTTGCTCACTCTCTGTGTCTGTGCGTCCACTCTACGCACTTATGTCGGTTTCAGTCATAAGAAAGACTGATGTGCGCCTTAGGTGCTGCGGATGCGGGCGGACCGGCCGTAAGAGCGGCGCCCGAGCATCCGGAATCCGCCGCTGCACGGCCGCCGCACGGCCGCCCTCGCCTCAGTCGGTCCGCACACCTGGGGCTTGTGCACCTGCGGGCGCCCTTTCGCCTGCGCAACCCCCAGGTCTACGCAGAACCCCGCCCACGCACGCGCCTCCCCACGCCCGCGCGCCCACAGACCCGGGCCATGCGCACCTTCGGGAGCCCCACAGCCTGTGCAACCCCCAGGTCTGCGCAGAACCCCGCCCGCGCGCCCGCAGACCTGGGCCCTGCGCACCTTCGGGAGCCCCACAGCCTGCACAACCCCCAGGTCTACGCAGATCCCTGCCCGCGCGCCCACGCGCCCAGCAGACCTGGGCCACGCGCACCTCCGGGAGCGCCACAGCCTCCACAACCCCCAGGTCTACGCAGAACCCCGTCCACGCGCCCACAGACCTGGGCCCTGCGCACCTTCGGGAGCCCCACAGCCTGCACAACCCCCAGGTCTGCGCAGAACCCCATCCACGCGCCCACAGACCTGGGCCCTGCGCACCTTCGGGAGCCCCACAGCCTGCACAACGCCCAGGTCTACGCAGATCCCTGCCCGCGCGCCCACGCGCCCAGCAGACCTGGGCCACGCGCACCTCCGGGAGCGCCACAGCCTGCACAACCCCCAGGTCTACGCAGATCCCTGCCCGCGCGCCCACGCGCCCAGCAGACCTGGGCCACGCGCACCTCCGGGAGCGCCCCACAGCCTGCACAACCCTCAGGTCTCCGCAGAACCCCGCCCACGCGCGCGCCTCCCCGCGCCCACACGCCCACAGACCTGGGCCTTGCGCACTTACTGGAGCCCCACAGCCTGCGCAACCCCCAGGTCTCCGCAGATCCCTGCCCGCGCGCCCACGCGCCCACAGACCTGGGCCTTGCGCACCTACTGGCGCCCCACAGCCTGCACAACGCCCAGGTCTGCGCGACGCCCGAGACCACACATACCTGCACCTCCACCCACTCCCCGCGCCTCCGCCCACTCCCTCCAAGCGCAGATGTGGGGGTTGCGCATGTGAATCAACGGATTCACGTGCGCAACCCCCACGTCTGCTCAGCTCAGAGCGCGGCTGGCGGCTCAGGCCAGCGCCTGCACCTCCCGCATGCTGCGGCGGATGAGCGCGTGCTGGCGCTGCACGAGCACAAGCGGGTCGACCTCGCCGAGGTCAGCGAAGGCGTGGCCCTCCCACTCGCTCGACATGTAGCCGGAGAAGCCGCCGCGCACGAACTCCTCGGTGATCGCGCGGTAGTCGATCGCCGGCTCGTCGCCGTGCTCGTCGATGTCGTAGAACTTGGCGTGCACGTGCAGGATCTGCGGCATGATGTCCGACCACTCGCGCACATCCACGCGGCCCTGCATGTTGAAGGACAGGTGCGCGAGCGAGCCGAGGATGCCCGGGTTGATGCCCCGCCCCTCGAGGTACGCGATGAACGCCTGCTGGCGCTCGCGCATGGGCACATCGGTGCGCCAGATCTCCTGGAGCTTCTCCACCGCGGCGTCGTCGAGGCCGCGCTTCTTCACCGAACGCAGCAGCGTCGGTGCCATGCTGTGCATCGTCGACGAGAAGTCGGCGACGAAGCCGAGCAGCGGGGAGTCGAACTCCTCGAAGACCTCGCGCACCTTCACGATGGGCTCGGCGTTCGGCCCGAGCGGCGCGTGGATCTCGTAGCCGAGCTTGAGGTTCAGGCGCTCCGCGATGGGCAGGATGCGCCGCAGCAGCTCCGGCTTCGCGCTCTGGATGCGCACGAGCGGGAAGTCGAGCTTCTTCGCCGACTGCAGCAGCGTCTCGGTGAACTCGAACTCCTCGTCGAGGCTCATGTCGCGCGACCGGTTGCGGCCCATGTCGAGGTTCGCGCCGAACGAGCTGGCGTCGAAGCCGTACTTGTCGAACGCGCTGCGCCACTTCGCGACGAACTCGTCGGAGACGTGCGGGTACGTGGGCACCATCTGGGAGGCGACGATCTCGATGCCGGGCCCGATGCCGAGCTCGGCGACGCGCGCTAGGAGGGAGTCGAAATCGTACCAGCCGGCCGCGAACTCGGCCGTTGCCGAGTAGAGGGTGAGGCCGAGCTTGAAGGGGTCGCTGTCGCGGGGCTCGGCGAACTCGCCGAGTGCATCCGCCGCCGACGCCTCGAAGTACGGGGTGGTCGCAGCCTCGACGGCCTCGCTCGCGACGAGCGTGCGGGTCACGTCGACGTGGTTCGGGACGTAGAGGCCCGGCTCGATCTCGCTACCCGGCTTGATCTGCATGTACGGCAGTCGCAGGTCGGCGACGAGGCGGACCTCGTGCTCGCTGCCGTCCGCGATCGGCTCGTCGAGTTCGACGACGAGCCGCGGGCGGTCCTGCAGGAACCACAGCACCTCCGACTGCTCGGCGATGTCGTCGAGGCGGTAGCTCTCGCCACGGTGCTCGAGGCGCAGCTTCGAGGCGTCGATCGCGGCGCCGTCGATCTCGAGCGCGAGGCCCGTGACCGAGGAGAGCCACACGCTGCGGTACCAGGGCAGCTGCAGGCTGAGCGCTGCGCCATCCGGGTGGGGGAAGAGGCTCTGCTCGCTGAGCAGGGTGTCTTGCGTTGCCATGTGGGGTCTCGATTCCTAGTGCTTGAGTCCGCCTGCGAAGCCCTGCATGAACTGCTTCTGGGCGACGAGGTAGAAGATGAGGATCGGCACCATCGAGATGATGACGATGGAGAAGATCTGGTTCCACTGCGAGACGAGCGCGCCGACGTAGTAGTACATCGCCACGGGCAACGTCTGGAAGTCGGAGCCGCCGAGGAAGATGAGCGACGTGAAGAAGTCGTTCCACACGATGAGGCCGGCGAGGATCGCGACCGTTCCGGTGGCCGGCGCCATGAGGGGCAGGATGATCTGGAAGAACACCTGCGTGGGGCTCGCCCCGTCGAGGGCCGCAGCCTCCTCATAGTCGGTGCCGAGTCCGCGGAAGAAGTTGGCGTACAGGAAGATCGCGAGCGGGAGGAGCATCCCCGTGTAGAGCACGATCATGCCCCACAGCGAACCGGTCAGGCCGAGCGCGCGGGCCCCCATGTAGAGGGGAACAGTGCCGAGCTGCGTGGGCAGGATGATCGCGATGAGGAAGATGTAGTACGACACCTGGGTCCAGCGGCGGGTGCTGCGCGTGATGACGTAGCCCGCGAGCGCCCCGAGGATCACCATGCAGAGGATCGTGCCGCCCGTGATGATGATGCTGTTGAGCAGGCCGATGAGCACGTTCGACTGCCCCGTCGCCGTCATGACGTTGGCGAAGTTCTCGACCGTCCACGTTGCGGGGAGCTCGGTGGCAGAGGTTGAGAAGACCTCCTGGTCGCTCTTGAACGCTGTGATGACGAGGAAGTAGAACGGCAGCAGGAACACGATGGCGACGAGCCAGACCGCGACTTCCCTGATCAGCGTGAACTTGGTGTACCTGAACATGTCAGCGTCCCTTCTCGGGGCGTTCGGCCGTGAGCTTCTGCTGGAGGACGGCGAAGATGAGGATGATGACGGTGAGGATGAGCGCGAGCGCCGCTCCGTAGCCGAAGTTGCCGAGCGAGAAGGTCTGCTTGTAGACCTCCGTCGCGAGCGTCTCCGTGGCGCCTGCCGGCCCTCCGCCCGTGAGGGCCATGACCTGGTCGAAGATGCGCAGCCCGTTGACGAGTCCGAGCGTCGTCGCGATGGCGACGGCCGAGCGGATCGAGGGGAGCGTGATGTACCAGAAGCGCTGGAGCATGCTGGCGCCGTCGATGGCGGCGGCCTCTTCGATCTCGACGGGCACACTGGCGAGGCCGGCGATGTAGATGACCATCGTGAAGCCCGTGTTCTGCCAGACGATGACGATGAGGACCGCCCAGATCGACCACTGCGGGTCTGCCAGCCAGGCCTTCTGGTATTCGGCGAAGCCGAGCATCCCGAGGAACGCGTTGAGCGGGCCGTTGAACTCGAAGATGAACTTCCAGATGTAGGCGACCGCGAGCGGGCTGAGCACCACCGGCATGAAGAACAGGGTGCGGAGGATGTAGCGCGTCTTGAGCCCGCGGTTGAGTGCGAGGGCCAGGATGAGGCCGGCGATGTTGGTGAGGATGACCGAGCCGAACGCGAGGAACAGCGTGTTGCCGACGGCGCCGATCTTGCTCGGGTCGGCGAAGATATCGGCGAAGTTGTCGAACCCGACGAACGTGAACGAGCCGATGCCAGACCAGTTCGTGAACGCGAAGAAGCCTCCGGCGGCCGTCGCGGCGTAGTGGATGAACGCCACGAGCACGAGGCCGGGCAGCACCCACCACCAGTGACCGAATTGGAGAAGGGGACGCCCCTTGCGGGGGAGGGCGGCTTTCTTGCCACCCTCCCCCGTGGGCGACTGGTCTTCAGCAGCTGACTCGGTCTTGCCGTCGCTGTGCAGTGTCGCAGTCATGAACTGGCTCCTTTGCTACGTGTGGATGCGGTGGGTGCCTGACCTTGAAGGTCAGCTGTCCCAGGCCGCATCCATTGCCGAGAGGACGCCGTCGACCGTGGTCTGACCGGTGAAGAGGCCCTGGACGCCCTTCTGCAGCTCGTCGTAGACGGCCTGGTTCGGCCAGAGGCTGTTCGGCAGCGGCGTGTAGGAGCCGTCGGTGAGGACCTGCTCGACGCTGGCGTACGCGGAGCCTTCGAATTCGTAGTTCTCGATGCCGGAGACGGGGAGCGCGCCGGACACGTCGGAGAAGAGCTTCGCGCCCTCATCGCCCGCGACCCAGTCGAGGAACGCCTGGGCGGCCTCCTGCTTGTCGCTCGCCGCGTTGATGGAGAGCGAGTAGTTGGAGCTGGCGAGCACGTACGGCTTGCCGCCGTCAGCGGACGGGAAGGGCTCGATGGAGAAGTCGAGGTCCGGGTTGGCCTCGGCCAGCTCGTTGGCGGAGGAGCCGGGGAGGAAGCCGCCGAGCGAGGTGCCCTGCGTGATGTTGTTCGTGATGACGTCGAAGCCAGCACCCTCGGCACCAGGCTGGAAGCAGCCCGCATCCTTGAGGTCGATGATCGTCTCGAGCGTGTCCTTCCAGCCCTGCGAGTCGGCGAAGGTGACGTCGCCGGCTTCGCGCTGCTCGTTCCAGTCAGGGGTCTCCGCGTAGACGCGGGTGGCCGAGATCGACATGGCGGTCATGCCCGTGTTGGGGCCTGCGGCTCCGGCGATGACGATCATCGACTTGCCCTGCGAGGTGAGGTCGCCGCACTTGCCGATGAGCTCGGCCGTGTCGGCGGGGTAGCTGGTCACGCCAGCGGCCTCCGCCGAGGAGTTGCTGTAGACGAAGCCTGCGACGGTGAAGTCGACGGGCTGCGCGAGCACCTGGTCCTCGTAGGTGTAGAGCGCCTCGCTGCCGTCGGGGATGACACCGGATGCGGTCTCGCCGAGGGGTGCGAGGAAGCCCGCCTCGCCGAGGCTGAGGACCGCCTGGCCCTGGCCCGATCCGGGGGCCGTCTGGATGACGTCCGGGGCATTGCCTGCCTGGAGCTGCGTGCGCAGCGTCTCGCCGTAGCGGTCGTTCGGCTGCGGGTTGAGCGTGATCGTCACGTCGGGGTTGGCTTCCATGTACGCGTTCGCGAGCGCCTCGTACGGGTTCTCGAGGTTGTTCGAGGTTGCGTAGGTGAGGGAGAACTCGGTGGCGCCGCCGCCTGCGGTGTCGCCGCCGCCGCCGCTTGCGCAACCGGAGAGAGCGAGGACACCGGCAACCGGGAGGGCGAGTGCTGCGCTGAGGCGCATCCGCTGGTTACGGGAGTGAGACATTTTTTGCCTTTCTTGACAGCGTTGTCGAAGATCCTCCGGCCGTACCGGAGCTGGGTTCAGTCTGGCAGGCTTGTGCGCAAAACACACATAAGTAGTTGCGATGCTCCGCATAACTCACGGCCCGGAACCCGCCGAGCGCATCACCGAGACGGATATGCTGGCGCCACACCCCCGATCCGGAGGCACAACGACGTGACCACAGAAACACCGCTCTCCAGGCTCGACCTCAACCTGCTCGTCTCACTCGACGCCCTCCTCACGGAACGCAGCGTCACCAGAGCGGCAGAGCGACTGCACCTCAGCCAACCCGCGCTCAGCGCATCCCTCGGTCGTCTTCGCACGCACTTCAACGACAAAATCCTCGCCCGCACCGGCAACACGTACGAGTTGACGCCCCTCGCCGTGCGCCTCAGCGAGCTCACCGCCACAGCCCTCGACTCGGCCAGGCGCGTCTTCGACAGCCAAGCCGAATGGAACCCGACGCAGTCGACCCGCGAGTTCACGGTGCTCGGCTCCGACTACGGCTTCGCGACCATCGGCGCCGCCGTCTCCAAGCTCGCCGCCGAGACCGCCCCGGGCGTGCGCTTCCGGTTCCGGATGCACAACCCCTCCATCGTCGAGGACGCCATCGCGCAGCTCCGCTCGGTCGACGCAATGATGATCCCCCACGGCTTCCTCAGCGACCTCCCATACAACGACCTCTTCACCGACGAGTGGCGCATCATCTGCACCGACGACAACCCGCACGTCGGCGAGCAGATCACGATGGAGAACATCGCCGAGCTGCCGTGGGTGTTCAACTACCTCTCCCGGTCGGCGTTCACCTCGGCGAGCAGGCAGATCCGCGAACTCGGCATCGAGCCGACCGTGGCCGCCGTCGTCGAGGGCTTCCACGTGCTCCCCCACTTCGTCGAAGGCACCAACCGGCTCGCCCTCATGCAGAAGCGGCTCACCGACGTGCTCATCCCGAGCGAGGGATTCCGCGTGCTCGAGCCACCCTTCGACGCGACCCCCATCTCGGCCGCCCTCTGGTGGCACCCCACCCACAACAGCGACCCAGAGCACGCGTGGATGCGCCGCCTCTTCGCGCAAGCCGGCGAGGCCATGCAGGCGGAGGTCGGCGCGGCGTAGGCGGCAGGCCGGCGCGGCGCTTCCTCGAATCCACTGGTTTCGGGATGGGTTTCACGCTTGCAGATCGCTTGCAAGCCATCCCCAAGCGCGAAACCCATCCCGAGATTCGCTCGCCAACGTCAACACCGCGCGGAAACTCCTCGGGATGGGATCCTCACCTCGGCGCAAAAGGCCACCCGCACGAAGCGCCAAACCCATCCCGAGAATCGCTCAGCCACTCCGCCAGCACCCGCCCGCGATCTCGAGATGGCTTCCACGCACGCAGACGGCTTGCAAGCCATCCCGAAGCGCGAAACCCATCCCGAGATTCGCTCAGCCATTCCGCCAGCACCCGCCCCCCTGTCTCGGGATGGCTTCCACGCACGCAGATGACTTGCAAGCCATCCCCAAGCGCGAAACCCATCCCGAGATTCGCTCGCCAACGTCAACACCGCGCGAAAACTCCTCGGGATGGGATCCTCACCTCGGCGCAAGAAGGCCACCCGCACGAAGCGCCAAATCCATCCCGAGACTTGCTCAGCCATTCCGCCAGCACCCGCCCGCAATTTCGGGATGGCTTCCACGCACGCAGATGGCTTGCAAGCCATCCCGAAGCGCCAAAGCCATCCCGAAACAGGAGTAGTCAGCGGATCGGCGGAAACGCGGGGCAACGGGGCACCCCATCAGTGCGCCGCGGACCAGCGGACCAGCGTCAGTTGGGCTGCCGCCAGCGGATCGGCGGATCAGCGGATCAGCGGATCAGCGGATCGGCGGATCGGCGGATCGGCGGATCAGCGCTTACCGGGTCAGGATGAGGGCGTCGCCCTGGCCGCCTCCGCCGCAGAGGGCGACAGCCGCGGTTCCGCCGCCTCGGCGGGAGAGCTCGTGCACGGCGTGCACGACGACTCGGGCACCGGATGCTCCGATCGGGTGGCCGAGGGCGATCGCGCCGCCGTGCGGGTTGACCACCTCGTCGGACACACCGAGCTCGGCCTGCGACTGGACGACAACCGCGGCGAAGGCCTCGTTGATCTCGATGTGATCCAGCGAGGAAGCGGCGATCCCCTGCTTCTCGCAGGCGCGGGCGATGGCGCGGGACGGCTGCGACTGCAGCGACGCGTCGGGGCCGGCGACCTGGCCGGCGGCACCGACCACGGCGAGCACGTCGTAGCCGTGCGCGTCCGCGAAGGCGCGGCTCGTGAGCACAACCGCCGAAGCACCGTCGGAGATGGGTGAGGCGTTGCCAGCCGTGATGGTGCCATCCGCCGTGAAGGCCGCGCGGAGCCCGGCAAGCGACTCAGCAGTGGTCGAGGGGCGGATGCCCTCATCGCGCGTCACTCGCACGGGCTCGCCGCGGCGCACCGGCACGTCGACGGCGACGATCTCGGCGTCGAAGAGGCCAGCATCCACGGCCGCGGCGGCACGCTGATGGGAGCGCGCGGCGACGGCGTCCTGCGCCTCGCGCGTGATGCCGAGGCTCGTGTTGTGCTGCTCGGTGAGCAAGCCCATGCTCAGGCCGGAGGCCGCATCCGTCAGCCCGTCGTGGGCCATGTGGTCGAGCGCCTCGACAGAGCCGTAGGCCCAGCCCTTGCGGGAACCGGCGAGGAGGTGCGGCGCCTGGCTCATCGACTCCATACCGGCCGCGACGACGAGCTGCGCGTCGCCCGTCTTCAGCAGGCGAGCGGCGTCGATGACTGCCGTCAGGCCCGAGAGGCACACCTTGTTGATGGAAGCGACGTGCGCCGAGGCCGGGATGCCCGCGGCGAGCGCCGCCTGACGTCCAGCGTTCTGCCCGACGCCGGCGGACAGCACGTGCCCGATGAGGACGGCGTCGACCTGCGAGGCGTCGATGCTGGCCTGCGCGAGCGCGCCGCTGATCGCGGCGGCACCGAGCTGCGGAGCGGTCAGCGTCGAGAGCTGCCCATTGAGCTTGCCCTGCGGGGTGCGCGCGGCGGCGACGATGACGATGTCACTCGGACTCGGGACGCTCGCCATTCCACCAGCGGAAGGACCGCCCGCGATGTCGACGGAGCCGCCGGCTTCGCCGCCGATCGCACCGCTCCGGAGCGAGCCGCCTGCGTCAAATCCGTCGTCTCGGTTCGTGCTGCTCATGCGCTGACGCGTCCTCTCGTTCGTGCCCGCGACGCCGCCCGGGCGCGGGGAACCGGCACGGCTTCCACGGCCGCGCCGATGACATTGCTGACTTCGCCGATGCGCTCGACGCGCAGCTCGACGACGTCGCCCTCGGCGAGCGGGGGCGGTGTGAGGGAGCCCGCGCGGCCCCACAGCTCGGCGAGGCACCCGCCGTTGCCGGCGGTGCCGGAGCCGAGCACATCGCCCGGCACGACCCGTGAATTGCGGGACGCGTAGACCAGAAGCTGAGGGAAGGACCAGCCCATGTTCGAGAGCAGGTCGCTGCCGATCAGCTCGCCGTTGACCAGCACCTGCAGCTCGAGTTCGAGGAAGCCGTCGGCGTCGTGCGCGTCCGAGAGCTCGTCTGCGGTGACGATCCACGGGCCGAGCGTCGCGGCGAAGTCCTTGCCCTTGCAGGGACCGAGGCGCACCTTCATCTCGCGCGACTGGATGTCCCTGGCCGACCAGTCGTTGAAGACGCTGTAGCCGAAGACGTGCCCGGCGGCGCTGGCCTCGTCGAGGTTCGCCCCGTCGCTGACGTCGACCGCGCCCACGATGACGGCCACCTCGAGCTCGAAGTCGAGCCGCTCGGTCACGGGCGGGCGGATGCTCGCCCCGCTGCCCACGAGCGAGTGCGGGTTCGTGAAGTAGAAGGTTGGCGCGTCGTACCACTCGGCGACGACTCCCGAGTCGCCGTCGATGGACTTCACGACGCCTTCGACGTGCTCCTCGAACGCCACGAAGTCGCGCACGCTCGGCGCCTCGATGGGCGCGAGCAGTTCGACGTCGGACACCGACGGCGCGAGGCCGAGCGAGCCATCCGCCCAGGCCCGCTCGATGAGCGAGGTCGCGGCCGCGTTGGCGCGCTCGAGCCCGAGCCGGGTCGCCCCGAGCACGGTGAGCCCATCGGCGAAGGCGAGCAGCCGGTCACCGCCCTCGTGCGCGACGACAACCCCGTCGTGTGCGCTGCCGTCGTGCATCCACCTGGCGTATCTCACCGGGCCGCCTCCACGGAGTTCCACAGGCGAGGCAGTCGCGCGGCGTTGCCGAATAGGACCTGCGCCTCGTCGTCGACGCCGAGCTCCGCGTCATGCACGCGCTCGACGGGGTTCTCGACGCCCATGTCGAAGGGGTAGTCGGAGCCGAGGAGCACCCGGTCGGCACCGACGGCGGCGACGAGGTTCCGCAGCGCGTCGGGCGTGTGCACGAGCGAGTCGAAGCTCAGCTGCCGCAGGTACGTGGACGGCGCGCGCAGGCACGTGCGCGCTTCGGGCCGCACCTCCCAGGCGTGGTCGGAGCGGCCGATGAACGTCGGCAGGTAGCCGCCGCCGTGGGCCGCGATGAGCACGAGGTTCGGGAAGCGATCGAGCACGCCACCGAAGATGAGGTGCGAGATCGCGGCCGCGTTCTCGGCGGGCTGGCCCACGGTGTTGGAGAGGTAGAAGCGGTCGAGGCGCTCGTCGAGGCTGCACCCGAACGGGTGCAGGAACACGATGGCCTCGAGCTCCTCGGCGCGGCGCCAGAAGTCGTCGAGGCGCGCGTCGCTCAGCTCGACATCGCCCGCGAACGACGATAGCTCGACGCCGGCCAGGCCGTTGGCGAGCACGGCATCCTCGAGTAGCTCGACGAGGCGGTGCGGATGCTGGAGCGGCACGAGGCCGAGCCCGCGGAGGCGGTCGGGAGCACCGGCGACGTGCGCGGCGATGGCCGCGTTGGCCTCCTTCGCCGCCCAGACGGCGAGCTCTTCGCCCGCCCACGGGTAGTAGTGGCTCGGCGAGGGGGACACGAGCTGCATGTCCACGCCCTGCACATCCATGACCGCGAGGCGCTCTTCGAGCGAGATGAGCTTCGGGAAGCGCGACTTGATCATGGCGCCGGAGGCGGCGAGGCTCTCTGGCCCGTTGCGCTTGGCTTCGAGCTCGCCGGCGGCGGCGAAGCCCTCCGGGTCGCGTCCCTGAACGGCGCCCTGGAGCGCGGGGAGGAGGAGGTGCGCGTGCACGTCGACGATCTGGCCGGCAGCGCCGGAAGCACGGCCGGGAACGCTCGCGGCGGTCATGCCGGCACCGCCACGAGCTGCGCGACGCCGCCCATGAGGGCGGGCACGTTGCCGTCGCGTTTGCCGTCGAGCTGCCACTGGCCGAGGGTCGTGGACGCCTCGACGACGTGGGCCGCGCGAGGGAGGCGGCGGGCGTGGAAGTCGTCCCAGAACGGCTGGTCGAGCTGCTCGCGCTCGAGCAGCATCGTCGCGAGCACGAGCCCGTCCTCGGCGGCCTGGGCCGCGCCCTGCGCGATCGTGGGAGGGCAGCTGTGGGCGGCGTCGCCGATGACGACGACGCGGCCGCGGTTCCATGCGTCCGGCACGACGTGCGAGGTGAAGAGCGTGTAGTGCACGCGGGCCGACTCGGTGAGCGAGTCCCGGATCTCCTGCCACGGTCCGCCGTAGCTGCCGGCGAGGTCGCGCATGATCTCGACGCTCTCGGCGGGCGTGAGGCCACTGCGGTCCTGGGCCTTCTCGACGAGGTACGCGTAGATGCTGTTCTCGCCGGTCGGGCAGTAGCCGGCGATGAAGCAGCGGCCGCCGTAGTAGAGGTCGGTGTGGGTGACCTCGGCGGGGCGGGCCACGAAGGCGCGCCAGATGCCCATGCCGGTGCGCTCGGGCTTCGTCTCGATGCCGACGAGCGATCGGGTCGGCGAGTTGAGGCCGTCGGCGCCGATGACGAGGTCGACGCGCGACGTGTCGCCTGCATCCGTCGTGAGGGTCACGCCGTCGGCGTCCTGCTCGAGGCCCGTGACCGTGGTGCCGTAGTGGATGCGCGCACCGACTTCATGGGCGCGCTCGGCGAGGATCTTGGCCAGGTCCGGGCGGTACATGCCGGCCGTCGCGGGGTACTCGGGGCCGCCCGTGCGGGTCTCGGTGAGACTCGCGATGACCGTGCCGGCCGGGTCGGGGGCGCGCATGCTGACGTCGTCGAACGAGTAGGACTGCTCCTGGATGCGTTCCCAGACGCCGACCTGGTCGAAGACGCGCAGGGCGTTGCCCTGCAGGGTGATGCCGGAGCCGAGGGCCGTGATCTCGGACTTCGCCTCGTACACGTCGACCTCGACGCCGCCGTCGGCGAGGATGATCGCGGAGACCATGCCCGCGACTCCGCCTCCGACGATGGCGACCTTGGAAACTGCACTCATGATGGTCCTGCTTTCTGCGTCTGCGTTGACGATGAAGGTGTCTGGGTCAGCGGCGGCGGGGCTGCCTCTGAGGTGGACGAGTGGGTGCTCAGCGGATGGCGATCGGGTTGACGGGCGAGCCGACGGCCCCCGTGATGGGCAGCGGCGGTGCGACGAGCAGGAACTCGTAGACGCCGTCGGCCTGGCACGCGGATGCGAGGGCTTCGAGGTCCCACATCTCGCCGATGGTGAGTCCCATGTTGGGGATGACCACCTGGTGGAGGGGCTGGAAGGCCTCGTCGAACTCGTTGGGGCGCACCTCGAAGCCCCACGTGTCGGTTGCGATGGCCGCGATCTCGGAGCGGTGCAGCCAGCCGGCCGTCGTGAACGACAGCCCGGCGCTCGGCCCGCCGGCGTAGCCGTTCCAGCCTTCGCGTTGCGCGCGGGCGTAGCGGCCCGTGCGCACGAGCACGATGTCGCCGCGGCCGACCGCCGCCGTGGCGCCCTGCGCGTGGATGCACGCTTCGAGGTCAGCGGTCGTGATCGCGTAGCCGTCCTCGAGCTCCCCGCTGTCACGTAGGTGCCTGCCGAGGTCGAGGAGCACGCCGCGGCTCACGATCTCGGCCGCGGTGTGCTCGATGCCCGTCACGAGGTCGCCCTCGCTCGTCACGACCTCGCCCGAGCGGCGGCCGTTCCACGCGTAGCCGTGGTCGAAGATGTGGCCGAGGCCGTCCCACTGGGTCGAGCACTGCAGCGGCATGGCGATGACGTCGTCGGCCCCGCCGAGACCGTGCGGGAACCCCTGGTTCGCGAGCTGCGCATCCGTGCCCGTGTCGAGCATCGTGTGCACGGGGTTCGTACGGCGCCGCCACCCCATCTGAGGGCCGTTCATGTCGAAGGGCTGCGAGAGCGAGAAGCTGCGGCCCGCGCGCACGAGCTTCGCCGCTTCGGCGCGCTTGGCGTCGTCGATGAAGTTGAGCGTGCCGATGCGGTCGTCGTCGCCCCAACGGCCCCAGTTGCGGTAGGCCTGCGCCGCGCGTGCGACTTCGGTGGTGGGGTCGGTGCGGTCGAGCTCGGCAGGGTTCGCGGTTGGAGCTCCCGTGACTTCAGGGGCTCCCCCAGCGTTGGCGGTGCCCCTGGTGTCGCCGGTGTCCGTGTTGTCGGCGGTGTCGGTGAGGGAGGTCACGAGGAGACCGCTTCTGCGCGCACCCGCGTCGTCTGCGTCCCGAGACCCTCGATGACGCTCACCATGACGTCGCCATCACGGAGGAGGCGGCCGTGCACGATGCCGTTGCCGGCCGGGCTGCCGGTGAGGAGCAGGTCTCCGGGGAGGAGCGGCATGGTCTCGGATGCGGCCGAGATGAGCGCGGGGATGTCGAAGAGGAGGTCGTCGCTGACGGCGTCCTGCATGGTGTCGCCGTTGAGCGTGAGCTTCAGCGTGAGCGAGTGCGGGTCGGTCACGAACTGCGCTGGCACGAGGAAGGGTCCCGTCGGGAGGAAGCCCGGCGCGTTCTTGCCTCGGTACCAATCCGTGCCGATCTCCTTCATGTCCTTCCGGAAGATGAGGTCGCGCGTCGAGATGTCGTTGACGATCGTGTACCCGGCGACGTGGCCGAGGGCATTTTCGCGGGAGACGCGGTGTGCACGCTTGCCGATGACCACGGCGAGCTCCAGCTCCCAGTCGTGCTGGTCGCTGTAGCCGGGCAGCTCGAGCTCGGCGTCGACACCGGCGACGGCCGTGGGGAGGCCGATGAAGAAGTACGGCTCGCCGTCCCTGGCGCGTGCATCCATCATCTCGGCCGCCCACTCGCGCAGCTCCTCGATGGGGCGCGGGTCGTTCTTCGCCCGGCCGGCAGCGACGAGGTCGATGACGTGCGTGCGGTAGTTGGCGCCCGTCTGCAGCACCTGGCGTGGCTCGACGGGCGCTTCGAGAGTGACGTCGTCGAGGGCGAGCCAGTCGGCGCCATCGCGTGCTGCTGCGAGCTGCGCGAGGCGGTCCCACGAGGCGGGCGCTTCAGCGAGGAAGTCGTTGAGGGAGTCTGCGCCGAGCTCCTCGCTGCTCAGCGGGCGGATGCGGCCAGCCGCGACGAGTCCGAGCTGCGGCTTCCCCTCCCCCACACTGAAGCGGGCAAGAGCGAAGTCGGCGGTCAGGCCTTCGGACGACGATGTCACGGTTGGTCTCCAATTCACGACGCTTCGGTGCGTTCGTGACATAAGTCAACCGTGTCCGGCGCCATCAGCCAAGCGGGGATCCGTTATCCAGGGCATCAGGGCTGGTGATGGGGCAGCTCACGCTCTCGATCCAGGGGCGAACGTCGACGATCCCCTCCGGCAACAGGGCTCTGGCGGATGCGAAACCGTCTGGCAGCTGGGTCACCAGAGCGTGTGCGTAGCGTTCGCCTCGGTCGGTCGTTCCCTCCCCGATCTTCAGAAGATGATCATCCGGCACCGAGTCGACGAGGGCTCGCGCGTCTTCGAGCTGCGCCTCATTCCACCGACTGGGGAAGACGACGACGGGGCCCGCCGGCCCCTGCGCCACAAGCGCCTCGACTCGCTCCGGCTCGGGTGAGGAGAGGACGTAGACCCGACCGTGCTCGGCCAGGGCTATGTGAGTCATGGCGAGCACAGACGGATGCTTCCCCAACGTGGCGGCGAATGCCTCGAAGTCTGGATGCTCCGTGTGTGTGGGCACGTAAGCCTCCCGGACCCGCTGTGCAAGGACTCGGAGGGAGGCCACGGCCGGATCGACGGCAGCGTTCTTATTCCAGCGGGAAACCAGCAGGGCTTCTCCGTCCCAAGAGCCCTCTACTTCCACACTCCCCTCAAAGAGGGACAGCCCGACCCTCGCCGCCTCGTCGAGCCGGAGCGGCAGGAGACGCTCATCCCAGACGAACACCTCCGATGGACGAAACGGAGTCAGATACGACGCTGCGCGCACCGGGTCGACCACGAGCCACCCACGCGCACGGAACCTGCCGCCAGTCGCCAGCCCTGCGGACGCGCTCATGTCAGCCATACCGATCCACGCTAGCTCGGGAATCCGCCCCGAACGCCGTCTCGCGTTGAACTTCGAAACAGGATTCGACGACTCGTCAATCTGTGACCTTAGACATCAGCCTGCGCTCGTCGATCAAGCGCCGCCGCACGAACACGTGCCGGATGCCCGATTGAGATGAGGATCTTTCGAGCCGGAGACTCCCCGGCCAGCAGGGGGCTGTCCCTATATCCCCAAATATTCCGGATGGAACCGACGAGCACGCTCACGGTCACCAGAATCGGAATCACCAACGGCACATCAAGACCCAAATTGTCGTAGAGGAACCCGAACGAGATATTGGCAGCAATGAAACCGACTGTCGAGAGTCGTTCTTCTACATTCACCATCAGACCAAGCCCAACGGCGGCAAGGAGTACGCCGATGTAGGCGGCGGCATTACTCGAGAGAAAATCGATCACCCTTGAGATTCCTTTCTGAAAGCTTCGACTCGAACCTCGTGAATTGGACCCGAACTGGCAACGAGGCTTCAGAATGGATGTAGGCGACGGAAACGCCACGAGCCCGGCCGTGACCACGCTCGCCGAGGCAGCCCACGACTGAAGCCACGTCCGCTACACGACTTGTGGGCACCTCGGGAACAAGAGCCGAGACGAGGGCACCTCCGACCCGTCGCGACAGGAATCCGCGAGGGGTGAAAGCCGTATTCCAATGCAACATTCTCCCTAATTTCGTCGCCGCCGCGGAACGCAGCGAAGAGCAACTTAGCAGACAAAATCACCTCAGAAACCTCCCGACTCAATTGAGGAACACGTCTGGCACAGCCGCAGCCGAACTCACGCAAGTCCTATATCCCCTATTTCGAGAGATTCTGACTTATTTCACGTGCGATTGGTGGGTAGAGGGTAGGGGGACGAGCCCGCACGGAATCGTGCACCACCTCGTCACCAGACGCCTCGCACTCGGACGCGCACGTCCGCTGACGCCTGGCAACCGAGCAGGTGCCCGAAGCTCGAGCCTCGAGCCCGCTAGGCAGGCAGGACCGGCGCGGCGAGCAGCGGCAGGGTCTCCGCCCGACTGCGCTCGACGTGTGCGAGCGCGAGCGCGGCCGCTCGTTCGACTTGGCCGCGCACGATCGCGTCGCAGAGGTCGCGATGCTCACGGTGGACGTCGTCGTCGTCGCGTTCGCTGGCGATGTGGAAGAGCCGCTTGACTCGCCCCTGCACGGGGAGGAGCAGGTCCCGAAGGAGACGACTGCCCGCGAGCGCGACGACGGCATCGTGGAAGTCAGAGGTGGCGTCGGCGATCCTCGACTCATCCGAGGAGTCGACGGCAGCGTCTGCGGCTGCAAGGGCCACCATGAGCCCCTCCCCCGACTCCCCGTCGGCGCATCGTGCGGCGGCGAGGCGCGCGGCGAGCACCTCGAGGGACGCGCGGACGTCGAACAGCTCGATCACGTCGGCGAGCTCCATGGGGGCCACCACGGCACCGCGACGCGGCAGCGTGCGAATGTACCCCTCGGCCTCGAGCCTGGGCAGCGCCTCTCGGATCGGGATGCGCGAGACGCCGAGGGCCTCGGCGACCTCGCGCTCACGCACCCGACTGCCCGTGGGGAATCGGCCGTCGATGATGCGATCGCGCACCCACTCGTACACCCGCTCGCCATGAGAGACCGAGGCCCCCGAGGGCTCCTCCGTCACGTTCGGACTCGTCATCGCCACGAACACCCCTCCTCGATCCACTGACTGGCTACGTTACGCACCCCACAGAGGCGGGGATGCTCGTGCATCCGCGGCCAGTCCGACGAGTACCACATCTTCACGTTTTTAGTATGCCAAAACTTAAAACAAGGCCCTCAGGATGCACGAAACGAATGGAAACAACTTCCCGTTCTCCAAGTTTTGGCATACCATCGCTCGTGTTCGGGTTCAGCCCGACATCGGTGCATCCCCCACGCAAAGGAGCCTGAGCATGACCGATACCGTCACACCAGTCGAGGAAGCGCGGCCGCGCACCCTCAAGCGCGCCCTCGGGCTGCCCGCCCTCATCGGGTACGGACTCGCCTCCATGGGCGTGCTCTCGGTCGTCTCCGTCTACGGCCCGGCCACCGAGCTCAGCGACGGGCACCTCCCCGCCGCGTACGTCGCGGCGATCATCATCATGCTGTTCACTGCCCACAGCTACGGACGCATGGCCGCGCACGTGCCGATCACGGGTGGCGCCTACGCCTACGTGACGCGCGGCTTCGGACCTGCGGTCGGCTTCGTCACCGGCTGGGTGATGCTGCTCGACTACCTGTTCCTGCCGATGGTGAACTTCCTGCTCTTCGGCCTGTACTTCAACAGCCTGTTCGCTGCGGTGCCGGCCTGGGTCGGCACGCTCGTGTGCATCCTGATCGTCGCCCTGTTCAGCATCATCGGCGTCAAGTGGTTCAAGCGCATGAACTTCGTCGTGATCATCGCGTCGGTGCTCGTGATCGTCGTCTTCCTCGTCCTGGCGGTGCTCAATGCCCCAGATCTGACCCTGGCGTCGGTGACGGGTCCGCTCTCGATCGGCGAAGGCGGGCTCGCGCCGATCCTCGCGGCGGCGGCGATCGTGGCGTTCGCCTTCCTCGGATTCGATGGGGTCTCGACGCTTGCCGAGGAGACGCACGACCCACGCCGCAAGGTGCCGAAGGGCATCGTGCTCGCGACGCTGTTCGCGGGCCTCGGCTACCTGGCCTTCTCGATCGCCGGCAGCCTCATCGCCCCCGACTGGACCCAGCTCGACAACCTCGACGCTGCCGGCACGGAGCTCATGCAGCAGGCGGGCGGTGACGTGCTGATGGTCGTGTTCGTGATCGTGAACACCGTCGGCATCGTGCTCTGCGGCACGGCGGCGCAGATGAGCGTGAGCCGGGTGCTGTTCGCGATGGGCCGTGACGGCATCCTGCCCCCGGTGCTCGCGAAGCTGCACCGACGCTTCCGCACCCCATACGTTGCCGCCATCGTCGTCTCCGTCATCGCCCTGGTCGCGCTCTTCGTCACGCTTGACCAGGCCGTCTACATGATCAACTTCGGCGCACTCGTGGCGTTTGCCATGGTGAATCTCGCCACCGCCAAGGTGCTCTTCTTCGACCTCCGCCTGCGCAGCGGATGGGGGATGCTGCGGCACCTCATCATGCCGATCATCGGGTTCGTCTCCGTCGCCTGGCTGTGGACCTCGCTGGCCCCGTTCACCTTCGTGCTGGGCACGGCGTGGCTCCTCATCGGCGTCATGGTGTACCTCGTTCGCCGCAAGCGCCGGGGTGGACCCCTTGCGCTCCGGCTCGACGGCTCATCGACGGAGGCCATGCCCACGATCCCCTACCAGCAGTGACCCGGCCGCCAGCAGGCCAGGGCAGTCCGGGAGCTCACGACCATCCCGGGGAAAGCAGCACCATGACCGATTCCACGCCCACGCAGACGCTGCGCACGCCCGGGCTCGTCGACGCGCACATCCATCCAGACAAGACCTCGTGGGGTCGGCCCTGGCAGTCGCGTCGAGGAGCGGCCACGCTCGCCGAGCTGATCGAGAACGACCGCGCGACGCAGACGGCCTCCGACACGAGCGTCGAGGAGCGCGCGTTCAGCCTGTTCTCGCAAGCGCTCGCGAACGGCACGTTCGGGATGCGCGCCCACGTCGACGTCTCCTCGGAGCTGGGCATCGGGAACGTGGAAGGGGTTCGTGCCGCGGCCGAGCGCCTCGCCGGCGACCTGACCGTGCAGATCGTCGCGTTCCCCCAGTTCGGGCTCCTCTCGAACCCGGGCACCCTGGAGGCGATGGCGGCATCGCTGCAGTCGGGCGCGGACCTCGTCGGGGGCATCGACCCCTCGGGGCTGGAAGGCGACCTGCACGGGCATCTCGACGCGATCTTCGGGCTCGCCGATCGCGCCGGACGCGAGCTGGACATCCACCTGCACGACGGCGGCGAGGAGGGCCTGGCGCAGATCCGGGAGATCGCGCGGCGCACGATCGCCGGCGGCCGGCAGGGCGGCGTGACCGTCGGCCACGCCTTCGCGCTCTGCGATCCCACACTCGCGTCGCTCGGCGAGACACTCGATCTCGTCGCCGAGGCGGGCCTCTGGATCGCGGTGTGCGCGCTCGGCCCCGACCCGGTGCCCGACCTCGACCGCTTCGAGGCCCACGGCGTGCGGGCGGTTGCCGGCTCCGATGGGGTTCGGGATGCGTGGAGCCCGTTCGGCACGGGCAGCATGGTCGACCGCGCCCACCTCCTCGCCTACCGAACCGGTGCGATGACCGACGGAGAGCTGGAGCGGGCGTTCCGCATCGCCTCCATCTCGGGCGGCGAGATGATGGGCCTCGCGAGCGTCTCGGAGTGGGACGAGCGCAGTGGCACCCGACTTGAGTTCGCTGCCGAGAATCTGGCTCAGCTCGTTGTCGACCGACCGGCTCCCCTTCGCGTCATCCGCGACGGCCGGGTCCTCCACGACGGCCAGGGGCTGCGGTGAACGCTCAGCACCGACAGGGCGTCGCGGCCGGCATCCTCGTCATCGCCGTCGGGCTGAGCGTCAGGTTCCCGATCACGAACACCTCCGCGCTGCTCGATGAGATCGGGACCGGCTACTCGCTCTCGCCGTCGGCGCTCGCCGTCCTCAGCTCGATTCCGGTGCTCCTCTTCGCGCTCGCCGCGCCCCTCGCCCCGCTGATCGTCGGCCGGCTCGGACTGCCCAGATCGATCGCGCTGCTCCTCGCGGTGCTCGCGGGCGCGACCCTGCTGCGACCACTCGGACCCGCGCCGCTGTTCGTGTCGACCGTCCTCATCGGCGCCTCCATCGCGATCCTCGGCATCCTCGCCCCGCAGATCATCCGGAGCGCGCTCGCCACGTGCGGCGGGTTCTGGACGGGCGTCTACACGGCATCGTTCGGCGTCAGCGCCGCGACCGGCGCAGCATTCTCGGTGCCGCTGTTCCACGCCCTGGGCGATGAGGTCGGGCCGGCGCTCGCAGCGTGGGGAGTCCCCCTCCTCATCGCTCTCGCGTTCGCCCTCGCCTTCGGTCGCCGCATCGAGACCCGCGGCGCTGGGCCACGGCCGGCGGCGGCTGGCGAGCGCCAGCCGATCCTGCGCGCTCGCGGGCTCTGGCCGGTGACGGGGTTCTTCGCCTGCCAGGCGCTCCTCTACTTCTCCATGACCGCGTGGCTCCCCACGATCGCGATGGACCGCGGGGCCACCCCCGCCGCGGCCGGACTGCTGCTCGCGTGGATGAGCGTCGCCGGGCTCCCGGCGGCCCTGTTCGCACCGATGCTCGCATCACGAGCCGTCTGGCGTACGCCGATGCTCGTCGTCACCGCACTGCTCGGCGCCGCGAGCCTGCTGGGCCTCGCGATCGCACCCCTCGCGGCGATGACCGTGGTCGTCGCGGTGCTCGGCGTCGCCTTGAGCTCGGCGTTCGGGATCTCCGTCGCGCTCATCGTGCTCACGGCACCGAGCGGCGCATCCACTGCCGCATTCTCGGCCGTGGTGCAGGGCATCGGCTACGGGGCCGCGGCGGCCGGCCCCCTGCTTTCCGGCCTGCTTGCCGGAGCGGGCACCGGCTGGCCGGTCATCATCGTCGGCCTCGCTGCCGTCGCGCTGCTCGAGCTCGGGTTCGGCGTCGCGAGCTCCCGGGCGTCCCTGGCCGTGCAGCGCACGGGCGAGCTGTCCGCCTCAACTGATCGCGCGGGCGATCGGGAGGCCGACGCCGTGCGAGGTGAGGCCGCCGTCGATCGCGAGCTCGGCGCCCGTCACGAATGAGGTCTCGGGCGAGAGCAGGCTCGCGATCACGTCGGCGACCTCGCCCGGCGATCCCGTCCGGCGGAGCGGTGTCAGCTCGACGTCATCGAAAGGTCCTCACCCCACTTCCTCGCCTACCGCGAGTGGTCACACATCAAGCAACGTCCCTGAGCAGTACAACTAGAACACGAAGCGTGCCCCCTGTTGATCGCGTCTCGTGGCATGGCACAAATGAATTGAACGTCGTCGCGCCCATTCTACGCGGCAGACTTGGAGCCATGGCATGTAGTCATGAAGGATCTAATCCCAGCAAGGACGGACATACCAATGCCACCGGTGCTCGCGTTTCGAAGCGCTCCTGAGTCCAGCGACCCTGTCCTGAAAATCCTCGGTGCGGACTGGTGGGATGCACTATCTGCTGTCGGGACTGTTAGTGCGGTAGCCGTTGCTCTTTTGCTGTCACTACTGGAGAGACACCGTGCTCGACGGGCAGAACGCGCGCTGGACGCTATGCGCGAAACGCAGGCGGAGCGGCTCGAGCAAAGCACAGCAGCGATGGTTTCGGCCTGGATCGAGATCAAGCCGACACCTGCGAGAGATGGACGTAGCTACGACCGCGTGGCGATCGCACACGTGCAGAACCAGAGCGACCGCCCAGTATTCAACCTCAACGCCTGCGTGGCGCTTAAGAATGCCGCAGATCGCTGGACTCCACTCGGCTCCATGTCGATACCAATGCCGATTCCAACTCTCGCAGCACGTTCAAGTCAGACTTGGGACCTGACGGGCCCCTTGAGAGCATGGTCCTATTCCCTAAATGACCTCGCCGGGCACCCCACTATTGGATTCTCATTCACAGACCTAAATGGAATTCGCTGGACTAGAGACTTCGATTCCAAACTCGACCGTCAGGGCAGCGCAGGAGATGCAGCACTGTACATGATTGATGACGATCATGCCCAAGAACAGCTGGGAGATCTCGGAGACCCGCTCAACCCGTTTGCGATCCTCATCACCTTTCGAGCAGCACTGTCGAGAGCGCCCGAGGAAGGTGGCCCAGACTTGAGCACAGCACGCCTTGCTCTTGACCCGGCAGCCGGTGGATGGAAGGCTATCCATGACACGCAACTATTGGAGTTGGCTACGTCTCTGTCTGGACTGGGCGTTGCCGCACACGTCCACTACCCAGCACCTCGTATCGCGTACATCAAGATGCTCTCGGACGAAGCCACTCACCTGAAAGTGACTTCCCCCGGGTATGTTGAAGTACCGATGACCATCGTCACTCTGAGATTCGCAAGCGAAGTCGGTTGGCGCATCTTCTCGATCGGACCACTCACGCCTGTGGACCGCATCGAGTTCCCTGAGGGCGACCTGCGGGGCATGGCCTAGAACATCCGATGCAGATCATGAAATATTCATTCGATCAAGTGCTGTGATTTGCAGACAGAAGAGGGCCCACTCGTAGCCCCTAAGACGAAGTCCAACAGACCTCAACCTGGAAAGCATGCATGAAAGATTCAAGAGTTCATACATCAGGGACCTGGATCAAGAGCATCCTGCTCGTTGCTGCCATGCTGAGTTTTCTGTGCGGCCTTGGTGCCTTCTTTGCTGCCGTTCATCTCCTCACTTCCACGGATCCCACAGGCGGCGAGCACTTACTCACGTTCGCCGCGACAGTCACTCCAGCGTCTCTCGCGGCCGGCGCAACAATCTTCGGAGTGCAGACCTGGGCGGATGGTCGTCGTGCTGCTCGCGACCTGAAAGCAAGGGAGACACTCGAGGAACTTGCAATCCTGTCCGTTAGGACCGTCAGGACACTCGATCTTGAGGGGGAGTTATCGTTACGAGCGAGGGTTGCCACGTGGGCATCCCCGAAACTACTCACCGCGATGGCGGAAAGGTCTACACTTGTCGATGCCATTGGCAGAGAGTTCCAGTCCCAGATACTCGCTGCACAAAGCGGCCAAGCCGAAGGCGCCGCAGTGACTATTACTCTCGGTCCAAGACTAAGTGATATCGGCCGGATGACAGCGGATCTCCTGTCCGTTGCGCGCGCGGACCTGGGCATAGAGCCGGCTTCGCCAGAACTCATCTACGAGGGACTCTGGTCGACTATAGATGGGCACACCTACGCCTCAAGTCGTGACCGCATGCAGGATGGACATTCATCAGCGGCAGAATCCTGAACTCTGCGCCCGCCCTGTCGGACGAATCTGAGAATCGTGCGGACAGTCGAGGCACCGGGGGCGGCCGGTTCTTGACCGCATTGCGGGGCGTGCTAGTAGTCCGGCCACAGACAGGTTCAATCTTCGGAAACTCCGCGTCTCACCTCCGTGAGGATAGATCCGGGTTCTTAGCCAGCGTTGGCGAGATCGCGACCCAAACCGAGGGTCGTCGTGCTCAGCTGATCGCGCGAGCGATCGGGAGGCCGACGCCGTGCGAGGTCAGGCCGCCGTCGATCGAGAGCTCGGCGCCCGTCACGAATGAGGTCTCGGGCGAGAGCAGGCTCGCGATGACGTCGGCGACCTCACCCGGCGATCCCGTCCGGCCGAGCGGTGTCAGCTCGACGTTGATGTCGCGGAACACCGCCGAGGCGCTCGCCGTCATTGGCGTCTCGATGTACCCGGGATGCACGATGTTCACGCGGATCCCCCGCGGCCCCAGCTCCATCGCCGCGGTCTTCGTGATGCCGCGCAGCGCCCATTTGCTCGCCGCATACGCCACCGCGTAGTGGGCCGTGACCGCCGCCGCGGAACCCACGTTGACGATGGATGCGCCGCTCGCCATGAGCGGGGCGAGCGCCTGGATTCCGAGCGCTGGGCCCGTCGCGTTGACCGCGAAGGCCACCTCGAAGTCCTCCGCGCTCGCTGCCTCGAGCCGGGCACGCCTCGTGATGCCGGCCGCGTTCACGAGACCCGCGAGCGCGCCGGTGGTCGCGGCGAGCTCGGCGAGCGACGCCCAGCCCTCCGGGTCGCGCACATCGAGGACAACGCGTCGCACGCCCGACGGCTGGGCGGCATCCGCGGGCCATGCCAGGTCGGCGGCGATGACCGGGACGTCGCCCTCGATGAGCCGCTCCACGACGGCCGCGCCGATGCCGGAAGCGGCCCCCGTCACGACGACGGCTGCGGCGAACGCACTGGTGGTCTCAGGCACGGGGCTCCTCTCGGCGTGCGGCTCTGCGCATCCACCTCAACTCAAGCAGGGAGCGCGGCAGGCGGACAGCGGCAATCGCTGATCCGGCCCATCCGCTCCCTGGATACGACGCCGACAGCGACAGCCACGCCGACAGCGACAGCGACGACGAGCGCGCTTTCGGGATGGGTTACACGCCTCGGGATGGGATGCAACCCATCCGCAAGCGCGAAACCCATCCCGAAACCGCAGGGGGCAGGCAGCGAGACGAAGGTGGGGCTGGGAAGACAGACGAGGAATCCATCCCGAAACGGACGCAGCCGGACAACGCGCCCCACCCCAGCTTCTCGAGGTGGGTTACACGCCTCGGGATGGGTTGTAACCCATCCGGAAGCGCGAAACCCATCCCGAAACGAAAGTGGGTGGGCAGCGCGGCCCCGCCGCACCGCGGCCCCGCGGCCCCGCCGCGCGCCCTACACGCGCTCGAAGACGGCGGCGAGGGCTTGGCCTCCGCCGATGCACATGGTCTCGAGGGCGAGGTTGGCGTCGAGGGCCGGCAGCTCGTTCGCGAGGGTCGCGAGCATGCGGATTCCGGTGGCGCCGATGGGGTGGCCGATGGAGATGCCGGAGCCGCGCGGGTTGAGGCGCGGGTCTTCGGCGTCGATGCCCCAGTCGGCGAGGCACGCGAGCACCTGCACGGCGAAGGCCTCGTTGAGCTCGATCACGTCGAGGTCTGCCAGGCCGATGCCTGCGCGCGAGAGCGCAAGGGAGGTCGCCGGCACTGGTGCGACGCCGAAGAGGCGCGGGTCGTTGCCCGCTACCGCCCACGAAACCAGCCGAACCGAAGGCGTGAGGCCGAGCGCAGCCGCCCGCTCTGGGGTCGTCACGATGCAGGCTGCGGCCGCGTCGTTCTGTCCGCTCGAGTTACCGGCCGTGACGGTGGATGCTGGGTCCTTCTTCCCGAGGATCGGCCGCAGGCGGGCGAGGGCCTCGAGCGACGAGTCGGCGCGCGGATGCTCGTCCCGCTCGACGAGCACGTCGCCCTTCCGGCCTGGCACGGTGACGGGCACGAGCTCGGCGTCGAACGCGCCGGATTCCTGCGCGGCGACGGCGCGCTGGTGCGACTGCAGGGCGAAGCGGTCCTGCGCCTCACGGCTGATGCCGTACTCGGAACGCAGCAGCTCGGCGCTGCCCACGTTGCCGTCGGGGCTCGGGTAGTTGACGCCGCCGACGGTCTCCCGGCCGCGGGCCAGGGCGTCGTGCAGCATGAGGCCGGCGGGCGGGGTGCCGCGGCGTCCCTGCTCCGTATAGAGGGGAGCGTTCGACATCGATTCGGCGCCGAGGGCGACGACCACGTCGGCGACTCCCGTCTGCACCTCCATCGCCGCGTTCATGACGGCCTGCAGTCCCGAGCCGCACCGGCGGTCGAGCTGGTACCCCGTCGTGGTGATGGGGAAGCCCGCATCCAGTGCCGCCACCCGCCCGAAGGCCGGCGACTCCATGGAGGGGTACCCCTGCGCGCCGATGACGGAGTCGACGGCGGTGACGTCGAGCCCGCTGCGCGCGACGAGCGCCTCGAGGACGGCGACGCCGAGCGCCCGCGCGTCGAGCGTCGCGAGCGATCCGCCGAGCCGCCCGACGGGCGTGCGGAGCGGTGAGCAGATGACGACCTCGCGGAGCTCGGTCATGCCGAGACCTCCTGCAGGGAATCGGCGACCGTGAAGGCGGCCCCGGTTGCGTCCCGAACCTCGTCGACCGTCACGCCGGGCGCGAGCTCGACGAGCACGAGCCCGGAGTCCGTCACGTCGAGGACGGCCAGGTCGGTGATGATGCGGTCGATGCAGCCCTTGCCGGTGAGGGGCAGGGTGCACTGCTCGACGATCTTCGGCGAGCCGTCCTTCGCGACGTGCTCCATGACGACGAGCACGTGCTCGGCGCCGTTGACGAGGTCCATGGCTCCGCCCATGCCCTTGACCATCTTGCCGGGCACGGCCCAGTTGGCGATGTCGCCCTGTGCGGAGACCTGCATGGCGCCGAGGACGGCGTTGGTGACGCGGCCGCCGCGGATCATGCCGAAGCTCGCAGCCGAGTCGAAGAAGGACGCGCCGGGCAGCACGGTGACGGTCTCCTTGCCGGCGTTGATGAGCTTCGGGTCTGCCTCACCCTCCCACGGGTACGGGCCGACGCCGAGGATGCCGTTCTCCGAGTGCAGCACCACCTCGATGCCGTCGTCGATGTAGTTCGGGATGAGCGTCGGCAGCCCGATGCCGAGGTTCACGTACGAGCCGTCCTTGAGCTCCTTGGCGGCGCGGGCGGCCATCTCGTTCCTGGTCAGCGGCATCAGGCGTGTCCCCTCGAGTCGGTGGATGCGGTCGTTGCGGCGGTTTCGCGCGGCCGGACGGTGGTCTTCTCGATGGGCAGCTCACCGGACTGCTCCGGCGTGAGCACCACGACCCGGTCGACGTAGATGCCGGGCAGGTGGATCTCGTCGGGGTCGAGCTCGCCTGGCTCGACGAGTCGGTCGACCTCGGCGATCGTGATGCGCCCGGCCATACCGGCGAGGGGGTTGAAGTTGCGGGTCGACTTCTCGAAGCGCAGGTTGCCGTGGCGGTCGCCGACGGCGGCGCGCACGAGCCCGAAGTCGGTGCTGATGGCGGTCTCGAGCACGTACTCCTTCGCGGCCCCGAACACGTCGAAGGGGCGCTGCTCCTTGGGGTCGCTCACGAGGCCGACGGTGCCGTCGGGGTTGTAGCGGATGGGCATCCCACCCTCGGAGACCATGGTGCCGGCCCCGGTCGCCGTGTAGAAGGCGGGGACCCCGACGCCGCCAGCGCGCAGGCGCTCGGCGAGGGTGCCCTGCGGGGTGAGCTCGACCTCGATCTCGCCGGACAGGTACTGGCGCGCGAACTCCTTGTTCTCGCCGATGTAGCTCGCGATGACGCGGCGGATGCGCCCTTCGGAGAGCAGCTCGCCGAGGCCCCAGCCGTCGACGCCGCAGTTGTTGGAGACGACCTCGAGGCCGTCGACGCCGAGCGCCTGGATGGCGCGGATGAGGGTGATGGGCACGCCGGAGAGGCCGAATCCTCCGACCGCGAGCGATGCGCCCGCCGGGATGTCGGCGACGGCGTCGGCCGCCGAGGCGTAGGTCTTATCCACGTTCTGCTCCTTCGTTGGGGCTGGATTCTGGGGTCTCTGCGGCGTCTGCGGTGCTAGCGGCGTCGAGGTCCGCGAAGACCTCCTTGGCGATGCCGAGGGCTGCGTTGGCGGTAGGCAGCCCGGCGTAGAGCGCGGTGTGCAGGATGACTTCGGCGATCTCGGCGCGCGTGAGGCCGTTGGTGAGGGCGGCGCGCACGTGCATCCGGATCTCTGCCTCGTGCGATCCGGTGACGAGGCTCGCGAGCGTCGCGATGGACCGCTCGCGGCGGCACAGCTCGTCGCGCGCCCAGATCTCGCCCCACGCGTAGCGGGTGATGAAGTCCTGGAACGGCGCGGTCTCTGCGGTCGTTCCGGCGACGGCGCGGTCGACGTGCGCGTCGCCGAGCACCTCGCGGCGCACGCGCATGCCCTGCTCGTGCGCGCTCGTCGCGCCGGGCTGCGCCGGCGAGGCGGATGCGCGCAGGTGCGTCGTGAGGAGGCGGGCCGCGGCGTCCGGGTCTTCGAGCGCGGCCAGGTGGGCGGTGCCGGCGATGGTGGAGTGGTAGCCGTTCGGGATGCGCTCGGTGAGCGTCTGCATGGCTTCCGGTGTCGTGACGGCGTCGTGTTCGCCGCTCACGACGAGCACGGGTGCGCGCAGCGAGCCGAGCGATGCGGTGCGGTCGAAGGCGGCGAGCGCCTCGTTGCAGCGGGCGTAGGACTCGTCGTCGATGTCGATGAGCGTCGAGAGGGATCGCGCGGCGGGAGAGAGCGGGTGCTGTTCGAGGAAGCCGGGCGCGAACCAACGTTGGGCGCTGCCCGTGACGAGCGACGCGGTTCCGGATGCGCGCACCGCGGCGGCCCGCTGCTCCCATCCCTCGGTGGTGCCGATCTTCGAGTCGGTGCAGAAGAGCGCGAGGCTCTTGACGCGCTCGGGGTGCGCGAGGGCCAGCTCGAGGGCGATGGCGCCGCCGAGGGAGAGCCCCGCGAGGTGGAATGCGCCGCCGCCGGCTTCCTCGACGACCCCGAGGACCGCATCCGCGAGCTCGGCGATCGTGAACGGCTCGGTAACGGCGGGGCTGGAGCCGTGGCCGGGGAGGTCGACGCGCAGGATGCGGAGCGTGCTGCCGGGTGTCGAGGCGCGCAGAGCTTCGACGGTGCCGTCCCAGAGCGCCATGGTGGTGCCGAGCGATGGGAGCAGCACCAGCAGCTCGTTCTGGGCTGCGGGCTGCGTGCCGGGGGCGAAGGCGCCCCTGAGCCGTGGGATCGTCATGCCGTCTCCTCGCTGTTCGTGCTGTCGTCCGCGTGGCTGTGGCTGTCGCTGTCGCTGTCCACGTCGCTGTCCACGTCGCTGTCCGTATCCCGCTCCTGGCTGGCGTCCTGGTAGAGGAACCGGCTGATGGCGGCGTTCACGACGCGGTTCGCGGCCTGCAGCGTGACCTGGTCGGCGCCCGCGACGGCGGAGTCGGCGAGGTGGTGCCGCGCCGTCTCGCGCTCGACGGTGACGCGGTCGAGGGATGCGGCGAGGCGCCGGGCAGACACGCTGGCGAGCTCGAGGAGGCGGCGCAGCGCATCCCATTCGGCGTGCCATTCGCCAGCCGGTCGTTCGTCCTGGGAGATGGCGGCGGAGGCGACGGTCGCGAGGAGGCCGGGCGCCTGGAGGGCGTTCGAGACGACCACGATGGGGGCGACGGGGTTCTGCTTGTGGGGCATCGCCGAGGAGGTGCCGCCGCCGGCGAGCGACAGTTCGCCGACGCGTTCGCCGGAGGAGGTGACGAGGTCACGTCCGATGCGCCCGAGGGCGACGCACACTGCCGTGGCCGCGCTCGCGACGGCGAGCACCGGGGTGCGCTCGGCGTGCCAGGAGCGGCGGGGGTCGTCGAGGCCGAGGCCCGCCGCGAGGTGCGCCCGCAGGATGCTCGTGGTCTGCGCGCCGGACCCGAGCCGGTCGGCTGCCTCGCCGGTGCCGACGGCGCCGCCGAACTGCACGGGGTAGTCGAGGGCGTCGATGGCCGCGATGGCGGAGGTGACGCCGTCGAGCCAGCCCGCAAACTGCACGCCGAGTGTGCTCGCGGCGGCCTGCCGGCCGAGCGTGTAGGCGACGCGGGGTGAGCGGCGTTCGGCGTCGGCGAGGCCCTGGAGGCGGGTGCCGGTCGCGGCGAGGTCGGCGCGCACGGCGGCGAGTGCGTCGCGTGCGTGCAGCATGCTGGCGGAGTCGACGATGTCCTGGCTCGTCGCACCCGCGTGCAGGCGCGGGGCCTCGACGCCGGCGGTGGCGAGCGAGGCGCGCAGCTGGCGCACGAGCTCCGGAACCATCACGCCGTCCGACTCGAGGCCGTCGCGCAGCGCGTCGGCATCGAGGTCGGCGGTCTCGACGGCACGTGCGGATGCGGTGGCGTCCTTCGTCTCGAGCGCCGCCCACGCGAGCAGCAGCTCGGCCTCGACGCGGAGCATGCCGCGCACGAGCGAGCCCTGCTCGTCCCCACCTTCCCGACGCACGGTCACAGCTCCTGGCCGAAGTCGAAGAAGACCGTCTCGCCGTCGCCCTGGAGGCGGATGTCGAAGCGGTAGCTGCCGGGCGCATCCGGTGTCGCGATGAGGGTGGCGCGGCGCTCGGGGGCCAGTCCGGCGAGCACGGTGTCTGTCTCGTTCTCGGCGGGCTGGTCGCCGAAATAGGCGCGCGTGAAGAGGTGGTGGAGGAGGCCCCGCGCGAAGATCGTGACGAGCAGATAGGGGGCGGCTCCCGCATCCCGTCGCCCTGGCTTGATGGTCGTGAACGAGTAGTGGCCGTCGCGGTCGGCCGGTGCGCGGCCGAAGCCCGTGAACGTGGAGCCGTCGCGTTCGAGGCTGCCGCGCTGCGCGACCGGCTGACCGTCGGCGTCGAGCCCCCACAGCTCGAGAATGGCATCCGGAACCGTCTCGCCTGCCCCGTCGGTGACGGTGCCGTGGAGGCGGATCGCGTCTGGCCGCCAGGGGGCGGCGATCTCGCCGCCGCGCTCGTAGGGCAGGGCGTAGCCGTAGAAGGGGCCGACGGTCTGCGACGGCGTCTGGCCGAGCGGTGCCGCCTCGGTGGTGGTGGGTTCAGGCATGGTCGGTGTCCTCCGGTTCCATCCACGTGGACTTCGAGCCGGTGAGCACGATGTCCCACTTGTAGCCGATCGCCCACTCGTGCTCGCTGACGTCGTGGTCGTAGTTCGCGACGAGTCTTGCGCGTGCGGCTGGGTCGACGATGGACTGGTAGATGGGGTCGAGCGCGAAGAGCGGGTCGCCGGGGAAGTACATCTGCGTGATGAGGCGCTGCGTGAACTGCGTGCCGAACAGCGAGAAGTGGATGTGCGCGGGGCGCCACGCGTTGCGGTGGTTCTTCCACGGGTACGCGCCGGGCTTGATGGTGGTGAGCCGGTACTCGCCGTCGTCGCCCGTGATGATGCGGCCGACGCCCGTGAAGTTCGGGTCGAGCGGGGCGGGGTGCTGGTCGCGCTTGTGCACGTAGCGTCCGGCGGCGTTGGCCTGCCAGATCTCGACGAGCTGGCCGCGCACGGGGCGGCCTTCGCCGTCGAGGATGCGGCCGGAGACGATGATGCGCTCGCCGATGGGTTCGCCGTTGTGCTGGATCGTGAGGTCGGATTCCTCGGCGGCAACGTCGGTGTGCCCGAACGCGGGAGAGACGAGTTCGATCTCCTCGGGGTCGGCGCGCACGAGCTCGTGTGTGGGGTGGCGCAGCGCGACGGATCGGTAGGGCGCGAAGTCGCGCAGCGGGTGGCTGCGGGTGTCGTCGGCGTGCGCGGTGTGCATGTCGGCGATCTGCTGCGAGATGTGCGTCTGGGTGACCAGCGAGTCGACGGGGCCGTCGAGCTGCTCCGGCTGTTCCTGCGGGGCGCTCATCGTGCATCCACGAACGGTAGGCCGGCGTACTGCTCGGCGAGGCTGACCTGGGCGGCGTGCGAGGAGGTGACGTAGCGGATCTGCCCGAGCTGGCGTTGGAAGTCGAAGGCGCTCTGCTCGGCGGATCCGTCGGCGGGGTGCACGTGGAGCATGTCGGTCATCCATTGCGAGAAGTGCTGCACCTTCCACTGCCGGTCGAGCGCTTTGTCGCTGTACTGCTCGAGGCCCGTGTCGTCGCCCGCGTAGTGGGCTTGGAGGGCTTCGGCGAGGAGGGCGACGTCGGCGATGGCCGAGTTGAGGCCCTTCGCGCCGGTCGGGGGCACGATGTGGCCGGCGTCGCCGACGAGGTAGAGGCGGCCGTAATTGAGTGTGGAGACGACGAAGCTGCGCATGGGCAGGATCGACTTCTCGGTGATGGGGCCTTCGGTGAGGGTCCAGCCTTCGGTGCCGAGGCGCGTCTGGAGGGCTTCCCAGATGCGCTCGTCGCTCCAGTTGGCGATGTCGTCGTCGGGGCTCACCTGCAGGTAGAGGCGCGAGACCGTGGTCGAGCGCATGGAGTGCATGGCGAAGCCGTCGCGGTGGAGCGCGTAGATGAGGTCGTCGGTGGAGGGGGCCACGTCGGCGAGGATACCGAGCCACGCGAAGTCGTAGACGCGCTCGGCGACCTCGAGGGTGCCCTCGGGGAAAGCCTGGCGGCAGACGCCGTGGTAGCCGTCGGCGCCGACGATGTAGTCGCAGTCGAGGGTGATGCGCTCGCCGTTCGGGGCCGTGTAGGCGACGGATGCGCGCTCCCCGTCGATCTGCGTTCCGTCGGCCTGCGTTGATTCGAACTGTGTCGATTCGATCTGCGTCGGCTGAACGTCGGTGGCTTCGAAGACGAGCTGCGAGCCGAGCCGCTCGTGTTCGGCGACGAGGTGGTGGACGAGCGCCTGCTGGCCGTAGACGGTGACGGTGCGGCCGGTCAGCTCGGCGAAGTCGATGTGGTGGCGCTCGCCCTCATGCTGCAGGTAGATGCCATGGTGGGTGAGGCCGTTGGCCTTGAGGTCGGCGTCAAGACCGTACTTGCCGAGGAGGTCGACGGAGTCCTGTTCGAGGACGCCAGCGCGGATGCGCCCGAGCACGTAGTCCTTGTCGCGCGCCTCGAGGATGCGGTAGTCGATCCCCGCCTGGCCGAGGATGTGGCCGAGCAGGAGGCCAGCGGGCCCCGCTCCGATGATCGCCACCTGCGTGGACTGGCGGACGCCCGTCGCGGTGCTCTCGCCCGCCTCGGCGCTCTGGCCGTGGCTCTCGTCGCTCGTCATCGAACGCCTCTCGTCGTTGGGAAGGATGAGACGAGTGTGCGGGGCGCGCGGATGCGGTGGGCGGGGGTTTCCGCTGAGTGGAAGGATTTGAGAAGCTACCGGGCACCGAGGACGGCGGGAATGAAGCGCCGCTCGTGACAGGTCAGCGCTGTCGCAAAACCGACGGCGGATACACGTCTCCGCGGAGGGAGTTGTGACACATGGTTTTGAGAGTCGTGTGTCACGGACCCACGCGAAAGCCGCGCCGGGGGGCCACTGCGAGGTGAGACGTCTTGGAACCCTAGGGTTTTGAGTCGGTTCCGTGGTCGGCCGGAGTCGAGGACTCAACGGCGATAGCGTGGTCCCATGCTGCGGATACGAGCTTTCTTGCCAGACGACCGCGAGGACTTGATCTCGCTCGCGTTGCGCGCCTGGGAGCCGGTGTTTCCTCTGACTGAGCAAGCCGTCTCGCCGTTCGTTTACCGCGCGTTCTATCCAGACGGATGGCGCGCGCGACAGCGTGCAGACATTTCGGCAGTCCTCGATGAGGAGCCCGAGAACATCGACGTCGCGTTCTCAGGCAGCCAGGTGGCTGGGTGGGTGTGCACGCGGCTTCATCCAGAGGACCGCATGGGTGAGGTCTACGTGCTTGCGGTCGACCCAGATTTGCAACGACGTGGGATCGGTCGGGCTCTTCTCGAGCACTCCACGCGGCGGGCAAAATCGGCCGGCACGAGCATGGTGATGGTCGAGACTGGCGACGATCCGGGCCACGAACCCGCTCGACGAGCATACGAAGCTGACGGGTTTGAGCGCTGGCCGGTCGCGAGGTACTTCAAGGACCTTTCCGGTCACTGACTCAAAGCGACTGTGACGGCACGGCAACGCCCGACCGGACTGCGTGCACGAGTCGAAGGTCAGCCGCGACGTTCAGTCCAGTCTTGTGGCCCGGTGAGACATCGCAAAACCCATGGGTTGCGAGAACGAGGGTGATCCCCACGAGTACGTGTTTCCGCACCACCTCCCGCTAGTCGTCGTGAACACACCGCCGGACCGTGTCCGCCCTAGGCCAGCTCGAGGGAGAGTATGGGGCGGTGAGCACCCATTTCGACAAAACGTTCCGGGCCGATCCGCGGTTTGCGCGCAAACGAGTCGCAGGTCTCACCTGGTTCGGGATCGCGCTCATCCTGGCGGGCTTCGTCTGCATCGTGTTCACTGCGCAGAACTTCATCCCTCTCGCCGAGTGGGCCCGCGAGGGAGGCGAGGACTCGGCACTGGTTCGCAATCGCATGGCGGGCATCACGCCGCTTGTCATGATCGCGATCGAACTCGTTGGCATCGCTTGGGGGGTGTACCTCCTCATCGTCGGCGCTCGCCCGTGGCATGTCGCTGCGACCGGGACCCGGCTGCGCAAGCGCTACTACGGCTTCCATCTCAGCGATCAGACCTTCTTTCACGAGGCGCACCGGCGATTCGCGACCGGTGATCCGTCAGTGTTCGCGCCATTTCCTCACCAAGTAGATGGCGGGCAGACGGTCGTGATGATCTGGACAGCCGACGCCGACCAGACCGCGTTCGTCGGCATCTCCTGGGACCAGAATCGGCGACGCACGCACAATCTGCCACTCATCTCGCACACTGGCCCGCGCTATCAGGCACTCGACGCCGCGCTCCGGAACAAGCTGTACAAGCCGCTGCCCGACGAGCACAATCCACTGCTGCGCCCCGGCACTCGACCAGCAGACTGAGCGAGCCGATCAGCCGCCGAACGAGTCCAGCGGTGTCCGCTGCCCTTCTCGAAACTCGTCTAGGGCCCGCTCGAAGGAGTACGACGAGGACCGGTAGAGCACGGATCGATCGTGCGCGACGAGGATCATGCCGCCGCCGCGAATCGATCGGAACACCGCGACTCCCCCATCGAACGGGGCCGCGGACACGGGATCTTCAAAGACCTTCCCCCGCTTCTCGTTGAGGGAGCAGAAGAGACGAAATCCCGAGTCCGCGAGTCGGCGGTCCGATGCCGAGAGCCGTCCCCAATCGACCGAGGGTGGCACGGCATCCCCACGGCTGACGGGAACGAGGATGGGCGATAGGGCCGGTGATCCCGCCGCGTCGAGGTACGACTCGCGGATCTCCTGCGGCGTCGAGCGCAGCAGGTGGGTGAAGTCGCGGGCATCCCTTGCTGCGGTGATTCCAGCATCGGCGATCTCGATGCCCCGTTCGGAGCCGTCTGTCCCGCGCACGGACACCCACCCGGGTGCGACGGGCTCAAACCGCAGGCCTTCCGCGATCTCGACGGGAGGAGCGGGCTCGACGAGGAGGGGGAGCCTGAGCTGGGGAGCGTGCCGGGCAGCCGGACCGAACTGCAGCAGCAGATAGCGCTCAACGTCTTCGACGCCGCGAGCTCGCATCCTCGTGTCATGTAGGCCACGGGAGTACCGGCGGACGCACCACCATCCGTCAACGTCCGAGACTTCATAGCCGGTCTCGAAGTCACCGACGAGCACCGTGTCGCCACGTGCGGTCACCTCGGCGCCGCCGAGCGCGACGAACTCCCGGAAGGCCGTCGAGAACAGCCACTCGGGCGACCACGACAGAACGACGGGCGGGTTCACCTGGGGTTGACCGACGTCGAAGACGGGAGATCCGTGTGGGTCCAGCAGTGCTCGTCGAAGGGTCCCGAGGGGCACGGCCATGAGGTGACTGAACGTTCGGGGCTCCCAGGGAACCCCGCGAAGGAAGATCACTGTTCGGCTCGGATCGGCCACGTTCCAGAGACGAACGTTTCCCTTGCCGTCGGTCGCCGACTCGGTGCCAGCGGCGAGCGCTGGCTGAGTGCTTGTCGCCAGCAGCCCGAATCCACGCGTCCCCCGGACTGATGCGTTGCCGATGAGGAAGGTCAGGTAGCGCTCGACGTCCTCGAGCCGTGACGCCTGAAACTCCGTGACATAGCTTCCCGATCGCGACGCTCCGGCCACCAGATAGCCGGCATCGCTTGATCGGACTCGGTGGCGCTCCTCGCCACCCCTGCTCCACACTTCGACGTCCTCATCGTCGCTGCCGACCGCGTACCCAGCCAGCCCGATGAACTCGGCGAACATCGACGAGGGACCGAGTGCGTTGAAAAGCGTCACGCAAGCGACGGTAGCGTGCCCGGGCCGAGGGAACCCTGCCGGGTCTACCCGACCCCACCGTGCCTCGAGTGCCTGCAGTCGAGGCTCATCGCTGGGGTTTACTCGGCCGCGTGAAGCAATGTGGTCGATGCAGCTCCTTGTAGGCGGTGCATCTGTCTCAGAACCTCCTTCGTCTCGAAACCCATGGGTTCTGAGAATCAGAGGACCCAGGGGTCGGCTGGCTGTACCCGCTCGTCGACGAGCGTAATGAGCCACCCGGTCAGACTCTCGTCACCTTCATGCGCTTGGAGAGTGTCGGGCCCGTACCAGCCAGTCGCACCCGCCGGAGGGTCATGCTTTGCCAGTTCGCGTTGCTCGTGTTCTCGTTGAGGGTTTCGCGTGTTGCGTGTTGTAAGAACTTCCTCGAGATGCGCTGATCCGGGTTCCGGACGAAGGATCTGCTCTCGAGCACCTGTCAGGGCGAGTCTGACGTAGACAGCGCTTATCGATGCAACGGTTCCAAGGATCGACCATGGCGACGCGCTGCGTAGTGGAGCGTACTGGTCGAAGTGCCAACAGATTTCGTCGAGTTCGTTGCCGTAGTACTGCCAGGTGGCCTTCTCGGCTAGGCGTTCGATTCTGTCGCCAACTGCGATTATCTCGCCGTCTTCTTCGAGTTCTGTCACGCTGCACGTCACTCGGATCATGAGAACAGGGTCCCACGTCAGCTGTCAGATCGGCCGGTCAAGTCATCGCCCCTCCTCGGTCGAGGTCTCGGGCGCAGGTACCTGCCAGTGAGACATCGCAAAACCCAGGGGTTCTGCGACAACGTGGGACCGGGTTGAGCGCCGCGAAGCTCGCCGTGCGTCCCTGGCTAGAGCTCGATACTCATTGTGTAGACGAGAGGCCCATCCGCTATTTGCGTCTCGTGACTGACCTCGAAGCCGTGTCGCCTGTAGAGGGAGACGTTCCGTTCTGCAGATGTTTCGAGGGAGATGCGTGGGGATGGCGACGTGGCTACCTGACGCAAACATTCTTCAAGGAGTCGAGAACCCAAGCCCTGCCCAGCCTGCTCAGGACGCACTCCTATCGTCGCGAGGTCCCATGATTTCTCGAGCCTGGGGGGCAACTCGACCCCGAATACAGGGTCGAGACGATCGCCCATGAGCTCGGTGATTTCAACCTGTAGAGACTCGGCAGGTCCGGGGACCCCGGGTGGGAGCAGGGCGGCGACTCCGGCGAGATCGTCGCTGACTACGACGACGCCGTGCTGCAGCGCATGCGTCAGGTAGATGGCCTGGAGTTGCTTGAGTCGAGTTGAGTAGTCGTCGCTTGGAATGCTCCAGCGCGTCCACGGGTACGAATCGAAGGCGGCAGCAAGGGTAGCTGCCGCTTGAGATAGGTCTGAGTGAGTTGCATTTCGTATCGCTACTGGCACCCGAAAATCCTATGCTCAGTGACTGTTCCCCAGACAGCGGGTCCCGAGCGCCGTAGGTATAGCACGGCTCGTGTCAGCCTTGACTGGGGCGCCTGGAGAACGTAGTGAGACCGTCTCCAAACCCATGGGTTTCGCGAGCAAACTTTTGCAGCGAGTCGCCCTAGCCTGGATCGAAGACGTGCCCCAGAATTCCGCTGGTCAGCGTGAGCCATACAAGCGTGACCGCTGCTCCTAGGCTCACAAGCAGCGTGAGCATCTTTCTCTCCTCGTTTGATGGCATGAAACCAGCTTGCATGCTCTGCACCTGAGGGAATCCACAAGTGTTGCGAGACGCGATGAGCAGTCGTCGTGTTGCCTTCGCACGCCGAGACGTGTCGATCTCGTGCCCTGCCGCGTGAGACACCTCAAAACCCATCGTTCAAGGTCTGAATGCAACGCTGTCGATCCAGACCGGTCGGAAGACGTGCGGTCAATTGCTCGTAGCGGGGAATCTCACAGGCGTGACGTTGGTTAGCGCTCTCGCACTGGCGTGATCAGGACTCCGCCGAATCGCGCCTCGGAGTAGTCCCACTCGCGTCCATCAACCCACACCCGCGCCGAAATGCAGGGCAGCGATTCGTGCTCGCCGTTCGGCCAGTGCAACACGAACCCGCCGCCGAACGACGCGTTCGATCCAGCCACGCGTGCACCGTTCGCATCCACTGCGCGAGCCTCGCATTCGAGGCACAAGTATTCGGGGTACCGATCGGATTGGACGACTTGGGTGCCGCAGTTCGGGCAGGGCTGCATTCCGCGGGCGCCAGGGAGGAACGGACTCATCTGACGAGCGTAGGCCGAACAGCGCGCGAGCTGTTCGCGTACGGCCGGCTGATCGACATCGGGCGCAGCCCGGGATGGTCGAGACGAGTTCGGAGTGTCTCGCTCCCCCAGTCTGGCCAAGTGAGACATCGCAAAACCCGTGGGTTGTGAGAATGAGGGTGAGCCCTATAAGTACGTGTTCCCGCGCCCACCTCCCGCGCTTCGTCGTGGACACGCCGCCTGGCCGTGTCCGCCCGTGGCTAGGTCGGGCGAGAGCATGGGACGGTGAGCACCCATTTCGACAAGACGTTGAGCGTCTTGCGGGCACGTGCGTCGTGTGGCGTGGCTTGGTGAACCACTGATCGGTTAGCGCGAAACGGGCTGTGGGTGGGAGGCGCTGGCGCCATCCGGAACCCCCACAGCCTGACGACGAGCCCTGACGAGACCAGCCACGATCGCGATCACAACCAAGGCGACATCCAGCGCCCCGTACACGACCGCGGTGGGTTCGAGACCGAAGCGCTCGACGGCGAGGCCCGCCACCAGCGCGGGGACGCTGAAAGCGATATAGCTGACGATGTACATCGTCGAGAAAACTTGTCCACGCTCCGCATCCGGAGCTGCCTCACCCAGCGCGCCGACGGCGAGGCGGAAGGTCGCACCAAAACCGAGACCCGCGATCGCCGAACCGACGATATACAGCGGCGTACCGGCCATGACGAGTGCCGCGATCGTGATCAGCACCCCGAGAATCAGTGTTCCGTAGCCGAACAGCGTGCCCAGGCGCGGGGGGAGAAATGCCGAGACAGCTGTGCCGACCGTACCGGCGATGAAGAAGACCCCGAGCACGAGGCCGATGGTGAAGTGGCTCTGCACGCCGAGTACGGTGCCGAGGATTGACGACCCTAGTGACAGGTAAAGGCCGCCTAGTGCCCAGGTCGCGGCGATCGACGGGACAAGGGCGAAGAAGATGCTCCTTGCGGCGGGAGGAAGCCCGACGCTCGGCAGGAGCGACCGCCAGATCGAGCGGGCTGTGCGGCTGTCTGGCCGGACGCGTTCTGGAACCAGCCAGATGAGAGCGGCGATCACCAGATAGCTGACAGCCAGGATCCAGAACACCAGCTGCCGAGGGAAGGGCGCGAATTCGACCAGCGCGCCGGCGAGCACGGCTCCGAACGCGATTCCCAATGACGGGACCGCGCTGCTGACCAGCGAACCGGAGCGGGCGCTCGGCGCTTTGTCGATGATCATCGCCGTGAAGGTGCCGGTGGCGGCGCCGACCGCGAAGCCCTGCACGAGTCGCGCCGCTACCAGAGCGCCCGTACTGTCGGCCGTTGCGAAGAGAACCATGCCGAGGGTCAGCAGAACAAGAGAGGCCGATGCCACGGGGCGACGCCCGATCCGGTCGCTCAGCGAACCGACCGTGAGCAGAGCGACGAGCAACGCGACGACGTAGGCCGCGAAGATGACCGTCAGGGTGAACGATGAGAAGCCCCAGAGCTGCTGGTAGACGGGGTAGAGCGGAGACGGAGCCGATGCGGCGGTCAGCGTCGCCGCACCGGCGAGGCCAGCGAGCGCAAATGAGATGGGGCGTGAGAGCACGATACCTCCGTCGTAAAGCAATGATCTTTGCTTTAAACATAGGCGTCAGTGTTGGTTATAGCAAATTTCTTTGCGATAATCTGATCATGTCATCTGCTGCAGCGTCGAGCCGGCCCGGTGGCCGGAGCGCAAGAGTTCTGAACGCGATCTACACCGCCGTCGGCGAGCTCGTCGGCGAAGGAACAGAGAGGGTCACCTTTCCGCTCATCGCCGAGCGCGCCGGAGTCAACCCGACCACGCTGTATCGCCGATGGGACGACGTCGACGCTCTGCTCGAAGAGGTCTCCGTCGCGGCGCTGACGCGAGAGGGTGACCAGATTCCCGACACAGGCGCCCTTGAGACGGATCTCACGGAATGGGCACTCATTATCACCAAGGACATCGCGCGGCCACACCGCACACGGTATCTGCGAGCGATGGTGGCAGCGCGCACTGAGACCGTCTCGAGTTGCCCCGTGATGGAGCGGCGGCGCGACCAGGCGGCGGAGATGGTGCGTCGGGCATCAGGGCGGGGACAAGCAGCGCCTACCGTCGTGCAGATCCTTGACCACATCGTCGCACCGCTCTATCACCATGTCGTCTTCGCCCTTCCTGTCGACGAGGAGTATGCGCGGCGACTCGTTCGCGACGTGCTCTTGATGGTGCGCTGAGTCCGAGAAGGGATCGCCTAGCTTTTCCCAGTGGTCACGCCTCCGCGACGACGTCGGCGTCAGCGTCGGCGTCGGCGTCTGAGATGCCGTCGTGAGACGCCGCGAAACCCAAGGGCCTCCCGATGCCGCCTCTGTTGCGGAACGACTTCGATTCGCGGCCTGGAAACGGTTGTTCAGGAGAGTCTGCTGAGGAGGTCCCGCAGGGCGGCGCCGTCGTGGGGAAGGGCAGGTTGGGTGTTGCTGAGCGCGAGGTGCACAATGCCGTGGACAAGTGCGAACGCGGCGAGCGCATCAGCGCGCTCAGGCTCGTTTTCTCCAGTGGCGAGGTGAGCCCAGGCGCTCTTGCGCGCCCTGGACAGGCGGGGGTGGGCCAGGTCAAGCAGCTCCGTCTGCCACATGACGTTGTAGAGGCCAGGGTTGCTGGTCCCCCACTTCACGTACGCGACGCCCTTGTCATAGATGTCGCCAGGGGTCTCGTCGAGTGCGCGGCTCAGTGCTTCGAACCCTCCGGCTGCGAGTTCTGTCAGCAGGCCTTCTCGAGAGCCGAAGTGGTGGACTGGCGCGGCATGAGAGACCCCCGCCTGCCGTGCGATTTCTCTCAGGCTCAGTGCGTGGACGCCACGCTCGGCAACGGTCGTAGCGGCGAGCTCCAGGAGTCGGGAGTGGAGGGCTTCGCGGTCTCGAACAAGCATTGTGTCAGTGTAACGCTAGCCCTGATGTGTCAGTGTCACATTGCGTCGCCGTCCGCGGAGGTCTCATGTCCCTCATCTACCCGTTCGTCCTGTGCCTGCTCGGTACGCGCGTGAGCATGGGGGTTGCGCGTCGCCGCGGAGTCGCTTGGGCACGGCCGTGGGCGACATGGTCGTCTTCTTCCGCCGTGGCCATGAGTGCCGTGTTGCTCGCTGGTTCGGCGACGCATTTTGTTGAGCCGCAGCGCTCGGGGTTACTGGCGATCGTGCCGACCTGGATTCCGTTCCCGGGCTGGGTGGTCACCGTGACCGGAGTTGTCGAGGCGGTGCTCGCGGTGGGGTTGACCGTCTCCCGAACCAGAAGAAGGTCCGCAATCGCGACCATCGGGTTGTTGCTGGCGATCTACCCCGCCAACGTGATCGCCGCAAAAGGCGTTGAGGAGGCAAGCGCGCCAGACTCGCCCCTCCTACCTAGGACACTGCTGCAGATCGCGTTTATCGGTGCGTGCGCACTCGCGGCGCGGAGCCCAGTCGACCGCGGATCAATAGAGCCGTAGCACCGCGCGACGTCGTGACAACCTGGGCGGCAGTGGAGATAGGGGGCCTCGCGCCCGCAGCACGAGGCTCCACGCATCTGGCCCGACCCAAACGGGCTGCCACGCGCGACGGCGGGACTCTAGGGTTTTGAGACAACTGGAGGGGACTGAGCAAGCTCGTCCTGTTTCGCCGCCCACGTTGATGGCGGACCCGATTCGTCCAGGCATCCGGGCGTTGGGATGGCCCCTTCGAGGGAACCATCCATCGAATAGACGCAGATCCGGAACTGCGCTTCCTCGTTGGAAAGCCCGTTGTGCCAAAACTCCAGGAACTCGAGAGCGTGATTCGTCTCAGCGAGTGCGCGGGCGTCGAATCTCGCGTTTGGATCCAAAAGTCGACTTGGGGGCCGCGACGCCGCGACGCATGCTCGCTGACTTCTCACCGGAATCCGCATCTCCCCTGACGCCAGCCCACATGACGTAACGCCTCAGGCACAAGCTGTGCGTTACATCTCTGCTAGGGTCGAGTCATGCATGATGACCCCATCCGGCCCTTGGTCGACCTTGCCGCCACGCGCCCAGAGGGCGAATGGCCGGAACAGTTGGACATGGCTCGGTTCCACCGCGTTCTCGCAGACGTTGCACCCGCGTCCCGGGACCTTCAAGACCTGGAAGCTGCTCGGTCAGTTCGTGACCGACTTGCCTCGATCCTGCTCGACGGATCCGATGCCGAGGCCTACAAGACTTTGAACGGAGTCGTGACGGAGCACGCGGTGATGCCGTTCGTGGATGCGTCTGGCGTGCAGTACCGCTCGGGTCGCTCGGATGCGGTGAGCTCGTTGTGGGCGCAGGTTGCGGGACCACTTCTCCTCGCGCTCGCCTCCGGCGTTCGAGGGCGAACGAAGCGCTGCGCGAGTGCGCCGTGTGTAACCCCATTCATCGACTCGTCCGGTGGGGGCCGAGAGTACTGCTGCGCACGATGCGCCACGCGGGCACGAGTGCGCCGCCATCGGGCAGAGAGAGCGCCTCAGTGACGATCGCTGCACAGACGTGTCTTCAGTGCGCCCACCCTCCGGCCGGAAGCTGGTTCACGCGCGTGGCCCACGCACTCGGCGTTGCATTGCTGCGCGTGACCCACGCATCCGACGCCACGCGAAGCCGCGAGGCGCACCGCACCGCATACGAACTCAACTTGACGCTGGAAACCGAACGGCGCCACCGAGAAAAGACACGACTGCTCACGAACCGGCAGATCTGAGCGCATGACGATTCCTCCCAACGCCTTCTTCCACGTCTCGCCCGCCGACCTGAAGAGCCTCCACCGCCGACTCCGTAGCGCGGTGCTGCCGGAGCAGTCACCGGGCGAGGATTGGTCCCGCGGCATCCCAACGCGCGTCCTTCAACGACTCATCGAAAGGTGGGCCGGAGACTACGACTGGCGGGCACACGAACGCCTGCTGAATCGCGAGGCGCACGACTCCTACCGCAGTGCCATCGGCCCTCTCCATTACGTCCAGCGCAGTGGTGACGAAGCCAAGTTGCCGCTCCTCGCCATCCACGGCTGGCCGTACTCCTACGCGCAGCTCCTCCCTCTTGCGGATGCCCTGAACGGCGAGCACACCGTGATACTTCCCTCGCTGCCCGGGTTCGCTCACTCACCCGCTTCCACGCAGCCGTTCAGCGCGAGGCGCATCGCGGAAGCACTGCACTCGTTGATGGTCGACCACCTGGGTCACCACCGCTATATCGTCTACGGCGAGGACATGGGTGCCCCCGTCGCAGACTGGATCGCTGGCCTGTACCCGGGCCCCGTTGCCGGAATCCTCGCGTCGCATCCGTCGTACTCCGCTCAAGCGAGACCAGGAGTTCTGCTGACCCAAGACGAGCGCGCGTTCCTTCGGCAAGCTCGGGACCCCCTTGAAAGCGGATACGCGCATCAACAAGGCACCCGCCCCGACACCTTGGCCGTCGCGTTGCTCGATTCTCCGGTCGGGTTGCTCGCCTGGCTCGCCGAGAAGGTCGCAGCTTGGAGTGACGGTGGTCATGCGAGCGAGTTCGGCGGCCTGAGCGATGACGCGGTTCTCGACCTCGTCTCTCTGTACTGGCACACGCGGTCGATCGGAACGAGCTTCCGCAGCTACGCAGAGCCCAGCGATTTCGACGATCATCCGCTCGTTGCCGCGCCGGCCTCGATCCTCATCAACACTCACGAGCGCGGCTACCCTCGATCCCTCGCCGAGAAGAGCTATACCGGCATCCGGGCGTTCCAGCGACTGGAGAGAGGTGGTCACTTCACGGCGTGGGAGAACCCTGCGGAGATCGCGACCGCCATCCGACAGCACGCACAATGCGTCACCTGAAGCCATCGAGATCCCGGGGACGACAAGGTCCCGGGAGGAATGGGGAGATGACTGCGGCTTCGTCGCATCAGTCCCGGTCCTATGTTGAGAGGGAAAGCCCATTGAAGGGACCGTTCGGGAGTCTGGCCGATACTCCGGCCTCGCTCTGCCAGCTATGTACTCCGTTGAAGGATCAAAATTGCTCAGCTCTCCCCTTTTCCTCGTTCGCGGCCTGAGCGCTATCGCCCTGACAGGGGTGCTCGCGATGCTCGGCGCGACAAGCGCAGCAGCCGCGCCCGTCGGCCTCACGAGCGCCGCGCACGAGCTCACAACTGATGACGTGAACGCGTGGCTCGACGGGATGCTCCCTTCCGCTCTCGAGCGTGAGGGAATCGCTGGTGCAACGGTTGGAGTCGTCAGCAAGGGACAGGTGATGACGCAGCGCGGGTATGGCTACGCGGACACCGGCTCGGACACTGAGGACCCGGTGCCCGTGGATCCACATCACACGCTCTTCCGCATCGGGTCGATCTCCAAGATCGTGACCGCCACCGCTGTGATGCAGCTCGTCGAGCAAGGACGTCTCGCCCTGGATGCGCCAGTTCAGGACTATCTCGACTTCACACTCGACACGTCATTCGAGAAACCCATCACGCTCCGTCATCTCCTCACCCACACCGCCGGCTTCGAGGACAAGATCGCCGGAGTCATCGCTGGCCCCGGAGAGAATGCCACATCGCTCCGCGATGCCGTTACGGTCGACCCGCCCGAGCAGATCGCAGAACCTGGCACGACCCCCGCGTACTCCAACTACTCGAACGGGCTCGCCGCGTATGTCGTAGAGCGGACCGTCGGCGTCGGCTACGCCGACTACGTCCAGGAGCACGTCTTCGACGCGGTAGGAATGTCGACTGCAACGCTCGCCCAGCCGCTGCCCGATGAGATGCAGTCGTCGATGTCCAAGGGCTACTCGTTCACCGGCTCCGCCGAAGTGCCGTTCGAGATCAACGCACCCGCCCCTGCCGGTGCGATCTCCGCGACGACTGCAGACATGAACGCGTTCATGCTCGCGCAGCTCGGGGACAGCAGTCCGCTGCTCAGCGAACGCACTCTGGAGCAGATGCACGAGCCAGCCCTCAGCGCCGAGGAGCTCGGCGGTCTCGCTGCAGGACCTCGCATGACCCTGGGCTACTTCGAGGCGGACAGAAACGGGCACCGGATCCTCAGCCACGGAGGCGACCTCACCGCGTTCCACGCGCAACTCGACCTCTACCCAGACGACGAAGCTGGCGTCTACATCTCCCTGAACAGCACCGGGTTGAACGGGGACGCGTCGACTGCGATCCGAGACGCCCTGTCTCGCGGGTTCGCAGACCGGTACTTTCCCGACCAGCGCGACGCAGCCGTCGTGGAAACGACGACCGCAGCCGAGCATGCAGACGAGATCGTCGGCACCTATCAGGTGTCGAGACGCAGCGAGTCCACGTTCGTGCGCCTTTTCGCCGCCCTCTCCACCGTGGAAGTGTCTCCAAGCGCGGGCAATGCGGTGACGATATCGGCGGTCACCGACTTGGCCGGTACCCCCGTGGATCTCGTCGAGGTGGAGCCCTGGGTCTGGCAAGAGGTTGATGGGCAACGACGCTTCGCCGTCGACCAGCAGGACGGACGCGTGGTCGCGATCGGCCTCAACCCGGCGTTCGCGCTCCAGCCGATGTCGCCGAGTCGGGCAGCGTTGCCGATCATCGCGACACTCTCGCTCGCCGTACTTGCTGCCGCGGTGCTCGCGCTTCCTGCGCGTTGGGGCATCCGTCGCTGGTACAAGATCGCTCAGGAGGCCCCGCGTCGAGAGCGGCTGCTGCGCCGCCTCCGAGCGGCAGCCCTCGTGGCGCTTGCGCTTGCGGGCATACTCTGGGCGACTGTCGCAGCGACGCTCCTCTCGGACGGAGCTCCACCGTCCGCAGTGATCCTGCGTTCGGCACAAGCCCTCACCCTTGCGGCCGTTCTGGGCGCGCTTCCCGCAGCGTTCCTCGCAATCCACCGCGCGCAACCAACGGAGAGCAACGCGGAGAATCCTTCGCCGTGGCGGTCCAGAGGGGCACACACCCTCCGCATCACCGGACGCATTGTTCTGACGCTCGCATTCTGTGGACTCGGGTACGTGGCTGTCGTCGGCGGATTGCTTCTCCCGAGCATCACCTACTGACCACAGGCGCTTGCCCCGTGGTTCTCGAGGATGGTGACGCCCGCGGTGCGATCTACGGGCACGACGGGGCGGACCTCGACGGGGAGCAGCAAGCCCGCGCCCCCATTTGACGTCTCGTCCGTCGTGCAGCCTGTAACTGCCAGTAAGACATTGCAAACCCCAAGGGTGTCGAAACGAACCTGGCGGTGGTGAAGGTAGATGGGGGCCTCGCATCCGCAGCACGAGGCTCCACGCATCTGGCCCCGCTCAAACGGGCTGCCACTCTCGCCATGCTGCGGGTGATCAGGCGTCCCCCGACGCAGCGTCGTGCAGTGTGACGACCAGCTTCTGAGCGGACACGCCACCGCGGAGCGTGTCGATCGCTCCTTGGAGAGCAGAAAGGCCGTCTCCGACAACGTGGGCATTCGGGTAGGCGCGATGCCGGCCCGATGCGAGAGCTTCGGGGAGGTAGCTCCCCCAGATGGCAGCACCAACGGGAGAGGTCGAGATGGCGCTTCCCCAGATGAACGAGGCCCTGATGTTGCGGGCACGGCTGCGTACTTGCAGCAGCGCGCTCCGTGTTCCCAAGCGCAGGAGCAGGCGGATCCGGGCGAGGGAGAGGCCACCTCGACGGGGCTGCTCGTAGAACGACACGGGCGGGCTCGCCATCGCGATCTTCGTCGCGCCGGTCGCCCGAGCGATCTTCAGGCACGGTTCGGCTGACCCCACGGCGATGGCCAGGACACCCGCGACGACGGAACCGTCGACAGCCTCGATGATCCGGTCGACAACGTCCGCGTCGCGGTAGTCGAATGCCGCCTCGGCTCCCAACCTCTTCATCTGTTCGTGGTTGCGGGCAGAGGCAGTCGTGACGACTCGATAGCCGGCCGCTCGGGCGAGTTGAATCGCGTTGCCTCCCACGGCCGTCGCGCCACCCCACACCACGACGACCTCGTCGCGAGTCTCCGGGCTTCCGAGGCTGGAGTAGTCCAACCCCAGCTGCGCGGTTTCGAAGAGCCCGGCTGCCGCCGTGGACAGCGCGAGTGGGAGGACGGCGGCCTCCTCGAACGCCATGGTGTCCGGCAGAGCGGCGGCGAGGTTCGCGTCGACGGCGACGTATGCCTGGAAGCCGCTCTCGGACACAGCGTCGCGGCCCTTCTCCAAACCGATCGCGTACGCCGTGACGCGATCGCCGACCTCGAAGGCACCCACGTCCTCTCCGACCTCGACGACGACACCCGCGACGTCCTCGCCGAGGATCACCGGGTACTGCAGCCACCCGTACATCAGGCGGCCGTTGGACTGGATGATCGCATCCAGCGGATTCACCGCCAGCGCGCGCACCGCGATCAGTAGCTGCCCCGGGCCCGGCTTGGGTGCGGGTGCGTCCCGAATCGTCAGATCGGCGTATGGGGCATTGATCCACGCTGCAGTGTTTTCTCTCATGACCGTTCGCTCTCCACACCTGATGACATCTCGTGCCGTCACTGTACACCTGATGACACTTCGTGACATCATGTTCGTATGCCTCGATGGTCCCCCGACGCCGCACTTCGGCTCGAAAGTGCAGCGATACTCCTGTTCGAACAACAGGGTTTCGCCGCAACGACGGTGCCCCAGATCGCCGCGGCAGCGGATCTGACCACTCGGACGTTCTTCCGCCACTTCGCCGACAAGCGCGATGTCCTCTTCCTCCGGGATCGCGAGTTCCCCCAAGCTGTCAGCGACTTCATGAGCTCGGTCCCGCCCGACGCCACCGGGGCTGCCACGGTCCGCGCGGGGCTGGTCGCGGCATCTCGCGGGATTCAGGACTGGCGAGAGTCGATCGCTCGTCGGCGCCTGATCGTCCGCAGCGAGCCAGCACTGCACGAGCGCGAACTCCTGCAGAGCCACCACCTCGCCCTCGCGATCGAGGAGTCACTGGAGCAACGTGGCACCGCCCCTCGCTGGTCGCGCACGCTGGCCGCTCTTGCGGTGACCTGTTTCGACCTCGCGATGGATCAATGGCTCGCGGGGCCCACGGATCGCCCGCTCGAGGAGTGCGTGACGTCGGCCTGGGATGACATGCGCGAGTGCATCAGCGAGTGACGCCGAGCACATCGAATGAGTCCAAGAGGGGGGACGTGCGTGGCCACTACCCCACGGACAGCGGTCCGAGCTCGTCGAGTATCAGCCCTGGTAGACGCCTTGGGCTTCCAAGACGAACGGCGCAGCAAGGAAGCAGGTGACTTCAGCGGCAAGAGGCCCGACGACGAAGAACACCCCCACGCTGGGCCTGATGCCGAATGCTCTGCACGTTTGCACAGAGATCAGGGTCGCTCCTGCCAGTGCGAGTAGGACGAGCACTGCTCCAAAACCCACTCCGGAGAGTGCTTCACGGAAGCGCAGGTGGGCGTCGCTGCCAGAGCCGTGGCCGTAGTGCACGGCTTCACCAATGCTCAGCATCCAGAACACACCAACCAGGAACAGCATCGTTCCAAAGATCAGCACCGTCAGGACGAGTGCCCACCACTCATGAGCCCGCCTCGGCTCTGCCACGTCGCGAGGTGACTGCGGCAAGGTCGGCTGCGTCATGGGGTGATTCTAGGGACCCGACCCCGAGGCCAGGGCGCCTCGTGCACAGCACAAGACGCCCCAGCTCACGTCGACCGTTGCGCCGAGTTAACCTGCTGCCGCCTCCGCGACCAGGGCAGTGTCGACGAACTGCTCGAACCGCACGATGAGTCCGCCGCGAACCACGAAATGGTGGGCAACCCGTGCGTTCAGCGCCTTGCCCGTGGTTCGGTGGGTTGCGGTGTACCGCGCAAGCACGACCACATTCTCCCCCTCGACGATGTAGGAATCGTCGTGGGCAGTCCAGTCCTCCCAGTCGCGGCCGAGGACTTCCATGACGTTCGAGGTCACCCCTCGGGGCGTTCGGTACGTCCCTGCGAGTGGGAACCCTGCCATTTCGGTCCACTCGACGTCGGGGGCCAGGGTGGCCCGGAGCGCGTCGAGGTCGCCCGCCGCTGAGGCGAGGTACTGACGGCGGACCACATCCCGCGGTGCAGCGCTCGTCGTCTCGTTTTCGTCGTCGTTTGTGCTCTGGTTCAGCCCCATGTCGTCTCTCCCTTGGCAACTTTGGTCCCGATCTGAGCTGCGATGCCCATCCCGGAGTCGGGGTACTTCTGGTTCAGCAGTGCAGTGGCGGCAGCGCCGTCCGTGGTTTCAGCCAGTACCTTCTCGAACGTGTCGAGGTAGGTGCGGGTGTACCGAAGTGCGCTCGCGTCGTTCGCCGTGTCGGGCAGGCGATGACCTGGGATGACGGTGATCGGGTCGAGGGCCGACATCGCGTCGAGCTGGTCGACCCAGGCCGAGCGCAGTTCGGGCGTGGCGGTGTCTGCGGTCCAGACGTGCTCCTGCTGGAACACGAGAACACCGCCGAGGATGACGCGCTGCGCGGGGTACCAGAGGTAGTGGCGGTCGGGGAGGAGCTCGGAGCCGCCACGGAGCTCGAGCTCTTCACCGTCGACCGTGATGGTGTCGGAGGTGAGCGGTGAGATCTCGGGGAAGCGTGTCGGCAGGTTCGTGCCGAGCGTGGCCCAGGCCTTGAGCTTGCCCTCGAAGGAGGCCGAGATGTGTTCGATGACGATCGGGGTCGCCGTGACGATTGCCTCGGGGAACGCCTCGGCGATGACTTCAAGGCCGAAGTAGAAGTCCGGGTCCGCGTGACTGACGAACACGGTCATGAGGGTCTTGCCGGAGTCGAGGATCGCAGCCACAAGCCGGTGCCCGTCAGCTCGAGTGAAGCCAGCGTCGACGAGGACCGCCTCTGTTGGCCCGGTGACGAGCACGGCGGACTTGTTGAGGGAGCCGACGGGGAAGTTGAGATCGAAGACTTCGAAGGAGAGTGTCATGGTCGGTGATCGCTTTCTTTGGCTGTGCAGCGTCTGCCGCACACAAGAAGCAACTTAGCTGAGCAGTCAGCTATTCCCGGAACTTTCGCGGCATGACTCCGCCCCGGTCAGGGCATGATGGGCAGCGCCCGCGCAGCTTCCTTGCTGAGCGCCTCGACCGAGGCAGCGAATGCCGCGCGGTGCTCTTCCGGAAGCACCGCGAGCAGCGTCCGCTCGATGTTGGCAGCGTGCACAGCACTCGAGTGCAACAGCATCCGCTCCCCCTCCTCGGTGAGGTTGACCAGCTGGACGCGCGCATCCTCCGTCGAGGGTTTGCGCGTGACGAAGCCGCGCTGCACGCCGCGCTGCACGAGCCGAGTCGCACCTCCCGACGTGAGCACGCGCGCCTGAGCGATATCTCGGACCGCGATGCCGTCTGGGCCAGCCCTCCCGACGACGACCAGGAGCTCGAACAGGGTGTGCTCAAGACCCGTCTCGTCCTGGAGCGCCTTGGCGAGGAGATGCTCCCACCCATTGGCGGCCCCAAGGAGTCGGCCGAAGAGAAGGATCCGTGGGTCGCTGACCGCCTCGCACACACTCGGAATGACGGTCACTGAACTCATGAAGTCACCCTAATCCGCCTCCTCGCTAAGAGGGTCGTGGTGCTCACAAGAACGCGGCCGGACGACGAAGTGGAGATGGGCGAGACCGCTGCCCACCGGGGAGATGACAACGAAGCCCGGCGATCAACCACCCCACCTAAGGACAACAACCCGGGACTTCGAGCTCGGGAGCCGCTTCCCGGTCACGAGCGCCGGGCCGCCATGACTTGGGGACTACGCCTGCCCCGGAAGGGCGTCGAAGTCGGCACCGTTGGCGATAGCGGTCAACGCGGCGAGGTGGGCCTCCACCGCGGTGGAACCGATCGGCGTGAGCTTGACCCAGGTGAGACGCCTTGAGTCGGCTCGACTGGCCGACCTCTCCTTGCGGAGCGACACGAAACCGGCGTCGGTCAGCACTCTGATGTGCTTCGAGAGCTTGGCATCATCGATGGCGAGCGCATCGCGGACCACGGCGAACTCCAGCTCGTCGACGCTCCGGAGCAGTCCGCAGATCCGCAATCGCAGCGGCGCATGGATGACCTCGTTGAACACGGGAGCGCGACCGGCCGTCACGCTCCCGCCACCTTCGGAGCGGCGACCTCCTGGCGGAGAGCCTCGTCATAGCGGCGCCCGAGGATGACGGTGGCCATGAAGGTGACCCCAGCAGGGATGAGCGCCCACCACGGATCGATGCTCAGAAACTTGAAGGCCAGACTCGACATCATCGCGGCGACGAGCACACCGAGCGTTGCCAGGAGCAGGCGCTTGCTTCGCGGGCCGGCCGGCTTCGTCACGACCACTCCGAAGCGTCGGGAGTAGGTCGTGGTCAGGATCGGGATCGCGACGATCCCGAGCACCAACAGCACCATTGGCCATGCCCCGGGAAGCGCATGCGCACCCGCGAAGATCGCGGTGATCACCCCGAGGGCTGGGTGATACCACCACGGCGTGACGATGCGAGCGGCCAACCCCTGACTGTCGTGCCCGAGGTCGTCGAGCGCAGCCTGCGCCTGATCCCGGCTGGGCGACGTGGCCCGGCTATCCGGTGTCTGATCCTCGAAGTCACTTGCCATGATCGCAACTCTATCCAGTGAGTTGCGAACGTGGCAAGTCATCCAGTGCGAGGAATCAGAGAACGACCCTGGTGAGCTCCTGCCCTTCCGGGGTGGTGACCGTGAGGATCGTGCCTGCATAGGAAGCGATGCCTGCGAGACCCAGAACAAACTCGTACGTACCGGGAACTGCTCCCGTCGAGGTGAAGCGCGCGCCGCGACTACCCAATCGAGACCAACCCCACGTGCCGGGAGTCGTTCCCGAGGAGTTGAGGGCCCACTGATTCGCAGTGCCGTCGATGTCCACGTCGAAGGTCGTGCCTGCCGTCAGGCTCTCCGTCGTCGTGAGGGAGATCGGGAACCGCGTGGAGTCACTCGTGTTCGCAGAGAGGGTGACCGGCTGCGCTGGGCTCGCTGCCATGGCAGGCGCGGCGACGCCGAGAGCAAGAACTGGAGTGGCCCACGCGAGACCGATCACGGTGCGACGCGAGACAGCCTCAGGTTCGGGTGCGGTCATGGTGAAAATATAGCGACCGCACGGTCAGGCACCTAACACGATTTTGGCACTGACGACCGGGATAGAGGTCGAGCCGGAGCAGGCATCGCACCACCCGACGTTCTATGCGCTTCGCTCGCTGGCCTGGAGCCACCCCTTGATGGCGTCAGCGACCTCATCCAGGTGAGATTCGAGCAGGAAGTGTCCGCCATCAATGAGGTCGACGCGAGCGTGCGGAGCGTCGCGGGTGAACGCCTCGGCGCCGGCAGCGTCGAAGATCTCGTCGTTGCGCCCCCAGACGACGAGAACCGGCACCTGCGAGGTGCGGAGCCAGGCGTGCACGGCTGGGTACAGGTCACGGTTGGTGGTGTAGTCGCGGAAGAGCGTCAGCTGCACGTCATCCTGTCCCGGCCGGGCGAGGAGCGCGAGGTCGTGCTCCCACGCGTCGGGGTCGACGGTTGTCGTGTCCGGCACGCCGTGGGTGTACTGCCATTCGACGGCTTCCCGGCCGAGGGCGGGACGGAGCGCGTCGCGCGTCTCGGTGGTCCGCTCGGCGGCGTCGGCCCAGATCGGGTCCCAGAAGCCGGGCACGAAGCCTTCTTCGTACGCGTTGCCGTTCTGGGAGATGACCCCGACGACCGCAGCGGGGTCGGCGAGAGCGAGGCGCCAGCCGACCGGGGCGCCGTAGTCCTGGACATACATCGTGTACTGCGTGACCCCGATGGTCGAGAGGAACCGACCGGTCACCCGCGCGAGGGCCGCAAAGGTGTATTCGAACTCGTCGACGGAAGGCGCAGCGGAACGGCCGAAGCCGATGTGGTCCGGAGCGATGACGCGGTACCGATCGGCCAGCGCGGGGATGAGGTGCCGGAACATGTGGGAGCTGCTCGGGTACCCGTGCAGGAGCAGGAGCACGGGAGCGTCGGCGGGGCCGGCTTCGCGGTAGAAGACGTCGAGCCCATCGACGGAGACGGTGCGGTGGTGGACGGTGACCATGGCTAACCCCTTTGGCTTGTTTTACTGGTTAGCAGGACGGTAGCATGGATTCGTCGCACCAGACAGTGCGGGAAAGCGAGGAGAGGTGCTTCGCAACGAGGAACTGCTGCTGAGCCTGCTGAACAGCGCACCGGTCATCGAGGGCACCCCGACCGACAGCCTCCAGGGCGCTCCGGGGCGAGATATCGCTCGCAGCTGGGGCGGGACAGGATCCGCGAACGAGTTGGCGCGCCTTCGACGCGCGCGACAGGCGCTGCAGGCCGTCGTCCGCGGAGACGACGGAGGGGCGATCGGAGAGCTCACGGGCATCCTCGACGATGCCGTGCAGACGCCGCGCGTCACCCCGGATGGTGTGACCTGGGAGCTTCAGGCTCCCGACGACGACCGCCTTGCGGCAGGGGCCGTGATGGCGTGGTCGAGCGTGATCACGGAGTTCCCCGGGCGCCTCCGCGCCTGCGCGAATGACGAATGCACCCAGTTCCTCGTCGACCACAGTCGCCCTGGCACCGCGAAGTGGTGCTCGATGGCGGTCTGCGGCAACCGGATGAAGGCGCGCACGCACGCACGCCGCTCCAAGGCCTGAGCCAAGCTGCCCGCGAGCGCAGCCCCCAAGCGATCACTCTGGTCGGGTCAGGCGACTGAAGGTTGTGGGCCCCGTCAGGCCTCGCTGCGACGGCGGGAACCCAGGCCAACGGCCGTCGATCCCGTGATCGCCACTCCCAGCACCAATGCGGTCCCCAAGCTGCGGTCGCGTGACGCCGCGCAGGCACCGATCGCTTCCTGCATCCCGTTCCCACCCGTGTCGCGAACACCGAGTCGGTAATCCGGGTCAGCGCCGAGGACGGGGGTGCAGATGACCTTGACGGGATCTTGCGTGGACACGACGACGGACGCGGGAAGCGTGAGGGCGAGAATCACGACGCAGGCTGCTACCGCGGCCAGCCCCCAGGCGATGACAGCAACAATGCGAGCTCGTCTCATTCCGGGATCCTACAACCGCCGTTATCGAGGACGACAAACCCTCGGGCACGGAGAAATCCACAGACGGCCATGAGTGCTCCACCTCTCGATGGCCACTCGTCAGAAGATGGCCTGCTGGTACTCATGCTTGGTGTGAGCTTCCACGTCGGGACCCTCTGTGAGGCAGTAATAGTTCGCCTCATCGGGGTTTGCGCGCGATGGCGAAGCGACAACTGCCCAGCCGTCGTTCCATCGCGAGGTTCGGTGGGCCGCGTCTATTCGTGGATTCGTTCGACAAAGAAATAGATTTTCCTGCCGTTCTCGGTCCGGTGATCAGACACCTGCTCTTCCCTGACTACGGTGTACCCCCGGACGTCTTGAGGCAGGATCTCTTGAGTCGTGTTGTCGATGACAATGATGCTTGTGTGCACCGATCGCTCGTAGAGCATGAGCAGTTCCCCCAGACTGTTCTGCGCCTCCCACGGCTCGCGGGTCACGATGATCTTCGGTCGGTGATTGTCTTCGTGGGTGATCGAGACGACGGTGTAATGCGATACCGACGCATCCACTGGGTGCCCCTCGGTGTCCACGATGTCCACGTTCGCGCTGACACTCGTGACGAGGGGGTGTATTTGCTCGAGTGGCTTCCCTTCCACAAGGTCCGCAGATATGGACCCCATTGGCCTTCTCTCTGCATCCTCGGGCCAGAAAGCAAACATACCCAAGGTGGCGGCGACGATGGCCAGGAGCCCGATGATCCCGTAGAGGTTCGTTAGGTGCCGGGGTGTCGGTCGCAGACCGGGTGCCGGAACACGCTCGCTTGAAGCACTGTCGCGTGCGCGAAAGGCTTCCTGGTCACTCTTCCTGCTCGTTGACTTCAATCGCTTCCAACTCCCCGTTGAGAAGCGAACGTTGTAATAGGAGGCTCTTCGGGACGGAGGAGTTCTCGAAGTCGAATGCGGGCGCGTTGGTAGCGACCGCGAGCCGTCGACTCACTGATGTCGAGGATCGACGCGGCCTGCGGCAGAGTGAAGCCGTCCCAGAGGATCAGGCGCACAAGTTCGCTCTGATCGACCGGCAGCTGACCAAGAGCTTCGCGCACCTCGAGCGTCGTGGAATCGATCGCTGCGAGAGGTTGCGTTTCGAGCTGCCGACGGAGCTTGAGAGTCAGGTCCGTGCGTCGGAGCGATCCGCGGACAGCATTTGCATGAACTCGACGGGCGACTCCGAAAAGCCACATCCGCGCCTGCTCAGGGTTCGAGGGCATGTGGTCGACTCGTCGCCACGCGACGACGAACGTCTCGCTCAGCAGGTCAGCGGCGTCGGCCGGAATGCTCACCCGCCTCCCGAAATAGCTGAGGAGGTCCGCCGCGTTGGCCTGGTGAAGCGCCTCGATCGTCGCTTCCCGCTGGTCACGTCCGCGTCGCCGGGTCACTCGGAGCTCCCGGGAGTCTCGTCTCCGCAACGGCCAGCCATCTCCAGGGAGACTCCGCCGTCGAGGTAACCGGCCTCCTCGAATACCCGCAACATCTCGTCGCCCACGAGCGAGCTCGCGGCGATGCCGTGCTCCGCGTCCGGGACATCCGCCGAGTCCCCTCCCCCGGCCTCGATTTGGTTCTTGAGCGCTTGCTGTTCAGCCTGCTGATCGTTGAACTCAGCTTCGATATCCTCGGCGGTGATCGCCGCGACGAAGGGATCCCAGTCGTAGTCTGCGAGGAATTCGCGCGCGGCCTGAGTGCGCTCATCCACTTCGACGTCCGACAGCTCTCCGCCGTACTCGGGGCTAATGCGCGCGACGACGGTGCAGAGCCCGAGTTCGTCGCTACCTGTTCTGAGCTCGAACGTGCGCTGCACCACAACGTCCGGCGTGAAACCGACCCAGTCCAGCAGAGCGGGCCCTGCAACCGCGGCTGTGGTGCCGACCCCCACGAGCCCCACGCTGAGGATCGCGGCCCAGAACCCCGTTTGCAGCTTGGAGCGTCGCGGCAGCCTGTCGGCCGCGACGGCGTGGGCGATCTTCCGCGCCTCCGTTGCGTTCGTGGATTCCGAGCCCAGCGCTGGCGGCGCCGTTCGGCGTACCAGGTCGTCGATGTCGTCCATGTCGTCCATGTCGTCCCTCCTCAGCGTTTGCCCTTCACTGTGAACATGTCCAGGTGCGACCCGTTCTTAACGCGGGGCGGGAAATTGCCCATCGAGCGTCCGACTGATTTCCCAGAAGATACGACTTGGCGCTCCGACGGATCAGCCGGGAGCTGCATGCTCGAGCGTGCGCGACGCCGTCAGGCTTTACTCCGTCCAGTAAGCGCTCAGCGCGTTGATGAGGTCGCCATGAGGGACGTTCGCAGACTTCGCGGTGGCTACGGCGGCCCGCAGTTGGGCGGCAACGGCCCCCGGCAGCGCGGCGGACGCATCCGCGACTCGGGTGCCCGCGCGACCCCGCGACACGACCAGGCCTTCCTGTTCGAGGAGTTTGTACGCCTTGGCGGCTGTGCCGAGAGCAACGTCAAGATCGACCATCGTCTGGCGCACAGTCGGGAGCTTCTCTCCTGCTCCGAGCCGCCCCGAGAGGATGAGCCCCTTGAAGTAGCCGAAGATCTGCTCCGCAGTGCGCAACGTGTCGGCGCTGTGAACCGGGGAGTCCTTCATCGAAGGGCGCCCGCCTGAGCCGCGACATCGCGATGCGAGGCGAAGCTCGGGAGCCAGCTGAGGAGAGGAATGGCAAGGAGCAACGTGAGGCCAGCCGTTCGGAGGATGGCAGCCGAAGCGATGAACAGGCGCCCGAGAGCCTCGTACGAGGCCCCAACTGCCACGTGAGTTCCATCCTCGAGCACCATGCCCTGATGCGGCATACCGGCATAACCGGTATCGCGGAGCACAATCGCGAGCGTGAGAAGAACGACTCCCCCGGAAAGAGTCAGCACTGTCGAACTGATCTTGCGACGAGCCTGCCGCTCCAGTTCCAGCGTCGATGGGCGGCGGAACGGGCGCAACGCATTCTCTCGGAGCACTGCCCAAGCGGCGGCTGCGACGACGACCACCGCGGCGACTACGGGAAGGCTGTAGGACCAACCGAAGAAGTCTCGTCCTTCCTCAAGGAAACCCGCGCCCGTAAAAGAGCCAGGTGCGACCAGGAGCCGGTACGCCCCATCAGACGCTTGTGTCGATGTGACCCCCGTCCAGATCATGAGAACAGCGAAGGCCGCCAGCAGGAAGCCCCCACCGGCAAGCGCGCTCCGGTTTGAGAACGTCATCCAATCGCGCGCCGTTGTCGGTGCCACCCTTTCCTCGACATCACGACGTGCCGACCTGAGGATGACGGCCACCGCCAACAGCGGCAGGAGAACGGCAGCCAGCACCGTCACGTACTTCCACCAGATGAAGTTCGTCGTCCAGTCAGGGTTGACGAACCGGACCGCCGCGAGGTCGCGTCCGAGCTGCTGCGCGATGAAGGCGAACAGCGCCCCGGCCGTGAGGGCCCCAAGCGCCCACCTCTCGCGTGGTGACCAGACGGTCACCGGGACCCTGTGGCTTCGCCGCCTCAACGCTGTAACGGTACCGATGGTGAGCACCAGAGCCGGCACCCAGGCATGGTTGTAGAGAGCGCTCCACGGGTCCTCGACCAGGATGAAAAGCCATGCAGGCATGTGTAGTCCGTTCGTCAATTGTTCCGACTTGTTGAGACAAACTTTGTGTCTACACAATAGAACACAATCTCAGGCTGACAGCAACCATCGCCGGTCACGTCAGCCCTGGTGCCCCAGATGCTTCCGGGGGCGCAGGGGGCCGAAATCTCGAAGAACCCCTCGCCCGACGCGGCACGGGCGAACGCTCTGAACTTCGCGAGCGGGGTGGATCTCACAGTGCGAGCATGAGGCCATGCTCAAACTGTTGACGCTTCCGACCGAACTCCCGACGGCGACCGAGCCCATCGCGATCCGTCGAGCGACGCTCGGTGACCTCCCCGCACTCATGGGACTGCTGTCCGATGACCCGATCAGCGCGTCTCGGGGCGACGTTGCCGATCACGCCGATGAGCGGCTGTACCGCAGGGCGCTCGAGGGCGTCATCGCCGACCCTGGCAACGAGGTCATTCTGGCGACTGACCTGGCCGGAGCCCCCCGTCGGCACCCTGCAGCTCACCCTCATCCCCGGGATGGCCCGCCGAGGAGCCTGGCGGCTCCAGATCGAGGCGGTTCGGGTTGCGACCCACCATCGTTCGTCCGGGATCGGCACGGCCCTCATGAACTGGACGGTCCGCGTGGCTGCGCCGGCACTCGGCGCCACGCTCGTGCAGCTGACGTCCGACAGGGCCCGCGCCGACGCCCACCGCTTCTACGAACGCCTCGGTTTCCGGCCCTCGCACACCGGGTTCAAGCTCACCCTCGACACCGCCCGCCAACCGGGGCTCTGACCGGGAACGCGCTGCTGGTCGCCTCGGGGCTCAGGTCCAGCCGAGGGTCGCGAGGCGATGTCGCGCCCGAGGCTGGACTGAACGCGTGAGTTCCCGCCCGCCCCTCCGCGATGACACCGTGCACAACCGCGGGGTTACGAGTACTCCCACCCCTGCTCGCGGTGAGGGCCGAACTCTGGAATGACGACGGTTGTCTTGTAGAGCTCTCGTTGGAGGTCGGTCGCGAGACTCAAGCCTTCCTGCCACCAGGCGTGCAAGGTTTCGAGGTCGGTCCATGGTTCGAAGGGGTCGGCTCGAGCCGCCCAGAATGCCGTCCACTCACGCAGGCGCTCGGCCAGCCCGTCAGAGATACCGAAATGTTCGGGGCTCATTGCTCCCCCGTCTCCCCAGAGCGAGTAGTCGTGTCCCCAGTCAGGGAAAAGGCGCAGACGCCGTAGCTTCCCTGCCCTGCGCAATCGAGCGTGCTCGATAGCGTCGTCGCGGGAGATGCCATCAGGCACGATGAGCTCGACCTGGGTCACCGGATCAAGGATGCGTTGCGACATGCACTCACTCAACAACAGGGAACGGAGAGCGTCCAGCGTGAGACGCACCAAAGCACCTGGGTTTTGCGAGGCGGCGGCGGTGACGGGGTTTCTCGGTCATGATGTTGTGATGGCGAGCAGCGAACCGAAGAAGCGCATTCTGCGCCTGGCATCCAGCTCGCCACAGCAGGGAGATGCGGGCTCGCCGGCGTGGCCCTACGACGTCGACTTCGTGCTGAGCGAAGACCAGGTGTGGACTATCGGGCTGAGCGAGGGCGTGGGCCACGGGGCTGCCGGACGTGTCGTCAGCGTTGAAGAGGCCCTCCAAACGCGCTCGCTGGCACACATCATGAAAGCCGAAGGGAGCTGGCTGGTCCCCTACCTTCGGCGACTGCATGCTGGCGGGCGAGTCACCGAAGAGGAGCTCGTCGAGGACTATCTCCGTCGACACGGCCGCCTTCCGCGAGTAATTGCCTAGTCGGAGCATCACGGCGACGGCCTCGCAGGCTCCCACCGACCGAGAACGAGCTGCGGGCGCCAGGAGTTGAGCTTCCTCTGTCAGTGCAGGAGCTGAGCCCGTATGATCACGCCTCGTGAAGAGCGTGAACGTTCCGATGATCCTCGATTCCAGCTCGTGGTGGGACGAGGGGGTCGAGGTGCCCAAGATCGATCACGAACCTGCCGGGCCCGCGACCTGGCTGCGGGGCCATCCATCGGTCTTCGACACAGACCACGACGAGACGCTCCTCTTCGCGGAGACCGGAAGCGGAGTCTCCCGGTGTGGAACGGCGGACGACTTCAGGCAAGACGTCCTGTTCGAGAACGTGCCCATGGGGTACACCAGCCTGACGCTGCTCGAGAAGCGCGCGGTCGTCATGGGTGGTCGCGTTGCGCGCCTGTGGCCTGGTGAACGTCAACCACTGGGATACGTCGCGAGCACGGTGGATGTGGCGGGACGGCCCCTCGGGGAGGGTCACGATTCGGTCCTCTGGCACAGCATTCACCGCGCACTGCGATGGTCGACGATCGTCACGGATCGCCCGTTCACCGTCGGCGCCGTGCACAGCTCGCAGACCTGGCACTAATCGCCGTCGGATCAGCTCGTCAGCGTCCGCATCCGACTGCCGGCCAACCGGATTGGTGAGCCCGCTCGACTCGTCAGCTTCCTAGCCGGCGACCCACGGAGCGGTGAGACCCACGCGGAGGGCACGATCGAGGTCGCCGAACGGACGACCGCTGAGCACGATGAGGGGTGCGTTGCGGGTGGCCTTCCGCTTGCTCCCCCAGGTCATTCCGACGAATGCGAGCTGGTCGGCGTCGGCGGTCCAGATGAAGACGACGCCGTCACCTCCGCGGCTCTGCTCCGGCAGTGGCACGTACCGGGTCGGGTCTCCGGATGCGAACGCCGCGTGGAGTCGCTCGAACGCGTCCGGGCTGAGCGAGTGGTACCCCTCGAAACGCTTCCGAAGCGGTGTGCCGGTCTGCTCGCGGACCCAGACTTTCGACCAGGACCCCACAATCGCCCCGACGGCGAACACACCGAAGGTCACGGCGAGGATGATGATCGCTATGGGAAGAATGCCCAGCCCCCGCAGCGCTTGATAGCGCGGGCGCGACGCTTCCTGTGCGCTCTCCTTCGAGTACTCCATCAACCCGGCGAAGTTCACCACCGCGAACACCACCGCTGCCATGCACAGCAGGAGCGCGCCCGTCGCCACGATCGTGCGCGGCAGCGAACGCCGAGAGACGAGGCCGGGAGTCCGCGAGAGCGTCGTGTCGTAGAGAGCCACACCCCCAGCATCCCAGGTCTGCGAGGCCTAGTGGCTCGAGGCCACCCCTCCGCTGAGTCGCTGGTGGAAGGCGGTGGTCGCGTCGTTCATGCCCTCGATGTGCACGCTCTTGCCGTGGGCTTCATATTTCGTGACGACGGCGTCGAGGGCCGCGACGGTCGAGGCGTCCCAGATGTGGGAGCGGGACATGTCGATGACGATGCGGTCCGGGTCTGTCGTGTACTCGAACTGCGTCGTGAGGTCGTTGCTGGAGGCGAAGAACAGCTCCCCCTCCACGTCGTAGTGGGCGGTGCCGCCGTCGATGCGGCGGGTGACGTTGGTGAAGTGCGCGACGCGGCGGGCGAAGAGGACCATGGCGACGAGCACGCCGAGCACGACGCCGATAGCGAGGTTGTGGGTCCAGACGGTCGCGACGACGCTGATGAGCATGACCGCGAGCTCGCTCTTCGGCATGCGCTTCAGCGTGGCCGGGGTGATGCTGTGCCAGTCGAAGGTCGCGATGGAGACGACGATCATGACGGCGACGAGGGCTGCCATGGGAATGACCGCGACCACGTCTCCAAGTGCGAGGACGAGAACCAGCAGGAAGACGCCGGCGAGGAACGTCGAGATCCGTGTGCGGGCACCGGACGCTTTCACGTTGATCATGGTCTGGCCGATCATCGCGCATCCGCCCATGCCGCCGAAGATGCCGGAGAGCATGTTGGCGACGCCCTGCGCCCAGGTCTCGCGGGTCTTGCGGGAGTGGGTGTCGGTGATCTCGTCGACGAGCTTCGCGGTCATCAGCGACTCGAGGATGCCCACCACGGCCATCGCGATGGCGAACGGAGCGATGATCTGCAGCGTCTCCAGGTTGAGGGGCACGTTCGGGATGAACAGCTCGGGCAGACTGCGCGGCAGCTCTCCCTGATCCCCAACGGTGGGCACGTTCAGGCCGAAGACCACGGCGGCGCCGGTCAGCAGCACGATCGCGACAAGCGGCGCTGGCACGACCTTCGTCAGCCTCGGCAGCAGGTACATGATGAGGAGGCCCGCGCCCACGAGCGGGTAGACGAGCCAGGGCACGCCGAGCAGCTGCGGCACCTGCGAGATGAAGATGAGGATCGCGAGGGCGTTCACGAACCCGACCATGACGCTGCGCGGGATGAAGCGCATGAGCTTCGCGACCCCGAGCAGGGCGAGGACGATCTGGATGAGGCCGCCGAGGATGACGGTGGCGATGAAGTAGTCCATGCCGTAGTCGCGGGCGACGGGCGCGATGACAAGCGCGATCGCGCCGGTCGCGGCGGTGATCATCGCGGGGCGGCCGCCGAGGAACGCGATGGCAACGGCCATCACGAACGAGGAGAAGAGGCCGACGCGAGGGTCGACGCCGGCGATGATCGAGAATGCGATGGCTTCGGGGATGAGCGCGATCGCCACGACCAGACCAGCGAGCACCTCGCGAGTCAGGATGCGGGGGCTCCGCAGCGCCTGTAGGACGGTCGGCTCGATGCGGTACCGGGATGAGGGATCGGAAGTAGGGGTGACGATGGTCACGGGAGCTCCTCGGTGGGTGCAGGAATAGGACGAGGGAGCACGCGCCGTTGCGCACCACGAGAGCCTGAGGCGTCTCGAAAAGAGTGAGAGGATCGCGGAGAACCGCAACCCCACGCAAACCTACCGTAACGTGAGAGTTAAGCCAAGAGGGGCACGAGATGACCGAGGAAACGATGCAGATCGGCAAGCTCGCCGACCGCACCGGCATGTCGATCCGGTCACTGCGCCACTACGACGAGATCGGCCTTCTTGTGCCCTCGGCACGGACCGAGGGCGGGTTCCGCCTCTACACCGCTGAGGACGAAGAGCGGTTGCTGCTCATCCGCCGCATGAAGCCGCTCGGCTACAGCTTGGAGCAGATGCGAGCGCTGCTCGACGTCGTCGACGAGCTGGCTGCGCATCCCGAGAACGCCGGAAACCGAACGCGGCTCGAGGAGATCCGAAGCGAAGCACTCGAGCGGCAGGCGAAGCTCCAGAAACAGGTCGCGGCCGCAGACGAGTTCGTCGATCGATTGACCGCCCTGAACTGAGGTGGAAACTGTAGGTGAGTGCGGGTGTCGCTCGCCGGATTCAGTGATCAGCGTCCTTCACGAATGCGACGGAGGTGACGTGCAGCTCGGCGCCAACGACGGAACGCATGAGCGCTGCGGCCATCTGCGACTTGCATCTGTTCTTCTGGCAGACGAAGACAATGTTGCGGGGACTGGTGGTCATCGGGTCGCTCCGGTGAGTTCGTTGCTGGTGAGGAGGGCGGCGAGCGAGTCGAGCGCACCGGGGACGAGACTGAAGTAGGCCCACGAGCCGCGCTTCTCGCGGGCGAGGATGCCCGCCTCGACCAAGATCTTCAGGTGGTGGGAGACGGTGGGCTGCCCGAGTCCGAGCGGCTCCGTGAGGTCGCAGGCGCACGCCTCCGCCTTCTCCTGTGCCGCGATCATCGAGATGAGCCGCAGGCGGGCCGGGTCGGCGATGACCTTGAGGGTTCTGGCCAGCTTCTCGGCGTTCTCCGCGGAGATCGCCTCGTCCGTGAGGGGCTCGCAGCACGCGGTCACGTCGGTGAGCGGCAGGAGTTGCGTGAACGACATCTGAACGTCCTCCAAGGAAATTGACAGTCATCGATACCCTAGCCATACTCGTATCGATCCGCATCAATATCGACCGAGATCAATATCTCTCTGGAGCTTCATGACTGCTGTCACCCCGCCCGTCAAGCTCGGCATCACAGATCGGTTCCTGCCGGTCTGGATCATCGCGGCCATGGCCCTCGGCCTCGCTCTCGCAGTGTTCGTTCCCATCGTCGGGGAAGCGCTGCACGCGTTCGAGATCGGCTCTGTGAGCGTCCCGATCGCCATCGGGCTGCTGGTGATGATGTACCCGGTGCTCGCGAAGGTCCGCTACTCGGATGCACGGGCCGTCGCCGGTGACCGGAAGCTGCTGATCTCCTCGCTCGTCATGAACTGGCTTGTGGGACCCGCCCTCATGTTCGCCCTCGCGTGGCTGCTGCTGCCAGATCTGCCCGAATACCGGACCGGGCTCATCATCGTGGGACTTGCTCGCTGCATCGCGATGGTGCTGATCTGGAACGACCTCGCCTGCGGGGACCGGGAAGCGGCCGCGTTCCTCGTTGCGCTGAACTCCGTGTTCCAGGTCATCATGTTCGGGGCGCTCGGCTGGTTCTACCTCCAGCTGCTCCCGTCCTGGCTTGGCCTGCCCACGACCAGCGCGGACTTCTCCTTCTGGGCCATCACGATCAGCGTGCTCGTGTTCCTCGGCATTCCGCTGCTCGCCGGCTACCTCTCCCGCCGCATCGGGGAGTCGACGAAGGGCCGCGACTGGTACGAGTCCAGGTTCCTCCCAAAGGTGGGCCCATTCGCGCTCTACGGGCTGCTGTTCACGATCGTCATGCTCTTCGCCCTCCAGGGGCAGCAGGTCATCGACCGCCCCTGGGACGTCGCACGCATCGCTCTGCCGCTGCTCATCTACTTCGCCGTCACCTTCCTCCTCGGCTTCGGGCTCGGGAAACTCGTGGGGCTCGGCTACGAGCGCACCACGACGCTCGCGTTCACGGCGGCGGGCAACAACTTCGAGCTCGCGATCGCCGTCGCCATCGGCACGTTCGGCGCGACCAGCGGGCAAGCCCTCGCGGGCATCGTCGGCCCGCTCATCGAGGTGCCCGTGCTCGTCGCACTCGTCTACGTCGCCCTCTGGTTGCGCACCCGGCTCTTCCCCGCCGCAGCAGCCACCCCGGCACCCGCCGCGCCGACGTCCACCCTCGTCTGAACCCTCTCCACCCCCTCGTTGACCTCGCTCCACCCACCTCTGTGAAAGGCCCATGATGTCCACGAAACCTTCCGTGCTGTTCGTCTGCGTCCACAACGCTGGCCGCTCCCAGATGGCCGCCGGCTACCTCACCGCCCTCGCAGGTGGGCGTATCGAGGTGCTCTCCGCGGGGAGCGAGCCGAAAGACCAGATCAACCCCGTCGCCGTCGAGGCCATGGCCGAAGAGGGCATCGACATCGCGGGGAACACCCCGAAGGTGCTGACCACTGAAGCTGTCCAGGCCTCCGATGTCGTGATCACGATGGGCTGCGGCGACGCCTGCCCGTTCTTCCCCGGCAAGCGCTACGAGGACTGGAAGCTCGACGACCCCGCAGGCCAGGGCATCGAGGCCGTGCGCCCCATCCGCGACGACATCAAGCGGCGCGTCGAGGCGCTCATCGCTGACCTGCTCCCCGAGAAGGTCGAGCCGATCGCTAGTGGAGGCCCTTCGGGAAGCCGATAGCCCGCAACCCTGGGGCGAGCTGCTCCCATTGCCAGGCGCGCTCAGCTTCTCGAGCAGCCTCGCCGCCGCCGTGAAGGCCAACCGCTTTCGCCGCGTAGCTCGCAGCGTGCGGCGAGTGGTCGAACATGTGGGCCACTGCGCACGCCTGACCGGCGGCACGAGCGGCGGCGACGGCCGCCGCCCCTGCCTCAGTCGCGTCGCGCGCGGCCGCGTGAGCTGCAAACGCAGCAGTGCGACATGTCGTCATCGGGAGTTCGCCGCGTTCCCACGCGCGTACTGCTGCGATCGCTGCGCGCGGGCGGTCATCACCCGGTCGCTGTTCCTCAAAGATGGGCAGGGCACGCTCGGCGCAGCTCGCCGCCCACCGGGCGATCGCGCGATGGATCGGCGGCTCAGGGTTGGCCCACTTGGCCTTGGTCTCCTCGCTCACGCATCGATCGTCTCAGGGATCCGCTCCAGAACGATCACCCAACGCGGGTTGGTCGAGAAGGTGCGCGCGCACGTGCTGGAAGTGGCCCAGCATTGGTCGGCTCCGACTGCGGGCGAGACGAATCGGAGGATGACGTCGCCGCACGGACGAGTCACCTTCCTGCGGGCCTTCCCCCCTCGTCGATCCGTTGCCAGATCTGTCCGCAGAGCAGCCCGATCGACCCTGCGACGGCGGAGATGACGATCGCCATGGTGAGCGAGCCGGCAGGTATCACCCCCGCGACGACGAACAGCGACAGCATGAACGCGATCCCGTTCAGGAGCAGCGAGAACTTGCTCGACCAACGGTGCCATCGCCGGGCACGCGCCGTCGTCTCGTCACCTGTCACGCGTCGATCGAGGAAGAGGGCGATGAGCAACAGCGGAACGACCTGCAGCGCGGCCTCGTAGAGGAGCCTGTTCATGAGGCGCTCCACGCGGTCGTGACGGCGTGCACGGCGAGGCGGAGCGTGTCCGTCTCGGCCTCCGTCTGCACCGCTTCGGCGGGCAGAGCGCGGTCGGTCATGAGGCCGCTGAGCACGGTCGCGAGAAATCGCGCCCGCCGCTCGACCTCGCCCGCGGGCACGGCCCCCTCCTCGATGAGCGTGGTCAGCCATCGCTCGATACGGTGGCGCCCCATCCGCTCGAGCGCGAAGTAGGTCGCCGCTTCGTCTTCGGACGGCGGGGATGCCACGTATGCGTCGTACAGGGCACCCCATTGCTCCCGGGCGCGATCGCCGACACCCACTTGCGCGAGGATCAGGCGCAAGCAGGCCATCAGGCGATCGGCCGGCGACATGGAGCGATCGGTGATGGGATCGTCGGGGATATCGAGGTCGTAGAGGCCCGCGACAACCGTATCGATGAGATCGCGCTGGGTCGGAAAGAAATGGCGGAGCGAGCCGGTGCTCACCTGCGCACGGGCAGCCACCGCCCTCACGCTCAAGCGCGCGGTCGGGTTCTCGCCGAGCATCGTCGCCGCGGCGATCAGGATCTTGTCGCGCGTGCCCGGCTCCTTGGGTACCTCAGTCATGTCTGCCCTTCTCGCGACAACACTCTATTACGGTGTGCTAGCTTATCCCCTCGTTGACTATCACGCTGTACCAATTCGGATCGAGGACGGAATGGGGCTCAAGAAATGGCGCACCCGGCGCGTGCGTGCAGGATCCGGCGAGCCACTTCGCCGTTACCACTGGTGGCAGATGTTGAGCAGGTCGCTCCGCGCGATCACGCTGCGCTCCGCCGACGGCACCGCATCCACCTACACGGTCGATGTCCGACACGGTGGCGATATGACGGACGGCGAGATCCGCGCCCGCCTGTATGTGGACGGGGCGCTGCAGTCGTTCGCGAGAATGCCGACCCGCTTCCCGGTCCCAGGCGGTCACATCGAAGTCGCCATCACCGGCTTCGGACTCAAGCGCTGCCACTACGTGCGCGCAGACGGCAGCGAGGTGCAGCTGACCCCCGATCCTGCATCGGGCGAAGGCCGCCGCGCCCGGCTGCACCACAGGCATCCCAACGCCAGCCGTCTCATCGGCATTATCTCGACCCTGCTCGTCGTCATCGGCCTGGGCGTCGAAGTGCCGCAGATCATCGCAGCTCTCTCGCAGATTCCCCCCATCGCCGACTCGATCGGGACCTTCACCTCTCCCGTGCAACTGCCGCTTCAGGCCAACCTGCTCATCGGCCTCGCCGCCGTCATCGGCAGCACGGAGCGAGCGCTTCGGATGAGGTCGAGCTGGATCGATGAACTCGCCAGCTGACGCACGAAAGGGAACAACAATGCCGAACACCACCACGAATTGGCTTCTCCAGTACGACCACCCCGTACCGACTCCCCGCGTTCCCCCGGCCGTGGAGTACCACCGCGTCTACGCGGGCGAGAAGCGTCGAATCCTCCGCGGCGTCCTCGCGATCGTCCTCCTGTTCGTCGGACTCGTCGGCTTCGCGCAGCTGTTCCTGTTCGGTGCGGCGATCATCGACGCGCAGATTCTCGGGCGCACCGGCTTCACGCCTCTCCAGCAAGCCGCAGGAGCACTCTCGCTCGGCGTGCTCATCCCCTACAGCATGCTGCTGCAGCGCCTGCTCTATGGAGTCCCCTTCCGGTCGCTGCACTCCGTGGCCGGGCGTTTTCGATTCGGCGTCTTCGGCCGGGCGATGCTCGCTTTCGGCCCGATACTGCTCGTCGTCGTCGCCTCCGGTTTCCTCCTCGCCCCCGCCGAGCAGGTTCCCTGGACCACCTTCGACCTCGTCGCCTACTTTGTGATCGGGATGCTGCTGACACCACTGGCGGCCGCCGGCGAAGAATACGGATTCCGCGGGTTCATGTTCCGCGTGGTCGGCGGGTGGACCCGCGGTACGCGCGTCGGTGCCGCGATCGGCATCATCATCCCGACCGTCCTCTTCTCGCTCTTCCATGGCTCACTGGACCCGTACATCCTCACGTCCTACCTCGTGCTGTTCGGCTCGCTGGCGGTCGTCACGTGGCGCACCGGCGGACTCGAGACCGCCGTCGTTCTCCACGTCGTCTACAACGTCACGGCCCTCGTGCTCGGAACCACGCTGCACGTCGATCTCGGCGGCGCGCTCAACAGCCGCGAAGCAGCATCCGGTTCGTTTGCCACCCTCATGCCGAGCGCGACGCTCATCCTCATCACCGCCGTCATCTGGTGGATGACGCGCAGAACCGGCCCGGCGCGCACCCCCGAACGCTGAGCCGTCGACACAACTGCAGCGTGCCGGTGCGGCGTGGGCGATCAGAGACTGCTGGCGTCTTGTCTCCTGTTCCGCCGGTCCTCCCGGATCACGCTCACGACGCCGACGGCGAGGATGATCCAGAGCACCACTCCGAGGGTTCCGATGAACGGATCGGCAGGGGCCTCGTGACTGTTCGGCACGCTGGCAGCCTGAGTACCCGCGTCCGCGGCAAGGTAGAGGTTCCAATCGCTGAAGGCGTGGATCAGCGCGCCGACCCAGAGGCGCCCGGTTACACGCCTGATCCAGTAGTAGCTTGCGCCAGCGATGATGAGGCCGCCCAGCTGGAAGGCTATGACCGCGGGAGGCGCCCCGGCGATGATGCTCCCGGGAATGTGCGCGAGCGCGAAGACCAGGGACGTGATGAGGAGGACCGCGAGTTCACCGTGTCGTTGTCGGACGGCGGTCAGAAGCACGCCTCGGACGGCGAGCTCCTCCCCGAATCCCACGAGCAGCGTTCCGAGCGTGATCACGGCGATCAACGCAAAGGTCTGCTCGGCCCAGGCGACCTCCGCGAGGACCGCGAGGGACGACGCGATCATGAGGATCGGAATGGAGACCAGGTACCAGCGCCGAGGTGTGAGCGTGGGCGTGGGGCGTTCGCGCCACACCTGCTCAGCGTTGCCAGTCCAGCGGACGTAGAGAAGCAGCAGCGCAATGCCGATGGGAAGCGGGATGAGATGCCCAAGCGCGAACTGGGCCACTTCCTGGTCGTCGCTGACCAAGCTGCTCAGGAGGTTGCCGAGGCCGGCGGCGAGCGCAACATAGACGACGACGGCCGCGAGAGCTGTCAGGATCCCGGGCTTGCGCGAGCCAGTCACGAGCGTGGTTGCTGTCATGCAGGGGTCCGTTCTGCGGAAGCGCTCCGACCTCTGTGTTCGTGCGTGTCGAGTGCGACGAGCAGCGCCGTCCGTTTCGGTTCGCTCCCGCCGGGCAAGAGGGTCGGAGCGTGGGGCCGACCGCTCAGAAGGTGCCGTCGGCGGCGAGCCCGGTGAAGGTGGTCGTGATCGTGGTCGGCGCGACACGGACGGTGTAGCTGGTGCCGACAGCGAAGCTGCCGCTGATGAAGAAGTCGCCGAGGACCGGCGTCTGTTCGCCCGCCGGAAGAGGGGTGGTGTTCGTGAGAGTGACGACGTTGCCATCGACGCTGACGTCGAATCCAGCAGGTGCTGCGGACGTCGTGAAGGGCACCCCCGTGGGAACCGTGACGATGACCTGGAGCTGCTGGGCGGTGTACGGGCCGCTCGCGCTGGAACCGTCGTAGTTCGACCCGGCGAAGAAGATTCCTTCACCGGCACTTGAACCTCCGTTCAGCGTGAGCGTGCCGCCGGTTGCCGTCGTGCTTGCGACTGCGGCCGGAACGGAAGCCGACAGAGCGAGGACGGGCGCCGACCAGCTCAGCGCGGTCAGCACTGTTCGACGGCTCGGATCGGCTGGGGTATGCGCGTTCGACATGGTCTCTCCAGAAGGGTGGCGCGTTGAGGTGGTCTCGGTGGGCGCGATCAAGCACGCATCAGGCAATCATGGCCAGCCTACGCAATCCGCCCGGAGCGCTTGACTCGGCCCGGGATTCATGAGCTGCGTACCTCGATTTGCCCCTATGCCAGGCGTGTGGCCTCGGCGCCGCTACAGCAGCCACTCGGCGAGCGGGTGGATGAGATAGCGGAGCGAGATCGCCTCCCAGATGGCCCCGATGACGAGGAGGGAAAGCGCAGGTACGGCGAGCAGTCCCATGCACTGCAGGCCACGGAGGTATCCGCGTCGCCGAGTGGGGGCGCCGATGGTTCGCGGAAAGAGCCAGTGTCGCCCGAGGAGCCACGCGCCCAGCAGCAGGAGGATGTAGGCCTGCAGCTCGATGATCAGCGTCAGCGAGTGCGGGATGAGCTGCACCCACGCGACGGGCGAGGTGGGGGCGAGGGTGACGCCGGTTTCCACGGCGAAGTAGGCGAAGAGGCCCAGGCCAGCGAAGGGCACGATGAGGGACGGCAGGACGATGAAGCCCAGCCCGACCTTGCCGATGTTGACGGCCAGGATCACGAGGGCGAACAAGGGCGGCGTGAGCACGAGGTCCTGGACCAGCCCCGCCGTGCCGTCGCTCTCGAGGGCATCCGCTCGAGCTGCGTTGAGGTCCGGGAAGACGATTCCCAGCACGAAGCCGACAGCGGTGAGGCCGTAGGCGCCCACGTTGAGCCAGGCGTAGGCGCGCGCGTTGTCGCGGATGAGGCGGAACGAGCGCCGCCACCTGCGTGGTCGTGAGTGGTGGTTCGTTCGAGCTGCTGAGGTCATGGTTCCACCTCACCGGCAGACGGGAAGAGTCGGTAGTGACGCCGGGTCACCGAGAGAGGTGACACAGCGTCACTACCCGGAGGGCGTGGAACTGGCGAGAGTTGGAGCACTATGAAGGCAATCGACCTGACACTCAACGCCGTGATCGCCGTGACGGTGACGGTATGCCTCGCGTACCTCGGTTTCCATTTCTGGGACTTCGGCATCTTCACCACCCTGCCGTCGGACATCACGGGCTTCTTTCTCGACAACCCCAGCCTGCAGTACATTGCGCTCGGCATGCTTGGTGCTGCGATGATCGCCAAGGTGCCCGTCGGACGCACGATCAAGACGCGGGACGCTGAGACTCGGAGGTGACCATCGACATGGTGGGGCGAGATGACGTCCCGTCCGAGCGGCGGATGCGCCAGCTGGCGATGGTCACGGCCGTCGTGGCGATCGCCCCGCCCAGCCTGCTGGGCGTTGCCGTCACCGCCGCATCCTGGTGGGAAGGCGCGACGGCCGCCATCGGCTACCTCCTGACCCTGGGGGTGCTCCGCGAGTGGAGCCTGGATCGGTACCCGCGGAGGGCCATGTTCGCGCTGATCTTCACGGCGGTGGGCTGGGGTGTCGGCTCGCTCACCGCATCGAGCCCCATCAGCTTCGTGCCGCTGTCACTGATCGGGGCCATGCTCCTGGCCAGGTCGCGGAGGCGGATGCTGTGGTTCGCTGTGTTCGCGGCCGGTGTCGCCGGCGTGGGCGCCAGTGCGCTCATCTTCCACCCGGTGACGTGGGAGCTCGTCACTCTCTACCTGGTCTCTCCCGCCCTGGGAACGCTGTTCATCACCGGGGTCATCGTCTTCAGCGAGCATGTCTGGCTCGTCGTCCGGCGCCTGAAAGTGGCCGCCAGGACAGAGGCGGAGCTGGCCGTCGCGAACGAGCGGATGCGCTTCGCCGGAGACCTGCATGACATCCAGGGCCACACCCTGCACGTCATCAAGCTCAAGGCCGCTCTCGCCCGTCGTCTCGTTGCGACAGATCCAGACCGGGCCATCAGCGAACTCGATGACATCCGCCAGCTCACGAGTGACACCATCGCGGAGACCCGGACGCTCGCCTACGCTCGGCATCGGCTCAACCTTCTGGCCGAGCTCGAGAACGCCACGAAGCTATGCCAGGCGGTGGGCATCCAGGTCAGCACGGAGGTCGCGGATGGGACAGAGGCCAGCCCGCATGAGCTGCTCGCGCAGGTGCTTCGCGAAGCGACCACGAACTTGCTGCGTCACGCCAGCCCCGAGCGCGTGACCATCATCGCGACTCCAGACCGCATCGAGATCACCAACGACGGAGTAGGCGCGGAGGACGCTCCGCTTCGTGGCCTCGCACGGCTCCGCGAACGACTCGAGGCGAACCGCGGGACGCTGTCCGTGCAGCACACCCCGCCCACCTTCACCGTCTCAGCTCACATCAACTCGCCGTCGGTCGAGACTCCGGCGCGGAGTGCGTCGTGAGCAGCGGCCGCGATCCTGTCCGCGTGGTCCTCGCGGACGACGAACTCCTCCTGCGCACCGCCCTCTCGGCGCTCCTCCCCCTCGATGGCCTGATCCAGGTCGTCGGCCACGCGAGCAACGGGAACGAAGCCGTCGCTTCCACGCTCGAGCACGAGCCTGACGTGCTTGTCATCGATCTTGAGATGCCCGGGACAGACGGACTGCAGGCCGTTGCACGGATCCTGGCCGAGCGGCCCGCCCAACGCGTCCTCATGCTCACTCGACACGCACGGCCCGGCGTGCTCCGGCGAGCCCTTGACCTCGGGGTGCTCGGCTTCATGAGCAAGGCCTCCGACCCGGAAGACATCGCGGACGCCGTCGAGCGCGTTCACGCTGGGCAGCGGTGGATCGCCCATGATGTCCTCGAGGCCGCCATGGCCGACGATTCGCCGCTCACCGCCCGAGAAGTCGACGTCCTGCGCGAGACGCGCGAGGGGTACTCCGTCCGCGACATTGCACGGAGGCTCCACCTCGCCCCGGGAACAGTCCGCAACTATCTCTCCAGCGCGATGCAGAAGACGAGTGCTGGCACGCGCCATGACGCAGCCCGGGTGGCCCACGAGCGCGACTGGCTCTGACGTCTGGACGCAACGAGCTTCGAGCGGAAGAGCACAGCAGCCTTCCGGGTTCGATCAAGCTGTCGGCGGTGGCTGATACCGTGCCCGGCGTGAAGATCCTCCTGCTCTCTCGCTGTCCGGGTGCGCTCGCGTCTTTCCTCGCGGAGTCGACAGATCGCGAAGGCCCACTCCGCCTCGGCTACATCGACGACGCCCAGGTGGCGTTCTCGGAGGCTCCGTTCGTGCGAGCGGAACGCGACTCTGTGGAGAAGCTGGGCCACGAGGTCGTCGGCATCACCGTTCGGGGCCTGAGCGTCGCCGAGTTCGAGCGCGTGCTCGACGAGTTGGATGCGCTGTACGTGGCGAGCGGGAGCACCTTCGCGCTCCTTGAGGCGCTGCGCGTGTCTGGCTGCGACGCCCCCTTGGTCGAGCACGTGCGAGCAGGGCTCCCCTATGTCGGGTCCAGCGCCGGATCGATCATCGCGGGGCCCGATGTCACGCCCGCCTCCCTGATGGACGACCCCGCAGATGGGCCCCTGCTCACTGATCTCACCGGTCTCGGGCTGGTCGAGCAGACCGTCATCCCGCATGCGGATGGGCAGCTGCCGCCCTACCCACCGGACCTGATTCGCACGACGCTGGACACGTACGGAGCTGACTACCCGTTGCTCCCCCTCGCCGACGACCAGGCCCTTCTCGGCAACGGAACGAACACGAGCGTGATCAACTCAAGCTGCTGAGCGTGTCGCCGTGAAGATGATCGGCCTCATCGCGCGCCTGAAACGTGGTCTGCGTGTTAGCCGTTGTAGGCGACGTAATGCAGCTCGGGCTGCCGACGCTCGTCGTGCAGTCGCGCCAGCGCCTCGGCGATGACCTCGGGCTCGGCGTCGGGGTGGCCGCCTCCGATGAGCGCGGTGATGCCCATGTGCGCGACATAGACCCCCTTCGGCTGGAGTGCGTTGTGCAGATTGAGGGTCCAGTTGCGCAGCCCGGCCGCGGCGATGTTCACATTGCCGAGGAAGGGCATGGGGTTGATGGAACCACCGCCGGTGACGACGAGGACCGTGCCTTCGCCGGCCGCGATCATGTCCGGCAACACAGCCCCGACGGCGGTGAGCGCGCCTCCGAGATAGAAGTCGATCTGGGGCTGCAGGTTCTCCATCGTCACATCGAGCACGTCGACGGGCGCCAGGGACGGGTCCGCTGGCGAGAACTCGAGCACGTCGATCGGGCCGAGCGTGTCCTTGATCGCACGAAGAGCTTCCGTGACGGAGTCTGGTCGGCTGATGTCGGCGGCGAACGCGTGGGCTGTGATGCCTTCGCTCATGAGGGTCTCGACGAGGGAGTCGAGCCTGGCCTGGGTGCGCGCCACGAGAGCGACGTCGAACCCTCGACGCGCGAAGGCGCGGGCGATCTCGAGTCCGAGTCCGGGGCCGGCTCCGACGATGGTGAGAAGAGGCATGAGGCGTCCTTTCGTGTCCCGCGCAGCGCAGATACCGCAGGGGTGGGTTAGGTTGAGGTTGTCCTCAAGTTCCTCTGCATCATATGTTGAGGCCACCCTCAATATCTACCGGAATCGTCATGACACGTACCAACGGCCTCCGCCGAGATGCCCAAGCCAACGTCGAGAGGCTCCACGCAGCCGCACGGACGGTATTCGCGCGCCGCGGGCTCGCGGCCCCGCTGGACGAGATCGCTCGCGAGGCGGGCGTGAGCATCGGCACCCTCTACAACCGGGTCGGATCCCGTGAAGCCCTCATCGACGCCGTGATCCCTGCAATCGCCGGTGAAAAGCTCTTGGCACTCAAGGAGCGATCACTGAGTCAGCCATCGCCTCGCGCACGGCTGGAGGCGTTCATCGCGGGGATGATCGACCTACAGGTCGATGATCCGGCGCTGAGCGATGCCATGCTCCGTCGCTTCCCGAACGCAACCTCACTCATCGAGACCTGCGATCGCTCGACCGCGCTCGGTCAGGACCTGATCGACGACGCCCACACCTCAGGCGCCCTCTCCCGAGACTTCACCGCCGACGACCTCATGACAGTGCTGTGGATGGCAGGAACCGCAAGCCACGACCCCTCAGCCCCCGCCGGGTGGCGACGAGTCGTCGACCGCAGCATCGCCGCCGCCTGGACCGCCTGACGACAGCAGCGCCTCGCTGATCGCACGCTTCGCTAGCATCGGCTGAATGTCGAACACCACGAACGCCTACTCCCTGCGAGCTGAGGAGTACAGCACCCTCCTGGGCTCGATGGAGTCGGTGCACGACTCCGACCGTCAGCTCATCGACAGCTGGGCGGCCGCAGTTGACGGTCGGGTGCTGGATGCCGGTTGCGGGCCCGGGCAGTGGACGGACTATCTCGCCAGGAGGGGGCTCGAGGTCCGGGGCATCGACCTGGTCCCGGCCTTCATCGAGCGTGCGCGATCCTCGTATTCCGGCGTGCGATTCGATGTGGGGAGCATCGACGAGATCGACGAGCCCGACGACTCCCTCGGGGGCGTCCTGTCCTGGTACTCGACGATCCACCACGACCCGTCTCGCATCTCCGAACCCCTCACCGAGTTCGCTCGGGTCCTGCGCCCAGGCGGCCTGCTTGTCCTCGGGTACTTCGAAGGTCCCGCGTGCGAAGCGTTCGATCACGCCATCACAACCGCGTACCGGTGGCCGGCGAGCGAGTTCGAGCAAACCCTGGAAGCATCCGGATTCGAGGTGCTCGAATCCCATCGGCGAACGAGCAGAACCCACAGACCACACGGCGCCGTCGTCTGCCGACTCGCTTGAGCCTGGCTGAACGGCGGGTGGCATCGCAGGAGGGATGCTTCGGCCCGGCCTTTCAGGCGAGTTCGAGTTTCCACTCGGCGACATCGCACTGCCCGTCGTCGCTGTTGCCGGATGCAAGCACTGTTCCGTCTGCGCGCAGGCCGAGCGTGTGCGCTGACCCCGCGGCCACCGCCACGACGTCCCGCCACGTTGCGACCTCGCATTGCCCACGCCCGTTGTCACCGGATGCGCGCACCCGACCGTTCCCGAGGACAGCAACCGTGTGGCGGCTCCCCGCTGAGAGGGCCACCACGTCGCGCCACTCCAGCGCATCCACGAGGCCCGCCGCCCGATCGCCAGCGACAACCACCCGACCTTCTCGAGTCAGACCGACAGTGTGGAGGTAGCCCGCAGCCACCGCGCTCACGCCGCGCCAGTCCGCCACGGAGGATTGCCCCCTCCGATCGTTGCCCGCAGCGACCGCCGTGCCGTCTGCGCGAAGCCCCACCGTGTGCCAGTCTCCCGCGGCGACGGCGACAAGCTCGCTCCACCCTTCGACGTCATTCGCTCCCTCGTTCCGCCTCCCCGCCGCCAGGGCTCGCCCGTCCGCGGAGACGGCGAGAGTGCGCCGCCAGCCGGCGGCAACAGCCACGACCTGCGTCCAGTCGCCGACGTCGCACTGCCCCTCGTTGTTCCAACCGGTGGCGAGCACGGTGCCGTCCGCGCGCAACCCCACTGTGTGAGATCGGCCCGTGTTCGCTGCGGTATGCACCCCACCGACAGCGACCGAGATGACGTCGGACCAGCTTTCCACCCGTCGCTCCTCAGAGCGCGCTTGACCAGCGGTGCACACAGCCCCGCCTGCCATCACACCGGCAGAGTGTCGTCGACCGGCCGCGATCTTCGCGCGGGCAGGTTTCGCGTGCTGGTCGAAGCTCATACGTTGATCGTCTCAGCCCGTTCGTCGTACCGCACTCATCGACGTGCGGTGCCCTCCGGTATCACTCCGACGACGGGGCCAGCTCGCCGTCGTACTAGGGACGCAACCAGCGGATGAGTCGCCGGAGGAGCTCTCGGTGCTCCGGAGCTTCGAAGGATCGAGCGTCGTGCTCGAGCGTCCTCCGACTCCGCAGCCTCGACGGCCGGCCGACGATGCTCGAGCGGCTCACGTTCACGGAGGAAGTCGGACGCCACCTCTTCGAGGTCGACCTGAACACCGTGTCCATCACCGAGTTCCTCGACAGCCGCGGCTACGGCTACACCGACATCGACCACGAGATCGACGCGAAGGCCGCCGATGCACTGGACGCCAGGCTGCTGGAGATCGAGGAAGGCTCCCCCGTCCTGCGCCTGCGCCGGGTGACGCGAGACAACGATGGCCGCGTCTTCGAGGTCTCCGATGACCGCTACCGGAGCGACATCGTGCGCTTCACGGTGTCAGCATCCGGCAGGTCGCGGCGGGGGACGCACTACGTGCGGCCGATCGCGTTCTGACCTTCGCCGGTCGGCGTTCAAGGTCGCCGATGCTGCCATCTGCCGACCCACTTGAGCCCGCTTGAACGGACCGCTGGCCTCACCCTTGTGTCAAGCGTGCTTGACGTGTATAACTGTCTCGACAGTCAAGCTAGCTTTACACATGGGAGTGCAACATGGACACCGAGCGTTCTTCGTACACAGCGGACACTCGAAGCCGGTGGGGCCGAGTGAAGTTCGGCGGGCGCTGGTCGGCGCTCTGGCTGGCGATCCCCTCCGGCCTGCTCCTCGCCTGCGCCATCGCAACGATTCTGGTGCTGACAGGGTCCGCCGGCCCGCACCCGCTCGTCGGGTGGTTCGCGACGGTGCTGGTGTCGTTCTGGGCCTGTGCCGGTCTCGTGTGGGCGCTGTCCGTCGACCGGGACAGCCTTCGAGGGGCCACCCCGCGTCCCGAGCAGTCGGTGGAGTCGGCGTGGATCGAACGCGCGACGAGTGGCGCGTTCGGCGACACCCTGCTCGTGACCGGTCTCGGCACCGCGGTCATCGCGGTCGGGAACCTCGACATTCCCGCGCTCCTTGCTCTGGTCGCCGTGATCATCGTCGCGATGGGATCGGTGAGCATCCGGTATGGCCTCGAGCGAAGGCGAGGCTAGTCGGTGAAGAACGAGCTCCCGGCGCTTCGCAAGCAACGCGGGTGGTCGCAGCAGCGCCTCGCGGAAGAGCTCGGCGTCTCCCGCCAGACGGTCATCTCCATCGAGCGCGGCCGCTTCGACCCCTCGCTACCCCTCGCGTTCCGACTCGCGCGCGTCTTCGAATGCCCGATCGAGAGCATCTTCGACGACGATGACGCCGACGGGGCCGACGACACCGAGTGACGGGTCCCCTCTGACGACTCCCGCAGGCATCCGCGAGAAGGGCCGCGTCAGCCGTCGTCGCGCGGGCGTTCCGTCAGCCCGAGGAGGGCGATGACCTGCTCGGCGTGCGCGCGCGCAGCCGCCGCGCTCGGTGCGGGCGCCAGCCCGAGCAGGCGGCGACGGTGCGGCTCACCGAGGAGCAGCCCGAACAGCGCCTCCGCCAGCGCCAGTGCCTCCGCGTCCGTCTTCACCTGCACGAGCCCGCTCGCAGGAGAGAGGCACTGCGCAAGCAGGGCGACGTACCCCCGTGGGCCGCTGGAGTAGAAGCCCGACGCGAGCTCCGGGAACTGCGCCGCTTCTCCGATCATGAGCCGGTGCAGGCCGACGGCGTTGTCCGAGTGCAGGACAAAGACGAGCCGCGCTGCGGTCTCGAGCAGCGACTCGGCGGTCACCCCGTGGTTCGCGAGGTCGCGAGCGCGGAACCGCTCGATCGCCGCGGTGAACACCTCCGCCTTGTCGCCGAAGTAGGTGTAGATCGTGCGCTTGGTGACCCGTGCGGCTGCTGCGATCTCGTCGACGGTGACCTGGCCGTAGCCATTCGACACGAACAGCGCGACGGCGGCGTCCAGGATCTGGTCTCGGCGCTCCTCCCGCTCCTGGGCGGTCGGGCGGCCCCGCTTGCGGCTCGTGCTCGACACGGTCTCGCTCATCCGCAGTGCTCCCCACCTCGTGCTTCGCATGTCGACCCTCGACGACAACCATCCTATAATGAGACGTATTCGTTTCATTACCCGCGTGGTCATCCCTCGCGGTCGATCGCGCCGAGCCCCAGAAGGGTCAGGCGAGAGGAGCTCCCAATGGCTGCACGCAGATCCGCAACCCCGCGGAAGACAGCGTCGAATCCACCCCCAGCGCACACCACGTCCCTCGACAGTGAGGGACTCGTCGAGTTCTACCGCCAGATGGTGCTGATCCGGCGGTTCGAGGAGCGCGCCGCCCGCTCGTACACGCAGGCGGAGATCGGTGGCTACTGCCACCTGAACCTCGGCGAGGAGGCGACGGTGGTCGGCCTGATGGCGGCGATGGAGTCGACCGACTACCTCTTCACGAACTACCGGGAGCACGGGTACGCGCTCGGGCGAGGCATCGCGCCAGGGCGGATCATGGCAGAGCTCTACGGGCGCAGCGGCGGCGTGTCGAAGGGGTGGGGCGGGTCGATGCACCTCTTCGACCTGGAGTCGCGCCTGCTCGGCGGGTACGGCATCGTCGGCGGGCAGGTGCCGCTCGCCACCGGTGCAGCCCTCGCGATCGACTACCGCAGCGGCCAAGAGGCCGTGGTCTGCGTCATGGGAGACGGCACCACGAACATCGGGGCGTTTCACGAGTCGCTGAACATCGCTGCCCTGTGGGACCTGCCGGTCGTCTACGTGGTCGTCAACAACGGCCTCGGGATGGGCACCACGGTCGAGCGCGCCTCCGGCGAGCCCGAGCTGCACAAGCGGGCATCCTCGTACCGGATGGCATCCGCCCGCGTCGACGGGAACGACCCGGTCGCCGTCCGGGACGCCGCGGCCAGCGCGCTCGCGAGCGCCCGGGCCGGCAAGCCGTTCCTGCTGGAGACGGTGAGCGAGCGGTTGAAGGGCCACTCGGTCGTCGACCCCGCGAAGTACCGCACCCGCGAGGAGGCTGAGGCTCTCAAGGTCGGCGACCCCATCGCCGCGTTCGCAGTTCGCCTCGCCGAGCAGGGACTCCTGACTGACGAGGCAATCGCCGACATCGACGCTGCCGCCATGGCCGCCGTCGCCGAGGCCGTCGCGTTCGCCGAGGCGAGCCCGCACCCGTCGGTCGACACGCTCTTCGACTACACCTACGCCACACCGGTTCCCAACGATTCCCGCAGGCTGCCCGGCCAGCCGCTCTTCGAACCATCCCCCTCACCCACGATCGGAGCATCCGCATGAGCATGATGACCTACCGTCAGGCGCTCCACGACACCCTCCGCGCCGAGATGCTGCGAGACGAGAACGTGCTGCTCATCGGCGAGGAGATCGGCGTCTTCGAGGGCTCGTACAAGATCACCGCCGGCATGCTCGCGGAGTTCGGCGAGAAGCGCGTGCGAGACACCCCCATCGCCGAGGAGGGGTTCACGGGAGCCGCCATCGGCGCCGCGATGCTCGGACTGCGCCCGGTCGTGGAGATCATGACCATCAACTTCTCGCTGCTGGCCCTGGACCAGATCGTGAACCACGCCGCGAAGATCTACGGCATGTTCGGCGGTCAGGCCCGGGTCCCCCTCGTCATCCGCACCCCGGGCGGAGGCGGGCAGCAGCTCGGCGCCACGCACTCGCAGAACATCGAGCTGTACTACGCGTTCGTGCCCGGAATGAAGGTCGTCGCCCCGTCCAGCCCCGCTGACGCGAAGGCGCTGCTGCTGGCCGCGATCCGCGACGACGACCCCGTGCTGTTCCTCGAGAACCTGGCGCTCTACAACACCAAGGGCGAGGTGCCGGACGACGACACCCCCGCCGAGATCGGCCGGGCCGCCGTGACCCGCGAGGGTGCCGACATCACCGTGGTCGCCTACTCGCGCATGGCGGCCGTCGCCCTCGAAGTGGCCGAGCGGCTCGCCGAGACCGAGGACATCGACGTGGAGGTCGTCGACCTCCGCAGCCTGCGCCCGCTCGACCGCGACACCGTCATCGCATCCGTGAAGAAGACCCACTGCGCCGTCGTCCTGGAAGACGACTGGCTCACCTACGGCATCGGCGCCGAGATCGCCGCGACCATCTCGGACGGCGCCTTCGACTGGCTGGACGCACCCGTGCGCCGGGTCGCGATGGCCGAGGTGCCCATGCCCTACTCCAAGCCGCTCGAGACCGCCGCGCTCCCCTCCGCGGACGACGCCGCCACCGCCATCCGGCAGACCCTCGCCGCGGTCTCCCGCCGCATCTAAGGACACCCCATGATCAATATCCTCATGCCCCGCCTCTCCGACACCATGCAGGAGGGCGCCATCGCCGCGTGGCACAAGCAGCCAGGCGATGCCGTCGCCGTTGGCGACCTGCTCGTCGAGGTCGAGACCGACAAGGCCACCATGGAGTACGAGGCCTACGACGCCGGCGTCCTGCGCGACATCCTGGTCGCCGAAGGCGAGGTGGCGACCATCGGCACGGTCATCGCGCGCCTCGATGACGGCAACGAAGACGCAGCGGCCGCGAGCGCGGACGCTCAGGCTTTGGAGGTCGCTTCGGAGGTCGCTTCCCAGGCCGACCACCAGGGCACAGCAGGACAGCGGCTGTTCGCGACGCCGCTCGCGCGCCGACTCGCCCGCGAGCACGAGATCGACCTGTCGGGCGTCCTGGGATCCGGCCCCGGCGGCCGGATCGTCCGCGCCGATATCGAGGATGCACGCGCACGCCAGGCCTCCCCCGCGGACACGGCCATCGCGTCGCCCGCTCGGTGCACGTCGCGCGCGACGGCGGGCCAGACCACCGTTGGCACCAACACCAACACCAACACTCCTGATGAGCGACAGCCAACGGTCGTCCCGTTCGACAAGACCCGCGAAGTGATCGCTCGACGCCTCAGCGAGAGCAGCAGCACGGTGCCGCACTTCTTCGTCACGGCTGCGGCCGACGTCGAGGCCCTCATGGCGCTCCGCGCCGAGCTGAACGGCAACCTCGAATCGACGGGGCGCCCCAAGATCAGCGTCAACGATCTCCTCGTGCGCGCCTGCGCCATCGCGCTTCGCTCGCATCCGGGAGTCAACGCCTCCTACTCCCCCGAGGGCCGTGGAGAGACCCTGCTCCACGGGCGCGTCAACATCGGCATCGCCATCGCCTCCCCGACCGGGCTCGTCGTGCCGGTGATCGACGACGCAGATCTGAGGCCGGCGTCGCAGATCGCGCGCGAGTCTCGGCGACTGGCCGGACTCGCGAAGGAACGCAAGCTCGGCGCCTCGGACATGGCGGGCGGCACGTTCACCATCAGCAACCTCGGCATGTACGGCGTCGAGCAGTTCACCGCCATCATCAACCCGCCGGAGGGGGCGATCCTCGCGGTCGGCGCGGCGAGGCCAGAACCCGTCGCCGTCAACGGGGCAGTCGAGGTGCGTCACCGCCTGCGATACACCCTCTCCGCCGACCACCGCATCATCGACGGAGCCCTTGCCGCGGAGTTCCTCGCCACGCTGACGGGGCTCCTCGAACGGCCCATGCACGTCATCGCCTGAGCGACTGGAATCGCGGTCGCGGGGACGGTCGCACCCCCGCGACCCCGACCCGGTGATGGCGGTCCGGCTTCCCGGGCGGCGATCTCGTACTGTGGTGGGACCGTCGCTCGAAACCGGAGAGCCCGGGCGACGCCCACTCCAGGTGGGAAGCTGAAGGAGGGACCACATGGGCCGACCGAGTCTTGTGCATGAGCGGCGCCCGCAGATCGTCGCGGCCGCGAAGCGAGTCATCGGGAAGTACGGAGTCGAGGGCGCGACCCAGGAGCGCATCGCCTCCGAAGCTCAGCTGAGCCGGGCGCACATCCGGCACTACGTCGGCAACCGCGACGAGCTCATCCAGCTCGTCTGGAACTCGACGATGGACCCGTACGCGCAGGAGATGCACGAACGGGTGCAGGCCGCGCGCTCCGGCCAGGGGCTCGAGGGGGTGCTCGACTTCCTCTTCGGCACCGGTGTCGAAGCGAGTCCAGACGATGCCGTGTTCGATGCATTCCTGGCCTGGTCCCAGCACGACGAGCAGGTCAGGCGGCGCCTGCTCGACAGCTACGCAACCGTGGTCACCGAGGTCGCCGCGGCGATCAGGGCGACGCACCGGGAGATGGACGTCGCACGGAGCGAGGCGCTCGGCTATGCCATGCTGTGCCTCACCATCGGGTCCTCGAGCATGAGCGTTCTCCAGTTCCCGGACGCGCAGACCAGTCCGCTTCGCGACCTGGCGGCGTCGATGATCCAAGCGGCGGCGGCTGCCTGAGCGCCGCCGCCGCCCGATCGTGGCTCAACTGCGATCGGCGCTCGGCACCTCGAGACTGCGGGTGCTCTCGTCGTCGCCGACCTCGTCCTCCGCGCGGATCTGCGCGGGCAGACGGCGGAAGCCCTTGGTCAGGAAGCCGAGGTAGATCACCCCGATGATCAGCCAGGTGATGCCGAGCATCTTCGCCGAGGAATCGATGCTCACCCAGAGGGCGACATTGGTGGCGACGCCGATCAGCGGGAGGACGAGGTAGCGCACCACATCCATCCCCGAACGCCGGCGCTGGCGAACGAAGTAGTGGTTGATCACGGCGATATTGACCATGATGAAGCCCGTGATGGCACCGAAGCTCGTGAGCGAGGTCGCGCCGAGGAGGTTGTCGGTGAAGAAGACGGCGCCGAGCGCCGCGACGGAGACGAGCACGATGTTGTTGACCGGGGTTCCGAATCGCGGCGAGAGCTTGCCGAAGAACCGCTTCGGGAGCAGACCGTCGCGCCCCATGCCGTAGAGCACGCGGGAGACGGCGGCGACGGCGGCCATCGCGCAGAGGATGCTCGCGGCCTGATCGGCGACGAAGAACGTGATGTTCAGCGCTTCTCCCCCGATCCGGGGCAGGAGCTCGAAGATGCCGGTATCCGGATCCTCGAACTCCGCGTACCCGGTGGGCCACGCGATCTGCAGGAAGTAGGCGATCGTCGCGAAGCCGAGGCCCGCGCCGATGCACATGATCAGGATCGCTCGCGGGATCGTGACGGTCGGCTGGTGGGTCTCCTCCGCGAGCGTGGAGACGGCGTCGAAGCCGAGGAAGGAGACGGCGAGGATCGAAGCCGCCCACATCACGTTGCCGAAGTTGAACGTCTCGGGGTTGTAGATGGCCTCCGGCACGAAGAGGCCACCGGCTCCACCGCCCTGCAGGACGTAGCTCGTGATGAGGCCGATGAGTACAACCGCGAAGATGATCTGCGCGGAGACGACGGCGATGTTGAGCCGCCCGGAGACCCGTGCTCCGAGGATGTTCATGACCGCGCCGAAGCCGGCCGCGAGCATCACCCAGATGGCGGTCGGAATGGCGGGAACGTACTCCTCCATGTAGATCCCGAACAGCAGGTAGCAGATCATCGGGAGCAGCATGTAGTCGAGCAGGAACACCCAGCCGGTCGCGAAGCCGAGGTAGGGATGCACGCTCTTCTGCACATAGGTGTACGCGGACCCGGCGACCGGGAAGGCCTTCACCATCTGCGCATACGAGTACGCGGTGAAGAACATGACGACCAGCGTCACGAGGTACGCGAGGGCCATCATGCCCCCGCTGAGCTCGGTGGCGATGCCGTAGAAGTTGAAGATGGCCGTCGGGGCGAGGTAGGCAAGCCCGAACGCCAGGAGGTGACGCAGCTTGAGTGATCGAACGAACTGGGTGGCTTGACTCACGGGTGCTCCTCTGGGGGTCTCCGTCGACTGCACTGTCGCGTGGAGTGGGGCACGAAGCGTGCCCTCTGGCGAATAGATTACCAACATTGCTAATTTATGCCAGACTGCATTTCCAAGTTGTTACGTCTCTACCCGCAAGGAGCGCTCATCGTGGACCTGATCCTGACGAACGGCAGATTCTTCACCGCCGACGAGGCCGCTCCGTGGGCGAGCGGAGCCGTCATCCGTGACGGCCGGATCGCGCAGATGCTCAGGGAGGAGGACTCGCTGCCCTTCCCAGCGGAGGGGCTTCCCAGCTACGACCTGGGCGGACGACTCGTGCTGCCCGGCCTGATCGACGCCCACACGCATCCCAGCGGCGTCGCGAAGAGCGCCTGGCACGTCTCCCTCCCGCAGACGGACGACGTGGACGCGATCCTCGCCTTCATCCGCGAACACGGCGAGCGGCACCCCAAGGAGGAGGCGCCCTACCTGTTCTTCGAGTACTACCCGAGCACGCTGTTCGCGGGAAGCGCCCCGACGAAGGAGCTCCTCGACTCGGCGATCAGCGACCGCCCCGTGCTCTGCCAGGACTTCAGCGACCACGCGCACTGGGTCAACTCGAAGATGCTCGAGCTGCTCGAGGTCGACGAGCACACGCCAGACCCCGTGCCTGGCCTCGAGATGTTCGTCCGTGACGCACACGGCGTGCCGACTGGTCACATCCTCGAGTTCGCGCACCTCCGCTTCATCGACCGCCTGTACGACTCCATCGGGTGGCGCCCACCAGAGGAGCTGACCGCCGAGAGCCTGAAGCCGTTCTTCGAGTTCATGACCCGGCACGGTGTCACGTCCCTCTTCGAGGCGCTCATCGAGGACGAGGATGTGCTCCCCGCACTCCGCGAGCTCCACCGACGCGGGGAGCTGCACACCAGGTACGAAGGCGCGGTTCGGTTCCGGACCCTCGCCGACCTTCCCGACGCGATCGAGCGAGCCCAGCGCCTCGACCGCGAGCACGGCACGGATCACATCCGCGTGCGAACGCTCAAGCTCTTCCTCGACGGCACGAACGAGAGCGGGAACAGCGCGGTCCTCGCTCCGCTGGTCCACGACGACTCCGGCAGTCTCGGCGAGATGCAGATCGAGACCGACGAGCTTGTGAGCTGCCTGCTGCTGGCGAACGAGGCGGAGATCGACGTGCACATCCACATGGTCGGCGACCGCGCCTTCCGGGCTGGATGCGATGCCGTCGCGGCCACCAAGGAGTCGCTCGCCGGGACAGGCGGTGCCTGGCGGACGCAGGTGACGTTCGCGCACTGCGAGCTCATCGACCCGGCCGACATGCACCGGCCGGCCGAGCTCGGCATCATCGTGAACTGGACGAACCACTGGTCGGCGGGGTACTTCGGTGAAGAAGCGAAGAGCTACCTCGGGGACGAGCGATGGAATCGGATGTACGACTTCCGGGGCGTCCTGCAGGCCGGCACCTCGATGACCTTCGCGAGCGACGTCGTGACGAACTTCGAGCTCCACCGGGGAAACCCGTTCTTCGGCATGCAGGTGGCCGCGACGCGGGTCGACCCTGAGCTGCCCCTCGACCCCGACCGCTACCCGGGGAGCATCCGGCCGAGCCGCGAATCGCGCTTCGAGGTCACCGCGCTCCTGCGCGGGCACACCATCGAAGCGGCTCGACAGCTCCGGATCGATGACAGAGTCGGGTCCCTCGAGGTCGGGAAGGACGCGAACCTCGTCGTCCTCGACCGGGACCTCTTCGACGTGGAGCTCGACCAGCTCGGACAGGTGAGCCCGTCGGCGGTCCTGTTCGAAGGAGAGCTGGCCTTCGGCTCGCTCACCTAGACCGACGGCGGTCTCCGTCCGCGAAGTCCTCAGCGAGATGTGCGCTTCGGAACGAGCAGAGTGATGAGGAGAACGGCGAGACCTGCGCCTCCGGCGACGAACCCCGCCATCTGGAGGATCCCGGCACCGATGTTCGCATCGAGTGCCGTCGGGTCGGTGATGAGGACCGCCGCGGCGAGCGCGATGAATCCGATGGCAAGAAGAATCGTTCCGAGAAGTCGCATGCAGTGTTCCTTTGGTTGAAGCGCGGTTGGGTGTGGTCGTGATGTGTGTCCGGCTCAGCCCTCGTGGAGCGTGTACCCGACCCCGTAGACGGTGAGGAGCCTCGACGGCGTCTGCGGATCGGCCTCGATCTTGGCCCGGAGGTTCTTCACGTGGGTGTCGATCGTGCGGCCTCCGATCCAGCGATCTGTGCCATGCAGGCGGTCGAGCAGGCGGGCGCGGCTGAGGACGATACCGGGGTGCAGGGCGAACTCCTCGAGCAGGTCGAACTCCGCGCGGGTGAGGTCGAGGAGCCGATCGGAGAGGGTGGCTCGACGCCGCTCCGGGTCGATCTCCAGGTCGCCGACGGCGACGACCCTCGTGGCCGGCGCCGTGCGGTGGACTCGCCGCAGAAGCGCGCGGACTCGGGCGACGAGCTCGCGCGGGCTGTACGGCTTGGCGAGGTAGTCATCGGCGCCGAGCTCGAGCCCGAGGAGCAGATCGTTCTCCGTGGAGCGTGCGGTGAGCAGGAGTATCGGGAGCTCGAACTGCTCCTCGCGCAGCGTGCGGCAGACGGTGAGGCCGTCGGCCCCGGGGAGCATCACGTCGAGGACAAGCAGGTCGGGCGCAGAGCGACGCACCTCGGAGAGCGCTTCGGCGCCGTCGGCCAGCACCGTCACGTCATGCCCCTCGCGTTCGAGGTAGCGGCGGACGAGCTCGGACTGCAGCGCATCGTCCTCGACGATCAAGACTCTGGTCACGACCCAACCCTAAGCACGCGTCCGCCATGCGGTCTGGCTCTGCACTGAACGCTCACAAGTCCCTCACATCCGAGGACGAGCGTGGGTCACGGCCGCTCACGACACGAGGAGGACTCATGCTCCGCATCACCCACCGATCCCTGACCGCCGCAGCAGGCGCCATCGCGCTCGTCGGAGTGCTCGCCGCGTGCTCCGCACCCTCAGCCGACCAGAGCCCTGAGGGTGACACCGGCATCGCGACGTTGGAGACGGCCGCTCCGGCCCTGACCGAGGCAGCCGATGCGCTCATCGCGGAGTACGGCGAGCCGGTGCGCCTGCGTCTCGACATGTCGGACGAAGAGGAGGCGGACGCCTGGAAGGCGCGGGATCGCTGCCTCGAAGACCACACCGATGCACCGCAGGACGCCCCCGTGGGCGGCGGCGGAGACTCGGTCAGCGCCAGCGACGGTGGGGATCCGGTGAAGGCCGCCGAGGCCGAGGCTCTCTGCCTGCGCGTGGCGCCGCTGCCTCCGTGGGAGCTCGACGTGCAGAACCCGGATGCGCTGCGGTTCGCGCAGGGCGTGGTGGACTGCCTGCACGATCGCGGCGTCCGCGAGGTCGAGATCGCGGAGGCGGACCAGTTCGGCCGGATCAATATCGCCTTCGGCGGTGAGACGAACGATGCCACCTCGATCTCGCTTGGCATGCAGTACGTGGATGCCTGTGTGGCCTCCGAATCGGATGGGAGCGCTGCATGACGAGAGGTCGTCGCCGCACCGCGCTCATCGTCGCGCTCGCGGTCTGCTCCGCGCTCGCCGCGGGCGCCGGCGGTGCCGCCCTGGTGCTCCGGCCCGCGAATGAGGCAGCCCCCGTGGAGGAGACAGCCGCGCCGTCCACCACGGTCGTCGAGCGTGGCGAGCTCGTGCAGACCGCTCGCCTCGACGGTGCCGTCGGCTTCGGCACCGCGGCCCCCGTGACGACGAAGGCGGATGGCATCATCACCTGGCTGCCCGAGGCGGGCGAAGTCCTTGATCGGGGGTCGGTGGCCCTGCGCGCGAACGAGCGCCCGGTGCCCGTGCTCATCGGCGAGGTTCCGCTCTACCGCGCGATCGACAAGCCGCAGATGGAGGGGGCCGATGTCAGCATGGTCGCGTCGAACCTGATGGACCTCGGCTACCTGTACCCCAGCGACATCGACACGTTCGAGACGGGGAAGCACTTCAAGCAGGCAGTGCGGGACTGGCAGGAGTCGCTCGGCGTCGAGCGCACCGGCATCCTCGGACCCGCCGACGTGGTCGTCCTGAGCGCGTCGAGTCGCGTCGCCGCCGTGAGCGCCCGCCTCGGCGACACTGCGGCTGGCCAGCCATACACGGTGACGCTCACGACGCGCGTCGTCGAGGCGTCCGTCCCGGCGCAGGATGCGGGGGTGATCGGCGCCGGTGCACGAGCCACGATCGAGCTGCCGGATGGACGCGTCGTCGACGGTTCCATCGACAGCGTGAACACGACCGGCGAGGGGGCCGAGGCGAAGGTCGACGCAATCGTCGCGATCGACGATCAGGCCGCCCTCGACGGCGTCGACGCTGCCGCCGTGACCGTCCGCATCGTCACCAGATCGGTGCAGGACGTGCTGATCGTCCCCGTGGCCTCGCTTGTCGCCCTCGCCGAAGGCGGGTACGCCCTGCAGGACGACCGGGGCGGACTGCACGGCGTCGAGATCGGTCTGATCGCGGACGACCGCGTCGAGGTCAGCGGCGAGGGAATCGACGCCGGCATGACGGTGGTGTCGGCACGATGACGACGACGCCTGCACTCGAGCTCGAGCGAGTCAGCCGCATCCACCCCGGTGGAGTCGTCGCCCTCGACGACGTCTCGCTGCAGATCGACCCCGGTGAGCTCACCGCGATCGTCGGACGCTCCGGCGCCGGCAAGTCGACGTTGCTCAACGTGCTCGGCACGCTCGACCGCCCCACGAGCGGTGCGGTTCGCATCGGCGGGACCGACACCCGAAATCTCACGGATCGTGCGCTCTCCACCCTGCGGGGCAGCACGATCGGGTTCGTCTTCCAGGGCTTCCACCTGAGCGACGGCGTGACCGCCGAGCAGAACGTCATGATGGCGCTCCTCTACAGCGGCGTTCCGAGGCGAGCGCGCCGCGATCTCGCACGCGCGGCGCTCGAGCGCGTCGGGCTCGAGCACCGCATGGGGCACGCGGCGCAGGAGCTCTCCGGCGGCGAACGGCAGCGAGTCGCCATCGCCAGGGCGATCGTGACCGATCCGCTCGTCGTCCTCGCCGACGAACCGACCGGCGCCCTCGACACCGCGAACGGCGAACGTGTGCTCAGCCTGCTCGAGCGGCTGCACCACGAGGGCACCACCGTCGTCGTCATCACCCACGACGTCGAGCTCGCCACGCGACTGCCGCGCCGCGTCGAGCTGAGCGACGGCCGCATCGTCGCCGACACGAACACCGCCACCACAACCGATGCCGGTACCGAGGCGGTGGAGCATGCGTGAGCGCCGCAGACGCCTCGGCCTCCGAGACCTGCTCGAGGTGGGCACGGTCGGGCTTCGCACTCGGCCGCTGCGCGCCGTGCTCTCCACCATCGGCATCGCCATCGGCATCGCCACGCTGGTGACCGTCACCGCGGTGCCCGCGTCCTCGCAGGCCGCGCTCGACGAACAGCTCACCGCGCTCGGCGCGGACCTGCTGCGCGCCGACCCACGTTCAGGTGCCGACGGAGACCCCGTCCCGCTTCCGGCCGAGGCGCTCGGCATGCTGCAGCGCATCGGGGCCGTGACCGATGCCGCGACGGTCGGCAATGCCCACGCCCCCATTCGCAGCAACGAGCTCCGCGAGTACCCGGAGACCGGGCTGACGACGCTCGCCGTTCGCGGTGACCTCCCCGCGGTGCTCAGGGCGGAGGTGACCTCCGGTCGCTGGCTGGCAGAGAGCGACCTGCCCACAGCGGTGCTCGGCATCGACGCCGCTGAGCGGCTCGGCCTGTCCCAGCTCCCCGACCGTCCCGTCACGATCGACGTCGGCGGCGTCGCGTTCACCGTCATCGGAGTGCTTTCCGCGACGCCGCTCTCCGGCGACCTGCAGTCAGCGGTCCTCGTCGACGATGCTGCGGCGCAGCGCTGGCTCGGCTTCGATGGCGCACCGACGGTCGCCTACGTCACCGGAGACGAGGCGTCGATCGAGGCGCTGCGTCCGGTCGTCGCCGCGACCCTCGCCCCGGGGGCGAGCGGGCTCGTGCAGGTGAGTCAGCCCTCGGCCGTCCTCGCCGCGAAGGACGCCGCCCGTTCCAACTTCGATGGGCTGTTCCTCGCGCTCGCCGCGGTCGCGCTCGTGATCGGCGGCATCGGCATCGCGAACACGATGTTCGTCTCCGTGCTCGAGCGTCGCCGGGAGATCGGCCTGCGACGCGCGCTCGGCGCACACCGCGGGCAGATCCGGGCCCAGTTCCTCCTGGAGGCGATCCTGCTCTGCGCGCTGGGCGGCGCATCCGGAGTGCCGCTCGGGCTGCTCGGCACCGCAGCTTGGAGCGTCGTGCAGGGGTGGCCGCTGGTCGTTCCGGTGGAGACGATCGTGGCAGGTATGACAGCGGCGCTTGCGACAGGCGCAGTCGCCGGACTCGCCCCCTCGATCCGCGCCGCGCGACAGTCGCCGACGGCGGCCCTCGCCGCGACGTGAGCAGGCAGGGCGTCGACCGTGCGCGGATACCATTCCGGGCGAACAGCGATGAGAGCATGGCAGACGACATGAGCAGAAGCAGAAGAGCCGGGGCCGCGGGCGCCCGACGTGTGCCCCGGCTGCTCGCCCGCTACCTCGCGGCTGGAGTACTGCTCGTCATCGCGTCGGCGGGCGGCACGATCTGGCTCGCGGAGACCTCCGAGTACCGCTACGACGAGCAGGCGTCCGGCGCCGCGCTCATGCGGGACGAGCAGGTGATCGACGAACTCACGAACTGGGCTGGGAGCCACACCGACTGGAGCACCGTCGGGCCAACGCTGCTGCTCCTGGGCAACGAGACAGGGCGCCGCATCGCCGTCATCGACGCTGCGGGGACGGTCATCGCCGACACGGCGCCCGATCTGCCCCGCCCAGCGAGCTCCACTCGGCTGCTCGACCCGCTCGAGCCGCTCTCCGACCCGGTGACGCTCGAGCCGCAGCTGCACGAGGGAATCACCGGGCCCTTCCTGCTCGATCAGACGCAGCGCGACCAGCTCACAGGGCAGGCGAGCGCGGTGGTGGAGTGCCTGGGTGACGCGCTCGTCGACACGACGGTGTGGGCGAGCGGTCGCCCTGTGGTCGTCGGCGGAGAAGACGCCCCAGACTGCGGCCGTGCGGCCCTGAACACGCCACTGCCGAGCGAGCGGACCGCCCTCGACGAGCTCCGCGATCGCACGAACGCGTGCATGCTCGCCGCAGATGCACCTCTCGTCGCCGACGTCGAGCTCGACCTGCCCCCGTCGAGCGACTCCGCGCATCTCGCGCTGCGCACCGTCCCGGCAAGCGGCGATACCGCAGATGAGTGCCTCCTGCAGGCGCGCATCGACCAGTCCGAGGCGACGACCGCGCCCGCGGTGCACGTGGTCCTCACCGACGAGCGTGGCGGCCCGCAGGGTCCGCTCGACGCGAGCCCAGGATCGATCGCCCGCTTCGGAGTCTTCATCGTGGTGCTGCTCGCGCTCCTGTCGGCAGCTGCCGCGCTCATCATCGGGCCGACCCTGCGGAGCGCGCGCCGACTCGAGACCGCCGTCGATCGCTTCAGCGCCGGTGACCGCGACGCTCGCACGGGCCTGCATGCCCGCGACGATCTCGCCGGGATCGGTGCGGCATTCGACCGCATGTCCAGCGAGATCGCCGGACACGAAGCGTCCCGCCGGCGCCTGCTCGGCGATATCGCTCACGAGCTGCGCAGCCCGCTCACGAACATCCGCGGATGGGTCGAGGCTGCGGACGATGGACTCGGCCTCGAACATGCGGCGCTCCGGCGGCTCGTGCTCGACGAGGCCAGTCGCATGGAACGCATCACCGGCGACCTCCAGCTCCTCGCGCTCGCGGAGTCCGGCGACCTCGTGCTGGAGCGCACGCGGTGCGATGCGGCCGCCGTCGTGCAGGAGCTCGCCGAGGCGTACCGAGCCCGCGCGGCCACCGCAGGCGTCGAGCTGAACGTCACGACCCCCGAGCAGCTGCCGCTCACCACCGATCCCGCCAGATTGCGGCAGATCCTCGACAACCTCCTCTCGAACGCGCTCCGGCACACGCCGTCCGGCGGACGCGTCGACGTCGAGGCGGCGACAGCAGACGGCACGGTGCGCATCGCCGTGATCGACACCGGGACGGGCATCGCCCCAGCCGACCTCCCCCGCGTCTTCGATCGCCTCTGGCGCGGGGAGCCTTCTCGAGTCCGCGCAGGGCAGAGCACCGGCCTCGGCCTCTCGATCGCCCGCAGCCTCGCCGAAGCGCTCGGCGGCACGATCCAGGCGCGGAGCACTCTCGGCGAGGGCAGCCGGTTCGAGGTGTCGCTGCCTCCGCTCAGACCACAGTGACGGGTTCCGCGTGCGGCGGGATCAGCCCTGAGCCAGCCAGAAGTCGACCTCCTGCTGGCGCGGCCTCGGAACGACCCTGGTCTCATCGCCGAGCTCGAGGACGTGATCGGGAGATGCCTGGAGCGTGGGCCAGGCAGGCCGCGCATCGCCGTTCGGGTCGCCGGTCCTGACGAAGGCCAGCCAGTAGCCGGTCATCTCGGCCTCGAGACGATGATCGATCGCCTCGTAGGCGACGTCGCCATCGGCCCCCAGATTGCCGTACGCGTACATGACCTCGGCCCCGTGGTACGCGCCGAATCGCTCGAGTGCGGGGTCAGGTGGCACCCGCGTGAAGAAGTACGGATAGACGCTCCCGGTACCCGTCGCCGCCGCGCTCACGCCCCACTCGTGGGTCGGGCTGATCATGGACCTGTCGGTCTCCGCCCGCACGCGCGAGTCGAGCACCTGCTCCGCGGTCTCGCCCGGGTACAGCTGCAGGTAGGCATCCGCCTCCGCGCCGTAGGTCTCGCGGGCTTCCTGCTCGTAGGCGCCCGGGTCCGTGTCCAGGCTCCCCAGCAACGACAGGGAGGCTTCGTCCGCGTTGCTGCCCAAGAGCAGCGGGACGTCATTCTGCGCGCCGGCGGCGTAGATCTCGGTGGGCGAGGCGGGGAGCAGCGCACCGTCGATGTGCGGCCACCAGTGCGCCGACAGCGAAGCCGCAGCCTCCTGGATCGCCTCGGAGGGCAGTGCGCGCAGCTCGGCCAGACTCGCGACCCCGAGCGCTTCCTGCAACGAGGCTGCGGCCGCGCGGGCGTTCTCGGCGGTGTCGTACAGGTCGCCGGCGTCTCTGTCGCCGGCCGTTCCGAGACAGCTGCCGCTCTCGCCGATGAGGCCGTGGACGAGCCCCGCAGCAAGCGGGGAGACGCCGAGGATGCAGGCGCTGCCGGAGCCCGCAGACTCCCCCGCCACGGTGACCCGGCCGGGATCGCCCCCGAACGCGGCGATGTTGTCCTGCACCCAGTGCAGCGCGGCGATCTGATCGCGCAGACCCTGGTTGCCGCCCTCGTCCCCCAGCTCCTCATCCGCCAAGAAGCCGAACACGCCGAGACGGTAGTTGATGGTGATGACGATTGCCTCGCCGCGAGCAGCCAGCGCGGCACCGTCGTAGGCGGGAAGCGCCCCAGACCCACCGGTGAATGAGCCACCGTGCACGAACACCAGCACCGGGAGCCGCTGTTCGGGCTGCGCCGAACTGCTGCGCCAGATGTTGAGCCGCAGCGCATCCTCGTCCGTGGCGTAGCCGCCGAGCAGGGTGTTCTCGAGCGGCACATCCATTACCTGCGTCGCCGCGCGGACGAAGAACGACGGCTCGGATTGCACAGCAGAAGGGCCGAAATCGTCCGCGATCAGGGTCTCAGCGCGAGGAAGCGCGGGCTGCGGCGCCGCCCAGCGCAAGTCGCCGACGGGAGGGGCCGCGTACGGTATGCCGGCGAACGCCTCCACCCCGGCTTCCTCGTCGCGCACCCCGACCACCGCTCCCTGCTCGGTCGCCACGGCGGCGGTGTGCGGACCATCGATGGTCCGGGTCACGATCGGCGGACCAGCCGCGATGGCAATCGCTGCGACCAGGGAGGCGGACACCAGCCATGCCGGCACCTGCACGAACCACCGGCGGGAACCCCACGTGTGCGCCGCGAGCGCGACGAGCAGCACGCTGGCGGCCACCAGCAGCCAGGCCCACCAGAGCCCCTGGTTGAGCCAAACCAGAACCCCGCCGAGGGCCGAGACCAGCGCAAGCGGCACCCACCACCTGGCGCCGAACTTCGGTGTCCGGGACGCGCGCGGAGTTCGCGGACGGCTCATGGTCTTCTCCTCGTTTCAGCTCTCAGACACCTCACCGCACCGCGACCTCCACAAAGGCAGGGTGCGCGACGCTGACTCGCGTCGTGGTGGGTCAGTAGAGCTCGAGCGCCAGTTCCTGCGCGAGTTCCATGCTCCGCCAGCGCGCTGGGGAGAAGTCGTACGGCATCATCTGGACGGCCTCGGCGAGGCTCGTCCCGCGCGCTGCACGGGCGTCTTCGGCATCTTCGGCGGCGTCCTCCGCGCCCTCGTGGTCATCGGCAGGAGCAGGATGTGATTCCTCCCAGGCGTCGAAGCGGTCGTTGTCGGCCTGCGCGAGGCCGGAGCTCTCGATGACCCCGTTGAGGGTGGCCTCGAAGGCGGCCCGTTCAGCGGCCACCTCAGCCACGCGGGGGTCGTCGACGGCGACGGTATCGTCCAGCGCCTCCTCGGCGGCGTCGATGCGGTCGGCCTCCTCCCGCAGCTCCGGGTGGGTGGCCAGGGCGATGAACCGGGATGCCTGGACGGAAGCACCGAGTGCGCCGAAGATCCGCTCGGTCACGAGGAGGGTGTCCAGGTCGTCCTGTCGCAGGGCCCCCTCTGGCAGCTCTGCCAGGCGGTCGCTCACGACATCGGAGAGCAAACCCAACCTGCTGCCCTGCGCGCGCATGCGCTGCACCGCCGTCCGCTGCCGCTCGAGTTCGGCCTGCCGCGCGACGAGGGACTCCTCCAGCCGCTCGAGGATGCGCGCGACATCGCCGCCGCTGTCGACTGAGTCGGCCACGTCCGCGTCCGCGAAGGCATCGCGGATGTCGTCGAGGGCGATACCGGCGTCGGCCATCCGACGGATCCACAGCAGCTGGATCATCTCGTCGTAGCCGTAGCGGCGGCGGTCGTCGCTCCCCCGCGCCGGCTCCGGGATCAGCCCCAGCTGGTGGTAGTGGCGAATCGCGCGGGGCGTGGTCCCGACGAATTCGGCGGCTCCGCCGATCGTGACCTGGCGGGGCGGGATGAACGACGACAGCATGTGGGGCCTTCCTCGGGGGTGGCTGGATGCATCCACTGCACCACATGACGCTGCGGAAGGTGCAAGTCCGCCGTCGATCCGAGCCGGAGACGGCGGGGTCTAGAATGAGAACTGTTCTGGTGTTATGGTGTTTATGTACAGTGGAGTTCGCATGCGGAAAGTACTGATTTCAACGAGCGCCTCGTTGCCCATCTACGAACAGATCAAGACGCAGGTACGGTCGGCGATCCTGTCCGGAGATGCCGCGGCAGGCGAGACGTTGCCTTCATTGCGCCAGTTGGCGGCAGACCTCCGAGTGAGTGTCATCACCGTGACTCGCGCGTACAACGACCTCGTCCACGAGGGCCTGGTCCGCAACGAGCACGGCCGCGGATTCGTCGTGCTGGAGGTCGACCCCACGATCGCCTCCGGAGCACTGGAGGAGCGAGTCGCCGCCGCACTGCACGAGCTGCTCATCGCAGCCCGAAGCGCCCACATCGACATCGACGAAATGCACCGACGCCTTGATGAGGCTTGGAGGAACAATGACTGACGACGCAGCGCAGATCTCAGACCTGCGCATCACTCGACCCGACTTCACGGTCGAGGACATCTCATTCAGCATCCCGCGCGGTTCCGTGGTTGGACTCGTCGGCCCGAACGGCGCCGGGAAGACCACGATCATCCGCTCCCTGCTTGGCCTGATCACCCCCGACGCGGGACGCATCGAGGTCTTCGGCGGCCCAGCTGGAGCGAGCACGGCCCTCGCGAAGACGGGCATCGTCCTCGACCGGCCGACAGCCGCCGAGGACTGGCGCGTAACGTCGCTCGGCCGAAGGCTCGCCCCGTTCTACCCGAGGTGGGATCACGCCCGCTTCGCGCAGCTGCTCGACCGGTTCAGCATCCCCGAGAAGCGGCGAGTCGGTGAGCTCTCCCGCGGACAGGGCGTGAAGCTCGCGCTCTCGTGCGCCCTCGCGCAGCAGCCGGAGCTCCTCATCCTCGACGAGCCCTCGAGCGGACTCGATCCGGCATCGCGCCGGGAGATCACGGACGTGATCCGCGAGTTCATGGTCGACGCGCGGCACGCGGTGCTGTTCTCGACGCACATCACGACCGACCTCGACGAGCTCGCCGATGACCTCATCGTGCTCGTGGGCGGGCGCATCGCGCGCCGAGGCCCACTCCCCGACGTCAAGGGGAGCTACGCCATCGCGCGCGGCACAGGCACCGTGCCCGCGAGCGCACTCGGCCCCCAGCACACGGGCCAGGGATGGTCCGCGCTCATCCGCGTCGACGACTCCCCGCAGTACGGGCCCGAGGTCGTGATCGACGAGGCGACCATCGACGACATCATCATCCACCTGGCCGCCGCACACGAGGAGGCAACAGCATGACGCTCGCATTCACTCGCTTCGACCTGATGTCCTGGGCCGTCAAGAAGCAGACGCTGCTGCTGCTCGCGTTCATCGCCCTGGTCGGCATCGTGCTCCCGCTACCGGGGATGGCCATCGCCGCATCCGCCCTCGTCACATCCCTGATCCTGTCCGCCCCTTTCCTGGGAGACGAACGCGATCGACTCGACACGCTCTACGGAGTGCTCCCGATCTCGCGGGGCGCAGTTGTCGTCGGGCGCGCGATCTCGGTGCTCCTCTACGGCCTCGCCGCGGTGGCCGTCGCGACAGCAGTGACGTTCGTCATGGCGTGGGTGCGCAACCGCGAGCTCGCGCCCGAACTGCTTCTCGTGAACTACGCGGCGGCGTTCGCGATCATCGGCCTGGCGGTCGGCGTGCAGCTCCCCGTGCTCTTCCGCGTCGGCTACACCCGTGGACGCTTCATGGTCTACGCCCCGGTGATCGTCATCGCGGGCGGAGCCTGGGTGGGCCAGGCCACCGGCGTCCTCGGCGACGACACGTTCTCGGCCCTGCCCCTCGAGGGCATCGTCGCGGCGTGCGCCGCCATCGGCATCATCGGCATCACCGTGGGCACCGGTCTCGCTGCACGTTTCTACCGGGCGCGCGAACTGCGCTGACCGCATTCCTGCACTCCGCCACTCCCGCATTCCTGGCGACCCGCATCGAACAGCATGCATTGCAATACCTTGCATTACAAAGTAAAGTGCAATGCATGACAACCTCAGTCGGTGCGCAACTCCGCAAGGGCGTCGTCGAGTACTGCGTCCTCGGACTCCTTCAACAGGGGCCCATGTACGGGTGGCTGATCTCAGAACGACTGGTCTCCCTCGGGCTCATCGGCAGCATCGGAACGCTCTACCCGTTGATGACTCGACTGCGCGAGCGCGAGCTGATCGCCGCGCACGCCGACGACTCCGACTCGGCGCGACCCCGGAAGTACTACGCCATCACCAGTCAGGGACACGCCGAGTTGGAGCAGTTCAGGTCCCAGTGGGCGCCGTTCGCCTCCGCCGTGGAGGAAGTCACGCAATCACGAACGACCACCACCACGACCGCGAGCGACAGCATCCGCTCACGCGACCAGACGGAAGCAGGAGACCGATGAAGCCTTTCGAATCGCAGAACGAAATCGCAGGCAGCTACCTGAAGGAGCTCCAAGCAGCACTTCGCGATGGGGCGCCCCAGGTCCGGGACGAGGTGCTCAACGACATCGCGGACACGCTCCGCGGCCTCGATGCCGACGAGACTCGAGTCCGCATCCGAGAGCTCGGGGCACCGAGCACGATCGCAGCCGACGCCATGGCGGAGACGCCCTCGCCCGAAGGGACCGGGCCGAGCCGCGCGTACCCGATCATCATGTCCATCGTCCTCATCGCCGGCTGGTACCTGGTGCCAGTGCTCGGCTGGGTGGCCGGACTCATCATGATCGGCGCGAGCCAGCACTGGTCGTCGCGAGTGCGCAGGAACGGCATCCTCGCGTCTGTCGCCGTGATCGTCGTCTCGAGCATCGGCATCTTCGCGTTCCGCGGGACAGAAGCGTGGGTCGTCGGCGTGATCATCTTCGCTGTGCTGCCGCTCCTCGGCAACATCTTCGTCGCCGACTACCTCCGCCGCCGCTGGGCACTGCCCGGCCAGCACTAGATCCGACGCACACCCGGCCCGATCTGGCCCAGCTCGACAGCTCTGCCGATGACCGATGACCCGAACTCTGGAGGAGAATGCCGGTATGCGCCTCCGTCGATTCACTCCAGTGCTGCTCGTCCCCCTCGTGCTCGCAGCACTCGTTGGATGCTCGCCCACTGCGCCCACGGAACCGGAGCCGCCGAAGTTCAAGCTCTCCCTCAACGAGGTACGCGACGCATCGCGGGAGGTGGCCGAGGGGATGGTCGCGGAGTTCCCGGAAGCAACGGGGCTCATCGAAGCCGATCCCAACGTCTCAGCCTGCGCCGGCGAGGAACCCAGAATCGGTCGTTGGGTGTGGGCGACGACGTTCTCGTCCACCGACCTCGTGAACACCGTCACGAAACTCCAAGAGGAGTATGGCGACGCCGTGACCTCCACGGGCACCGCGAGTGAGACGGTCGAGTATGCCGACGGCTCCACATGGCCTGCGACTGGCTTGCACACCTTGATCGAAGACGAGACCGGGTCGTACCTCCTGAACTACCCAGCTGGAACCGAAGGACAGGTCCTGCTTCGCGTGGTCACCGCCTGCGGAGTGCTGCGCTGAGCATCCCACCATCGAGACGATTCGGACCCCACGGGTCTCGCGCATCTGGGCGCTAACGCCTCCCTGCCGAACCCTGCTAAGTTAGGGGCAATCGTTCAGCCCGCCCGGTCCACCGGTGTGGGCTGGATTTTTTTGTCCGAGAGGATGCCGAGAGTGTCACCTTCACCGGAGAAGTACCTCACGATCGGAGAGCAGGCTCAGCTCCTCGAGAGCCGGGGCATGGAGCTCGACGGCAACCCCGAGCAGTGGCTGAAGTCGATCAACTACTACCGGTTGAGCGGGTACTGGTACACGTCGCGTCGATTCGAGACAAACGCTGAGGGCGCGCCCTCACGATCCGATCAGTTCCAACCGGGGACCAAGTTCTCAGAGGTTGCGGCACTGTACGAGCTTGACCGCAAACTTCGCTCTCTTGTACACGTCGGGCTCGAGCGGGTCGAAGTAGCGCTCCGCAGTCAGGTCAGCTACGTCCTCGGGCGCTACGGCCCTTTGTCCTACGAGAACAAGTCCCTGTTTCGGGATGCCTTCAACCACTCGTCGTGGGTCGACAAGACGCACGAACGGGTGAAGCGGGCGGCCCGCAGATCGATGTTCATCAACCATCACATGCAGAATCACGCTGGGGTGATTCCGATCTGGGTGCTCGTCGACGTCCTCGACTTCTCGGACGTATCGATGCTCTACGACGGAATGCGCGCAACAGACCAGTTCGATGTGGCTGAAGGCATGGGTATTCGTCTCCGACTTGACCGGTTATCGCACAGGCAACGCGGCAAAGCCGTCAAGCATCATCCGTTCGCCCGGTGGCTCGAGCAGCTGACGGTCGTTCGCAATATCTCTGCCCATCATGGACGCCTTTGGAACCGCTCCCTCGTCCCGGCTGCGACAGGGGCAATGAGGACCATCGAAGAGTTGGAGAGCCTTCCTCCTGGACAGAGCGAAGATCTCTAAGGAGCGCTCGCGGTCATCGCGCAGATCTTGACAGCTGCCGCGCCCGACTCGAATTGGGCACTCAAGGTCGCGTCGGAAGTCGAGCGCGGGTTCGCGGCGCTGCCCGGGCGGGATGTCAGTGAGATGGGGTTTCCCGGCGATTGGCGCGATGTCGGCGTCTGGAGGGCCTGAGAAGCGCACCGTCCGCAGTGGTTCGTTTGCGCAGGATTTCCTGGGTGGGCCACGCCTATCTGGCCGAGCACGCTCGCAGAGCGTCCCCTCGAAACCGGTGACCCGATCAGCGATAGCGTGATCGCATGACAGGCGGCACTCTGCGTTGGGCGACCGAAGCTGATGCGCGGGCAGTCGCCATCGTGCACGTCGACTCGTGGCGAGCGGCCTACGCGGGCCTCATCCCCTCGGAGGTGCTGGCCGCCCTGAGCGTCGAGCAGCGCGCCGCCGGCTGGACACGGTGGATCGCCGCCTCCCTGCGCGGCGATGCGACGGACCTCGACGCCGTGCGCCCGCATCGGCTGCTCGTCGCCGAGGACGGGGAACGCATCGTCGGCTGGGCCGCATTCGGGCCCGGGAGAGACCCCGACGATGGGCACCGAGGGGAGCTCGGTGGCCTGTACGTGCATCCAGACCACTGGTCGACGGGGGTCGGCGCTTCGCTCATCCGTCGCGCCGAACAAGAACTCCGCACGGCCGGCCACTCGGACGCCTACGTGTGGGTGCTGACGGGCAACGAGCGGGCGATCGGCTTCTACGAGCGACAGGGCTGGCGTGCGGACGGCGCCAGCAAGATCGCGGATGAGGGCAGCGCACGCGCGCTCGTCGAACTCCGGCACACGAAGCCCCTGTCTTAGTCATGCCGAAGAAGCGCTGACCGAGAAGGACATGGGGCGGCTGGCCTCAGCGACGGATACGCGGGGCCAGCCGCCCGACCTGGAGGCGACGCCCGGACTAGACGCCCAGCTGCCCCAGCCACTCTGTGACGGAGCGAGGCGTGATGCCGAGGCGCCGCTGCGCGCTCGTCGCCTCCTCGATGACCTCGTGGGGCTGCGTGGCTCGCCACTTGTAGGACTCGACGACGGGCGCAGCACCGGGACCGATGACACGCGCAAGGTCCTCTCCGAACGCATCCGGATCACGACTCTCGAAGCTGACCGAACGACCAAGGTGCGCTGCGAAACTCTGCGCGAGATCGTCGCCGAGCAGACCGGGGAGGGCGCCGACGCCGACGATTCCGGTGATCGCATCGTCCTGCAGCAGTCCGACGACGACGTCAGCGACGTCGAGGTGGGAGCTCCAAGAGACCGCATAGTCCGCACGGATGGGGTAGCTGAGAACGCCACGCTCCTGCACCGACTCGACGACGAACGGCAGCAGGAGGTTCTCGAGGTAGAGGCGGGGCTGCACGATGGCGGTCGAGATCTCGGCCTCCTCGAGCCTGCGCACCAGCACGGCGAGCGCGCTCTCCGGGTCCTCCAGCGTGTACCCGCTCGTGGAGACCACGACTCGGGCCGGAGTCGACGCCTCGGCGGCGTCGGCGACCGCGTTCGCTGCGGACAGCTGGTCGGCAGGCGATCCAATCGGCAGGTGGACGAAGATCCCCTGAACTCTGCGATACGCGTCGGCCAGCGAGGCGGCGTCGGTGAAGTCGACGGCAACCGCCGTTCCCGGGCCGACATAGGAGCTCGGTGTGCGAACCGCGGCAGTGACATCGAGGTCGGCCTGGGCGAGGGCTGCGATGACGGGGGCGCCCTGGGCACCAGTGGCGCCATGAATCAAGTAGGTCATACGTCCATTAGTGCACAGGATGCATCGGTTACGTCAACTGCACTAAAGGGATATGCTCAAACTCATGCCAAGATGCGACGATCTCCCCGAGTGCGGTGTCGCCCGATTCCTCGTACTCCTCGAGGGGCCATGGGCCACCTTGATCGTGCGGGAACTGCTCCACGGCCCCCTCCGATTCACCGAGATCAAAGACCGCCTCCCCGGCATCAGTGCGCACACGCTCACGAACCGGCTGCGGCGCTTCGAGGCCAACGGGCTCGTCACACGGACGTCCTACCCGGAGATCCCGCCGAGGGTCGTCTACGAGCTGACCGAGGTCGGTGAGCAGCTGCGGACGGTCCTCGACGCCATGAACGCGTGGGCCTTGTCCGTGCCGGAAGTCGCCAACGCGGAGTGACCGGTTAGCTCCGCCATCACCGTTCTACTAAGATCCTTGCTCGGAATTGCTAGCCATGTCACGAGGTTCGCCTGATGCCTCGTGCCGACCGAGCAAGGAGCCGGCCGTGCAGTCGCCCGAGTCAAAACTCACCCCAAGCAGCTACGGCGCGGTTCGCCGGACGACCAAGGGAGAGAAGACTCCCCGGATCACGCAGAGCTATGGCGCAGTCTCGAAGGCGATCCGTGGGGAGGGACTCCTCGATCGCACGCTCGGGTTCTACGGCGCTCTCGCAGCAGGCCTTCTGGTCGCGCTTGCCGCCGCGATCACTGGGTTCATCCTGCTCGGGGACAGCTGGTTCCAGCTGCTCATCGCGGCGGCACTCGGGGTCATCTTCACGCAGTTCGCGTTCCTCGCTCACGAAGCCTCCCACCGCCAGGTCCTGACCTCGGGCAGGGCGAACGACCGGCTCGGTCGTTTCCTCGCGGCCGGCATCGTCGGGATGAGCTACAGCTGGTGGATGACGAAGCACACGCGTCATCACGCCAACCCCAACAAGAAGGGGAAGGATCCCGACATCGACTTCGACACGATCTCCTTCACGGAGGAGTCGGCGAGCGAGCAACGGGGTCTGCTGGCGCTGATCACCCGCAAGCAGGGGTACCTGTTCTTCCCGCTGCTGACCTTCGAGGGCTACAACCTCCACTTCCGGTCCATCAAGTCGCTCTTCGCCAGGGAGAAGATCACGGGTCGGTGGGTGGAGCTGACGATGATCGCGGTCCGCTTCGCGATCTACCTCGGCGCGATCTTCTGGATGCTCCCGCTTGGCCTCGCGGTCGCGTTCGTCGCCGTGCAGATGGCCGTGTTCGGGGTCTACATGGGGGCGTCGTTCGCGCCCAACCACAAGGGCATGCCGCTCATCCCCGCCGACGTGAAGCTCGACTTCTTCAGCAGGCAGGTCCTCACCTCGCGCAACGTGCGGGGCGGCTGGTGGGCCAGTGCGCTCATGGGCGGACTCAACTACCAGATCGAGCACCACCTCTTCCCGAGCATGCCGAGGCCGCACCTCGCCCGTGCTCGCGAGATCGTGCGCGCCTACTGCGAAGAGCAGGACGTGCCGTACGCGGAGACCTCGCTCCTGGAGTCGTACCGCATCGTGATCGAGTACCTCAACAGGGTGGGACTGCAGGCTCGCGACCCGTTCGACTGCCCCGTCGCCGGCGACTTCCGGCGGCGCTAGGCGACCACGCCCACCTGCCTCGGTGAGTCCAGAGCTCAGACGTCGCGCGCGAACCCGCGAACAGCCTCGACGACCGGCGTCTGCCCCTCGTTCAACTCCAGGATCTGCCGCCTGATGGACGGCTCGAGCACCAGCGCCTCGAGGACTGCGGCCACATCCTCGCGGGGTATCTCGCCGTGCTCCTCTGCGGGCCCGAGGGAGACCGCCCCGGTTCCAGCGTCATCCGTCAAGAGCGATGGGCGGAGGATCACCCAATCGACATCCTGTCGGGTCAGGCTCACCTCTGCCCGCTTCTTGACCGCGAAGTAGTGCTCCTCGTCGTCGCTCAGCGCTCGTTCACGCCACGCTTCGGGAAGCACGGAGAGCAGAATGAGCCGCACCCCTCGGACGCGCTCGACCGCCTCCGCCACGCGACCGAGGGCGGCGAGGTCGATATCGTCCGTCACGCGCTGGGGGCCAGCGTTCGAGCCAGCGGCGTACACGACGACATCGCAGTCCCGGATCATCGCCCCGAGCTCGTCTGTGGTGGAGGCTCCGAGGTCCCCGAGCAGCGGCGACACCTCGGCCCGCTCGAGCGCTGCGGCCTGCCGCCGCGTCCGAACGAGACCGGAAACGGGCACGCCCTGACCTTGGAGGCGGGCCGCGAGCAGCCGGCCGACCCTGCCTGAGATGCCGAAGATGAAGACGCGAGGAGGCACCGCCCGCTTCGGCGCTGACCTCGACTGCTCATCCGCAGAAGTGGGAGCTGAGTGGATGGGCTTCGAAATGATGATGCTCCCTTTCATCGGCGAACCTCTTCTGCTGCCAGCAGGTTCACGAGCTCCTCGTATCCGTAGAGACGGGCGAGATCCTTCGGCGTGAGCCCTGCGTGTGTTCGCAGCACCAGTGAGGCCCCCGCCTCGAGGAGCACCCGAGCCGAGTCGACGTGGCCGTGCCAGACCGCGTCGTGGAGCGCAGTGAGGCCGTTGTACAACCCCTGGGCGTCAAGGTCTGCCGAGAGGCCTGTCTGGCGTGGCGCAAGCAGGCAGCGGAGCACGTCGGCATGTCCGAAGTAGGCGGCGTCGTGAACCGCGGTGCCCTTCATCAGGCCGATCGTGAGGCGCGGGTCTGCGCCGGCATCGAGGAGACGATCTGCGACATCGACGTGACCTTCGCGAGCGGCCACACCCAACGGCGTGTAGTCGTCGTCGAAGCCACCGACGATCGGGTGGCGCTCGTCGAGCGCGGCGCCGCCTGCGATGAGCTGCTCCACCGCGGTGAGATCCCCCGCGCTCGCGGCGGCGAACAGCGCAAGGGAAGCCACATGCCGCTCGTTGGCACTGTCATGGTCCAGGATGAGCGCTTCGATGGTACCCAAGCCATCCTCGCGGGCGAGCTGGACTGCCGTCTGGTGCCAGTGGTTCATCACGTCGGTTCGAGCTCCTCGGTTCAGGAGAACCTGGACGGCTTCCGGCTGCTTCTGCAGGACAGCGTCCATGAGCGCGGTGTTGCCGAGAGACGGGGACTGCTGATCGATGAACGCGCCGTGATCGAGGAGCAGCGACACCACATCGCCGTTGCCGCCCTGCGCTGCCTTGTGCAGAGCTGTGGCCCCCATGTGACGTTCCACTGTCAGCGGGTCGGCTCCTGCGGTCAGCAGCAGGTCGACGAGTTGCGCGTTCCCGAAGGTGGCGGCGACCATCAGGGGCGTGAGGCCGTCTGGCAGGGGCTGGCTGGCGTCTGTTCCCGTGCGAAGAAGGTCAGCGACCCTGGACAGGTCTTCCGCTCGGACAGCTTGGTCGAGGTTCATCATCGTTTGCTCTCACTTTCAGCACCCATGTCACTGGTGCATTGCCATTCGATACCGGCAAGGAATGCCAAGATCTCCGCCGTCACCCGTTCGGCCGCTTCGTGCTGCGGCCAGTGCCCGACCCCTTCGAGACGGACGACGTCTACCAGCCCAGGGGCGGATACGCGCAACTGCTCGACGGTCGGCGGTTCGGGGTGGAAGAGCTGGCAGAGGCCATCTTCAGCGCCCCATATGTACAGCGCGGGCTGCCGGATCGGCACCCCCTTGAACGCCGACATCTGCTCGAAGGTGATGTCGGATGCGCGGTAGTAGTTCAGACCCGTCGCGAAGCCGCTCCCTTGGAAGGCGGCGATGGAGCGCGAGACATACGTGGGGTCGGCCCAAGCGGGGACGCCGACTGGCGCAGGTCGGAGCATGCCTCGGGAGGAGTCGACGGGATCCCACCCTTCCCCGACGGCGGGGCTTCCAGAAAGCCAGTACAGCGCACTCGGAATGGATGCAGCCGCGGGCTCGAAGGCGAGATGCCCGTCAGGCTTCATCATCTCGAACGCGTAGTAGCTGTCGCCCAACCCGTCCTTCTTCAGCTGGCTCCACAGGCTCGCTTCCCCGCGGGGCAGAAACGGGATGCTCAAGCTGACAAGTCCGCGGAACAGGTCTGGACGGAGCACCATCGCGCGCTGCGCCACGTCCGCACCCCAGTCGTGGCCGACGAGCACGGCCTCGGAGATCTCCAGCGCGTCCAGAACCCCGACGAGGTCCCCCACCGTGTGGAGAGCGCTGTAGAGCTCGACGCTGCTTGGGGAGTAGCTGGCTCCGAACCCTCGCATGTCGAGAGCCACAGCCCTGTATCCCGCCTCAGCGACTCCGGCCATCTGACCGAGCCAGGTCTCCCCCACGTCAGGGAACCCGTGGGCGAACAGGACAGTGGGCCCATCTCCTTGATCGAGCACTCGGAACGGGTGGCCATTCACGTCGATCTGCCGCTCGCGCAACGGCGGCCTGTTTCCTTCTCCTCGGTTCAACGGTGGTCCTCCTTCTCTCTTGCCTGGCCGAGCCGAAGCGCTTGGGCGCAGAAACGCCCCATTGGTGCCTTCGACTCGGTAAGCTACTTTCTGTAGCAACAGTAACCTACTGAAGGTAGCTTAATGATGGCCCAAGCAACACCACCCCCCGAAGAACCACGGAAGCGTCGCCTCCCCTGGGATGCTCGCCACCAGGATCTGCTGGAGAAGGCGCTGGCCATCGTGCGGCAGGACGGGGTGGACGCCCTGACGCTGGGCACCCTCGCCCAGCACGGGGGCGTGTCGAAGCCCGTCGTCTACGATCACTTCGAGTCGCGCTCGTCGCTGCTGACGGCCCTGTACCGGTGGATCGACGCGGAGCGGAAGCGGGCGTTCCAAGAGGGGATGGCCCAGGACAGCCTCGCCCACGAGCCCACGATCGACGCCCTCTCCGAGACGTACATCCGGTGCGCGACGGATGCCAGCAGCGAGTTCTTCGCCGTCGGGGCTGCGATGACGGGCAACGAAGAACGTGCCAGCATCTACCGCGAGCTCGAGGAGACGGGCGTCCAGATGTTCGAGGCGATCCTTCGGCCGCACGTCGTCATGCCCGACCCGGAACTCCACCTCCTCTGCATCGCCCTCGTCGGCGCGGGCGAGTCCCTCTCGGCCTCGACCCTCAAGGGGGCGATCACGGAGGCCGAGGCGATCGCGACGTACTCCCAGCTGATCGGACTGGCGACGAGGAAGGACAGCGGATGTCGGAGCTGAGCGCCGACGACCGCGTGATCCTCGTCCATGGGTGGCCGGGACTCCCGTCGGACTACGACGCGGTGCGAGACGCCCTCCAGCCCGCGACGACGATCGTGCCAGACCTCCGCGGATTCGGAGCAGCGTTCGCGGGCGAGCTCCCGCTCGCTGAGGCCACCGCGGAAGCGCACGCCCGCCGCCTCCTCGATGGGCTTGCGGACCCTGCCAGCGGCGGCCGCACCATCATCGCCGGCTACGACATCGGCAGTCGAATCGCTCAGGCGGCGCTTCGCCTCGACCCGTCGCGGTTCGACGGGGCCGTCCTCACCCCCGCATATCCGGGCATCGGCGACCGCGCGACGGCGCCGTCCCTCGCACCGACATTCTGGTACCAGCACTTCCAACGCGAGCCGATCGCTGCCGAGCTGATCGATGGCAGACCCGACGCGGTCGCCAGCTACCTCGACTACCTCTGGCGCACCTGGAGCGGAGCCGCCGCACCCCAGCGTCACCCGCAGCGCGAGGAGCTCATCGCGGCCTATTCCCGGCCCGGAGCGTTCGCCGCGAGCATCCAGTGGTACCTCGCGAATCGCGGGTACGCGGGCGAACTGCCACCGATCGAGACCCAGACCGTCATGCTCTGGCCGACGGAGGACCCCCTGTTCCCGATCAAGTGGGCCGACCGGCTCGACGATCACTTCAGCCGCGTCAGCCTGCACCCCGTCATCGGAAGCGGACACCTCCTCCCGATCGAAGCACCCGCCGAGTTCGTCAGCGCGATCCGCTCCCTCGTCGTCGCCAGCGAACGCTGAACACACCGGGCGCGCGGCAGCCGACGTCGCCAGGACTCAGAGTGCTCCGTTGCCGGTGGGCCCCTCGGCGAGGTCCCTGAACCGGGGCGCGCCCAGATGCATGCAGAGGGCCGCGACGCTCAGCAGCGTCGCGAACACCGCGAGTACGACCTCGGTCCGCACCACGCTCCCGAGGACTCCGATCGCCAGCACCGTCGACGCGGATGCGGCATAGGTGGCGACGGCGAACTTCGACGCGAGCGAGCTCTGCTGGCTCGCGGCCGCTCCGCGCGTCAGATGCACCAGCGACGTCCGGTAGGCCACAGCCCCTCCCGCACCGAGCAGCGCCATCGCGAGCAACGCGAGCGGGTTGTTCGAGAGCAGCACCGACGTGACCGCGAGCGCACAGCCGACGGCGAACGCGAAGTGACCGCTGGCTGCGGGGAGCAGCCGACCGAGCGGCACGCTCGCGAGCTGAGCGACGGCCGCAGCAACCAGCATGGTGACGCTGCCGCCGAACTGCGCCAGCGGCATCGTGGCATCGGAGAACACCGTCGGCGCGTAGACGACGCCAGCGCTGAGCCCCGTCCAGACCACCGCGGCGCGCGCGATCGTCCGGACGTCGGCGCGCGTCAGCCGACGGGAGGTCGGAGCCCCGATTCCGCGCTTGCGCGCTGCCCGTGGCACGCTCCGGGGAAGCAACAGGACAAGGGCCAGTGCGAGCAGGAGCGCTATCGCGGCGCCAGCGACGTACATGGACATCGCCCCGGCGACGGTCTCGAGCGCCGCAACCCCCTGGGCGATCGCGGTGCCGACGACAGCGCCGACGAGGTTCCCCGTCGCGGCCAGCCCCCGCCCACGCCCTTTGAGCGCATCCACCACCAGACCGGCCGCACCGCCCGTCGCGAGCCCGACCGCGACCCCGGTAGCCGCCCGCCCGACGAGCAGCTGCACCTCGTTCGAGGACGCGAGGAGCAGGTTCGCGAGCGCCGCGATGAGCAGGGCCGCGACCACGGCCGAACCGGGTGTCACTCGCAGCCGGGAGAAGCCGACGACCAGGAGGGTGGCAACCGCTGCTGACACGTAAACCACGAACGTCAGCGACACACCGAGCGGGCTCAGGGGCACCTCGACCCGGAGCATGGGCAGCAGCGGGTTGATGCTGTTGGCGCCGGCGATCACGAAGCCGAAGGCGATGGCCGCGAACGCAGCCAGCGCACGCTCCCTGGGGCGGATGTTCGTCAAGGGGACTCCAGATGTCGCTCACCGATCGGATCGCGAAGGCCCCGAAGGTCACCTGGCGCGCGGGTGTCACGCGCACACCCTGCTGAGCCCGAGTGTACCTCCGAACCGCCGGTGGACACCGCCCCAGGATCCGTGTAAGTTCATGCAACGGACATGTGACTGGTCATGCAGGCAGGATCCGATTGTTGCTCTACAGAGCTACGGTCGGGTCCTTTTTTGTTGCCCGGAAGCTGTCCCCCGAGTTCCAATGGAGGAGCACAACATGAACATCAGCTCAGAGGCGGCAGAGATCCTCGAGCACGTCGGCGGGAGCAGCAATGTGTCTGCCCTGCAGCACTGCTCGACCCGCCTGAGGTTTACCCTCAGCGACGACAGCCCCGTCGACGAGGCGGCACTCAAGTCCATCCCCGGCGTGCTCGGCGTGGTCCGCGGACCCCAGACGCAGGTCATCGTGGGAGGACGAGTTCTCGAGTACTACCGAGCGGTCGAGAAGCTCCGCTCCGGGTCACCGACCGCCGCCGCGACCGAGAAGCCCCGGACCCCGTGGACCGTCAAGCGGGTCGGCTCCAAGGTGCTGGACTTCGTCGTCAGCGTCTTCGTGCCCATCATCCCCGCCATCGCGGGCGCGGGAATCTTCAAGTCGCTCCTCGTCCTCGCGGCCGCGCTCGGCTGGATCGACCGGGAGAGCGACTCGTACGCGCTCATCGCCGCCGTCCCCGACGCCGTGTTCGCGTTCCTGCCGCTGCTTGTCGCCTACACCACCGCGAAGAAGCTCGACGTGAACCGGCCGGTGGCCCTCGGCTCCGTCGCGCTGCTCCTCTTCCCCGGGTTCACGAGCCTCGTGAGCCAGGATGGCGGCGCGGCGCTCTTCGGGATCCCCGTGCCCGTCGTCAACTACAACGCGCAGGTGTTCCCCGCGATCCTCGCCGTGCTGCTCCTCTGGGGTGCAGAGCGCTTCTTCACGAAGTTCTCGTGGCCGCCCATCCGCACCTTCTACGTGCCCCTCATGTGCTACCTCGTGGTCGCGCCCGCCACGGTGTTCCTCATCGGTCCGTTCGGCTTCGAGATCGGCGACCTCTTCGCAGGCCTGCTCTTCAACTTCCACAACACCTTCGGGTGGATCGCCGTCGCGCTCCTCGCCGCCATCCTGCCGTTCCTCATCTCGGTCGGCATGCACAAGCCGCTCCTGCCACCGACGATCACGACGATGGCCACGTACGGCAAGGAGAGCTTCTACCTGACCGCCTCCCTCGCGCACAACATCGCCGAAGCCGGCGCGAGCTTCGCCGTCGCTGTCCGCACCCGCAACCAGGTGCTCCGCGCCACGGCCGTCTCCGCAGGCTTCTCGGCGCTGTTCGGCGTTACCGAGCCGGCCCTCTACGGCGTCACCCTCCAGAACCGACGCGCACTCATCGCGGTGCTCGCCGGCGCCATCACCTCGGGCGCGTACCTCGGCATCACGCTCGTCGACACCTTTGCGATCGTCAGCCCCGGCCTCGCGAGCTTCTCCATGTTCATCGACGCCCTCGACCCGTGGAACCTCATCCACGCCCTCATCGGCCTCGTGATCGGCGCGGCCGTGTCGTTCATCGTCGGCGTCGTGCTCTGGAAGGACTCCGACTCCGGCACCCTGCGCGTGCTCGGCAAGACCGACGAGCACGCGGATGCGAGCGCGGACGCGGGTACCGCAGCGAGTCCGTCGCAGCCTCGCGCGCTCACGATCGTCTCCCCCATGCAGGGCGAGGTCGTCGAGCTCGCCTCGCTCGGCGACGGGGTCTTCTCGACGGGTGTGCTCGGTGACGGCGTCGCGATCCGCCCCACGGATGGACGCGTGGTCGCCCCCGTGTCGGGCACCGTCACGTCCCTCCTCGACTCGCAGCACGCGATCGGCATCCGCACTGACGACGGCGTCGAGGTGCTCGTGCACGTCGGCATGGACACCGTCGTCCTCGAAGGCGCCCCCTTCACGACGCACGTCGCGCAGGGCGACCGGGTCGAGGAGGGCCAGCCCGTCATCGACGCGGACCTCGACGCCATCGCCGCGGCCGGCCTCGACACGATCACCCCCATCGTCGTCGTCAACACGGCCGGGGGCGACGCGCAGTTCGACACCGGCCAGCACGTCAACCGGGGCGCATCCCTCATCTCACTCACCAACATCAAGGAGACCGCACATGGCACTGTCTGATCACTTCCTCTGGGGCGGCGCAATCGCCGCGAACCAAGCCGAAGGCGGCTGGGGCGAGGATGGCCGAGGATGGGTCGTCACCGACGTGCTCCGCCGCCACCCGAACGCCAACAACGACGACTTCGCCGCGCTGCACGCCGTCACCCTCGAGAGCATCGCCGAGGCCAAGCGCGACCCGGACCCCACGTACTTCCCGAAGCGGCGCGCCATCGACTTCGTGCACCGCTACAAGGAAGACCTCGCCCTGTTCGCCGAGATGGGCTTCAGCGTGCTGCGGGTGTCGATCCTCTGGTCGCGGCTCTACCCGACCGGCGAGGAGCTCGAGCCCAACGAGGACGGCATCGCCTACTACCTCGACCTGTTCGAGGAGATGCAGAGCCACGGCATCCAGCCCCTCGTGACGCTGTCGCACTTCGACGCGCCCCTCGAGCTCGCGGTCACCCGCAACGGCTGGCTCGACCGGGCCACGATCGGCCTCTTCGAGCGTTTCGCCCGCACCTGCTTCGAACGGTTCGGGCACATCGTGAAGCGGTGGATCTCGTTCAACGAGATCGATGGCATGGAACGCCACCCGTTCACCTCGGGCGGCATCATCGAGGAGACCGTCACGGGGACCTCGATCACGCAGGCCTGCTACACGGCCCTGCACCACCAGTTCATCGCAGGCGCATCCGTCACCCGCATGCTGCGAGAGCTGCACCCGGACGCGCAGATGGGCTGCATGATCACCATGCTCACGACCTACCCGCGCACCTGCCACCCGAACGACGTCGCCGCGACGCGCGCGAAGGAACGCCTCCTCTACATGTGCTCGGACGTGCAGGCCGGCGGGTCGTACTCGCCGATCGTGCTCCGCCAGCTCGAGGAGATGGGCGTCACCGTGCCGTTCGAGGACGGCGACGTGGAGCTCCTGCGCGAGCACACGGCCGACTTCGTGTCGTTCAGCTATTACATGTCGATGACCGAATCCGTCGACCCCGACGCCGAGCGCACGCCGGGCAACACGGTCCTCGGCGTCAAGAACCCCTACCTCGGCTCGTCCGAGTGGGGCTGGCAGATCGACCCGATCGGGCTGCGCATCTCCCTCCTCGACCTGTACGACCGCTACCGCAAGCCCCTCTTCATCGTGGAGAACGGGCTCGGGATGCGCGACACGGTCGACGAGGACGGACGGATCCGCGACGACTACCGCGTCGAGTACTTCCGAGCGCACTTCGAGCAGATGATCCAGGCCGTGGACGAGGGCGTCGACCTGCTCGGCTACACCAGCTGGGGGCCCATCGACCTCGTCAGCTCGTCGACATCGCAGATGAGCAAGCGGTACGGGTTCATCCACGTCGACCTCGACGACCTCGGGAATGGCACACTGGAGCGCCGACGCAAGGACTCGTTCCACTGGTACCGCCAGGTCATCGAGTCCAACGGCGCAGACCTCAGCTAACCCCCTCCCCTCCAAGCGGCGTCAAAGGAGACCACCGTGCCCGCCATCAAGAAGGTCCTCAATTCCAGTGTGGTGCTCGTCGTCGACGACCGCGGCGTCGAGCGGGTCCTGCTGGGCAAGGGCATCGGGTACGGCCAGAAGCCGGGCGACGAGGTTTCGGCGACGATCACGGACCAGGAGTTCATCTCCCTCCCTGACTCGGATCACCGGAACCTCGTCGAGCTGCTCGCGCAGATCCCGGCAGAGTACGTCGAGCTGACCCGCGAGATCGTCGCGGATGCGGGTCGAGCGGGACTCACCCTCGACCCGCACGTGTACCTCACCCTCACCGACCACCTCCACTTCGCGGTGGAGCGATACCGGAAGGGCATCGCCCTCACGAACCGGCTCGCGTGGGAGGTACGCACCGTCTACCCGGACCACCACGCCGTGAGCGTCCGCGCCCTCGACGACGTCGAACGACGCCTCGGCGTGCGGCTCGGCGAGGAGGAGGCAGCCAACGTCGCCTTCCACCTCGTCAACGCCGACACGGGCAAGCTCGGCGTCGACTCGATGCGCGTCGTCGACCTGGTCGCGAAGGTCACGAGCATCGTGACGATGACCTCCGCCGTCCGGGTCTCCAGGAAGGACCTCCACGCCTCGCGGTTCCTCACGCACCTGCAGTTCTTCGCGGAGCGATTCTTCGCGGGCCAGCTGCTGGGCGGCGACGACTTCCTGTTCCGGAACCTCAGCGAGCGCGCCCCTCGTGCGATCGCGACCGCGGAACGCGTGCGCACGTTCATCCGCGAGACGCACGGCGTGGAGCTTCCCGACGAGGAAGTGGCCTTCCTCGCAGTGCACATCGCGCGCGCCTCGCCGGAGTAGGGAGATGAACGCGGCGCCCCATCCCTCCTACCGGCGTCGGTCCCCGGCTTCGGCCGCCTGACTCCGGAGGCGACCCGCGACCCACACACCGACCAGGGCGAGTGCGGCGGTGGACCCGAAGACCGCGAGGAACGCGGGCGTCGTGGCGCCGAGCCGTGCGACGGCCGCCCCACCGAGGCCGGCGATGACCGCCGTCGCGAGGGTCTGCGCGAGCTGCAGGCTCGCGCTGATGCTCCCCGCGGCCGAGGTCGGCGTGGCCGACATGGTCGCCGCCGTCGACGCGTTGAACGCGATCCCCATCCCGATTCCCGCGATGCCCCAGCCGACGACGGCCCAGCCCGGCCAGACCGCCGGAAGCGCGACAGCCGCCCCCATGAGCAGCTGGCCACCCAGCAGGACGAGCATCCCGACCCTCGTCGAGCGAGCGCGCTGTCCGGGCCGGGCTGCGTCGATCCGCGCCTGCACGAACGACCCGGCCGTCCAGGCGAGCGCGCCGGCCGCGAGACCCAGCCCTGCGATCGTGACGTCGAGGCCGTGGATGCTCGTGAGCCCGAGGGGCAGGAACGCCTCCGACCCGAAGTACACGCCGCACAGGATGAAGCGCACGACGACCCCGGCCGGCGCACCACGGCGCGCACGGAAAGATCCCACGGGCAGGGTGCGGCGCAACCCCACGACCGCGGCCACGAGGCCCACGATAAGCAGCGCGAGCATCAGCGGGAGCGCATCCACCTCGAGGCCGAAGAGCACGGCCCCCGTCCCGGCCGCCAGGAGCACCGAGAACCAGACGGGCGCGGAGAACAACCGGCCACTCCGCACTCTCGGGCCTGCCGAGACCCGGCGTGCACCCGGCAAGACGAGCGGGAGGAGGAGGATCGTGATCGGGGCGATGGTCCAGAACACGACGCGCCAGTCGAGCACCGTCGTGAGCACCCCGGCGAAGACCGGGCCCAGGAGCGACGGGATCGTCCACGCTGACGACAGGAACGCGAACATGACGGCCTGGAGCCGAGGCGGATACGCGAGGCCGACCAGGCTGTAGGCGTACGCCATGATCGCTCCGACCCCGAATCCCTGGAGCGCTCGCGCGGCCACGAACACTCCCCACCCGGGGGCGAGGCCAGCGAGCAGGCAGCCGAGCGCGAAGACCAGGCTTCCGACCACCACTGCCCGGGCGGGCCCCCTGCGGTCGATGTCGCTCCCGGCGACGACGGTGCCGACGATGCTGGCGAGCATGAGCGCCGAGAGCCCCCAGCCGTATCCGCGCAGGCCTCCCAGCTCCTCGGCGACGGTCGGGAGGACGGTCGCGACCCCCAGCGATTCGAAGGCCACCGCCCCGACGCTCACGAGGATCCCGATCGTCGACCCGCGCAGACGGGGCGAGAAGACACCTCCGGCCTCTACCTCTGAGGGTGTCGTCGCCCCCGCCGTCGAACGCGATTCATCCTGCTGCATGCGCACTCCCATTCATTACATTCCACACCGGAACGTAATGAATGTAGGGTACGGTGAGGCAATGCCGCAACCAGAGCCGCACGCTGCACCCCGGACCCGATCACTGCCGCACGGCCGCCCCCGCGACGCGACGATCGACGCCAGGGCGACCGAGGCGGTCATCGGCCTCCTCGAGACCGGCCAGTACCGCTCGCTCACGATGGAGAATGTCGCGGCAGCCGCCGGGACAAGCAAGCCCGCGCTTCGACGGCGCTGGAAAAGCCTGCCCGGCATCGTCGTGCACACGCTCATCTCGGTGCTCGGAACGACGCCGACGCCGGACACCGGCTGCGTGCACTGCGACCTCGTCAGCGGCATCTCGAACATCGCCGACGGGTTCGGCGACTCCCCCATCACCCGCGCACTCCCGGGACTCCTCGCCGACCTGGAGGCCGACCCGGAGCTCCGCGAGCTGTTTCTCCGCGAGTACTTCGAGGCTCGCCGCGCGACGACCAGGACAGTCCTCGAGCACGCCATCGAGCGAGGAGACCTGCGGGCGGAACTCGACATGGAGCTCACCCTCGACCTCCTCGCGGCACCGCTCTACTACCGAGCGTTCTTCGGCCACCAGCCGATCGACGCGAAGCTCGCCGAGCGCACGGTACTCAGCGTCCTGACCGGCATCGCCGACCCCACCTGGCAAGAACGGCACCACTCAGCACAGGAGCAGCCGCCGAGCTAGCCGAGTCGAGCGCCGAGCTCACGAGGACGACGATGCCGCCGCTGCGCGGTGCGCGCGCACGCGGCCGCGGGATGCGCACGCAGGTGCTGGGCACCACCGCCTGCGGCCAGATGAATCCAGAAAGACCCAGCGGCAGTCGACCTCATCGCACTGGCGAAGGAGCGCACGGTCGGGCCCGCGCAACGTGAGGGTCGCCTGAATCGCGAGCGCTGACAGCGCGGACGCGACATCACCGAGCGGCGCCCCGGCTAGAGCCGGGTTCCCCTTCGTGGAGAACTCTAGGAGCGCATCCATGCTCAGCCCCCTGGGTGACGAAGGCTCCACGGCTGCCATCGCCAGCCCACGAAGGGTCTCGCGGAGCCGCACCGCCTCCTTCAGGTCGCCTCCGCTCGGCGCCTCGAGGGGTCGCAGGCCCATCAGCGTGAGCCACCGCTGGAGGTCTTCGGGGGCGCGAAGGCGCTCGATGGGATGCGCACCGAATGTCTGCCCCCGAGTGGCGAGGAGATTGAGCCACGCCGCTCCACCATCTGTCCTGAATGCTGTCTTGTCGGCCACTCGACAAGTGTAACGTGTGAACCGTTACAGAATGGAGTCGCCATGGACAGGCAGTACGACCCAGAGGCAGGCCTCGATACGCTCGCCGCGTTGCAGGAACCCGAGACGACGCAGGGATGGCGCACGACCGTCGACGCGACGGCGCCCGGTTTCGATGAGTGGATCGTCGGTGCGGTCTTCGGCGGCACCTACCAGCGCCCCGGGCTCAGCCCCCGCGATCGGCAGCTCCTCAACCTCGGAGCCCTCGCGGCACTGGGCGGCGTGGATCCTCAACTGCAGGGACAGATCGCATCCTCGATCAGGATCGGCATGTCGCGGGAGGAGGTCGCCGAGGCCTTCGTTCACCTCGTCGCCTACGTCGGCCTGCCCCGCACCATGGCGGCCCTGCGCGCACTCGACACGGTCTCCCCGAACAGCGCGACAGCGTGACCGGGGAGGTCGTCCGAACGACTGCCGGCGACCTCGACGCGGCGAGCGTCGGCGTCGTGGATTCGCACGACCATCTCTTCCTCTCCACGCCCGCCCTGCCAGGCCAGGAGCTCGCCGACTTCGGGGCCGCGGTGCTCGAGGCTGACCTCTTCCGCGAGGAAGGCGGAACCACGATCGTGCAGTGGACTCCGCGCGGCCTCGGTCGGCAGCTGGCCGCACTGCAGGAACTCGGGCATGCGTCTCGAGTCCACATCGTCGCCGCGACCGGCCGGCACCGCCGGGAGGTCTATCGGCCCGGGCATCCACTGCTCGACGCCAGTGCCGTCGAACTCGCGGCGGCCTTCGTCGAGGACGTGATCGATCGGCGGTGCGGCCTGATCAAGGTCGGGACCGGACCGGCGGGCGCGACGCCGTTCGAACGGACGAGCTTGGATGCGGCTGCGGCCGCGCATCACGCGACCGGTGCACCCATCGCCGTCCACCTGGAAGGAGGAAGGTGCGCCCTCGCGGTCGTCGGCCTGCTCCGAGAGCTTGAGGTGACGCCTGAAGCCGTCGTCCTGGGACACCTGGGCCGCAACCCCGACCTCGAGTACATCGCCGAAGTCAGCGCCACCGGCGCGTTCCTGTGCGTCGACGGGCCCTCGCCCAACCACGCCCGCACGGACTCCGCCCTGCTGTCCGTCATCAGCCGGATCGTTGACACGGGCCACGCCGACTCGCTCCTCATCGGCGGCGACACCACGACGCGCTCGGCGACGGCAGCCGGCGGCGGGGCCGGGATGCGCGGCCTCCTCAGCCAGACGAGGCGGACGATCGCCTCGCACGTCGGCGACGTCGTCGCCACAGCGATGTTCACGACGAATCCCGCTCGGGCGTGGCGCCTTCGCGGCAGTGGGCACCCCGAACGAGGTTCGTGAACTACAGCTCAGTCGGCGAGCTGGGGATGATCGTCCCCTGGTGGTATCGGAGGGTTGGGCCTCGCGTGTCCCACAGCGACGCATGCCTGCTGCTCCGGCCGGGCTCATGGAGCACGTAGTTCACGAGCACGAGCTCCGCACTCACCCGGTTGAAGAGCCACTCCGATGTGCGCGGAAGAGGGCGCTCCTCCTCGCCGGCCAGGGCCGCCACCGACTCCGCGTACGTCCAGCGACGCCCGGAGCGCCCGATCTCTGCGAAGTCCTCAGATAGGAACGCGGACGTCTGGGCGGAGTCGGCTCGCACGGCCGACGAGAGCAGCGCGAGTTCAGCGCTCTTGATGTCCGCGAAGTCCTCGGTATCCGTCTCCCACATAGAGCGACCCTACCGACGCATCCGCTCGTCGCAGCCCCGGCAGGAGCCTCTCGGCCCCTGCCCGTTGGACCTGAACAGGAGCACGGGCTCAGGCGCCCTCGAACTCCAGCCGGTCGTAGACGACGGGATCCATGACATCGAGGCCCGCGTCGACAGCTTCCCCGTAGACGACCGCTTCCCTGTCATCCCTCTGGCTGCTCGTGAGCCCCGAGATCCAGTACGCCGTGGCGTGCAGATTCCCCCGAGGCACCCCGAGACCCTCGATGAGGTGGCGGCGGATGCTGCGAACGGTCGCCGACTCGGCGGCCAGCCACACCTGCGCATGCGGGGGTACGGTCAGGTTGCGGGCGGCGCTCACGAGGGCGCTCTCCAACCCCTGGGACGACCTCCCGGTGAGCCAGACGACACGCAGTCGGTCACCCAGCGACTCGATCGCCGCGGAGAGAAGCGCACGATCTTCTGGGTTGCCCGTCTCCGCCAGCAGAGCCACTCGGTGACCAGTGGGAAGCGACTCGAGGATGGCGGCGGTTGCGGGGAGAGCGCTGGCGTCGGCGATGAACACGTGCTCTGTGACCCCGTCACCGACGGCGAAATCTCGCCGGAAGCCGAGGAAGCGCACCCGTTGACCGACCGCGACCGTCTGCGACCAGTCGCTGGCACGACCCGCCTCATGCAGGGCGACGTCGAAGTCGAACTGCAAGCGCTCTGCCCGGAAATCACGGACCGTGAAGCCCCGGATAAGCGGGTTCGCCTCCGAGCCGATATCGATCTTGAAGGCATCTGCAGGCAGCGGCTCCGTGTAGTCCGCAAGGCACGCGCCCCCGAGCGTGACCCGTTGGAACCCCGGAGTGAGACGACGGCTCGCGACCACCTCGACGAAGTCGTCGATCAGGATCGCTCGCCCCTGGGAGACTTCCCGGATGCGGTCACGGATCGTTGCCATGAAGGCCTTCCTCTGGGGATGAGAGGCGCCGGACAGGACGCACTCCCACGACGCTGCACTTAGGTTAGCATTCCCTTACAAAAGCCTCCGTGACAGCCGTACTGTCCCGCATCAGAGAAAGCCCTCCCCCCAATGACGCTTCCCATTGCGCGCATCGCCGCTGTCAGTCTCGCGGCCTTGACCGCCCTCTCCCTCGCGGCCTGCTCGGCACCAGCGGAGTCCAGCCCTGCCGCGGGCAACGACAGTTCGGCACTCTCAGGCGAGTTCCCCCGAACCGTGACGACGATCCAAGGCGATGTCGAATTGACGGAGAAGCCGGAGCGCATCGTCGTCCTCGATTCTCAGAGCGCCGACGTCGCCGCTGCCCTCGGTGTCGAACCGGTTGCCTACGACATCGGCACGAGCGACAGCCTCGAGACGCTGCCCTGGCTCGACGGGGCCCTGACGGGCGCCTTCGAACCTGGTCTCATCGGCGCCGACGGCTCACTCGACTTCGAAGCCATCCTGGCAACGGACCCCGATCTGATTGTCGTCGACTACTGGACGGCAGCGGAGGGAGAGGCCTACGACCGCCTCAGCGCCATCGCGCCGACCCTCACCAGTGACGTCGAAGCCGCGCAGAGCTGGCAAGAACGCACGACCTTCCTCGCGGACGCGCTCGGAGTCGCCGACCAGGGCGAGCGTGTGATCTCTGAGACGGAAGCCTCCATCACGACAGCAACCGAGGGGCTCTCCGCACTCGATGGCGAAAGCTACTCGTACCTCGGCTATTCAGTCGAGCAGGGCGGCTTCTGGTACGGAAACGGGACCTGGCTCGAGGACTTCGGGCTCGCCCCCGCCGACGGCCAGGACAACAGCCACGAGGAGTTCACCGTCATCTCGCTCGAGAATGTGAGTGACTTCGACTCTGATGTGCTCAGCATCTGGGCGATGACCGACGCAGACAAGGCCGCCCTCGAAGCGGATGCGCGCTTCCAGGCGCTGCCCGCCGTGCAGAGCGGCAAGGTCGTCTGGCTCGACTATGCCCTCGCCGTTGCCACCAACGTGCCCGGCCCGCTCAGCATCACGTACATGCTCGACGAGGTGACTCCGACCTTCGAGGCAGCCCTTGCCAGCTGAGCTCACTGACACGCAAGGGGCGGCGCTGACGGGCGCTGCCCCTTCCGCTGCGGGCGCGCGACGCCGGATGCGGATGCTCGGTCTCGCAATCGGGGTCGCGCTGCTCCTCGTGACGGTCGTGCTCTCGGTCCTCATCGGCGCGAAGCCGCTCCCGATCCCGGACATGATCTCGGCGCTGGCGAACCCAGACGGCTCAGAGGCCTCCGAGATCCTCTTCACCTTGCGCATTCCACGAACCGTGGTCGGCATCTTCGCGGGCATGGCGCTTGCCGTGTCGGGCGCTCTGATGCAGGCGCTCACGCGCAATCCCCTGGCTGACCCCGGGCTGCTCGGCGTCAACGCCGGTGCCGCGCTCGCCGTCGCGCTCGGCATAGCGCTTGTCGGCATCACGACGCCGAGCGAGTACAGCGTTTTCTCGTTCGTGGGCGCCGTCGTTGCGACGCTCGTGGTGCTAGCCATCGGCCGCACGGGAAGATACGGCGCCTCCCCCGCTCGGCTCGTCCTCGCGGGCGTCGCCCTAGCCGCGGTCTTCTCCGGCATCAGCATGGCCCTCACCATGCTCTTCCCCCTTGTCTTCGCGGGCTACCGCGCCTGGACCGTCGGGTCGCTGGTCGGGCACGACCTGCTCGGTGCCATGCCAGTTCTGCCCGTCATCGTGGTCGGCCTCATCGTCGCGGTCTGCATCAGTCGCGGTCTGGGAGCGCTCTCGCTCGGCGACGATCATGCGCGCGCGCTCGGAACGCGGGTGCGGCTCGTCCGCGGGGCCGCGCTCGTGTCGGTGACGCTGCTCGCGGGATGCGCCACGGCGCTCATCGGGCCGGTTGCGTTCATCGGACTCATGATCCCGCACGTCGTACGGAGGTTCACGGGGCCGAGCCAGCCCTGGATCCTCGCCTCGTCACTCATCTACGGACCGGCGGTGCTGCTCGCCGCAGACATCCTCGGCCGGGTCGTCGCGCAGCCAGGCGAATACCCCGTCGCGTTCATGATGGCGATCATCGGCGCGCCCGTGCTGATCGCGATGATGGCCAGGCGCCGGGTGATCTCGCTGTGAACGAGGGCGGCGGCTCCAGGCCCGGGACCACGCCCACGGGCACGCTGGTCCTGCGGCGGGCGGCCCTCAGCATCCGCGTCCGCATCCGCACCCTTATCGTCGGCGCATGCCTGGTCGCCGCGATCGTCCTTCTCGGCGTCACTGCCCTCTGCGTCGGCAGCCTCGTCCTCTCACCCGGCGAGGTCCTCGCTGCCCTCCTCGGGCAGGGCGACAGCCGCAGCCAGCTCGTGGTGATGGAATGGCGGCTCCCCAGGGTTCTGGCTGCCGTCGTGTTCGGCGCGGCCCTCGGCGCAAGCGGCGCGCTCTTCCAATCGCTGACGAGGAACCCCCTCGGCAGCCCCGACGTCCTCGGCTTCGATGCCGGGGCGGTCACCGGGGCCCTCGTCGCGACTCTGGTGCTCGGCGCGGGGCAGACCGGCCTCACCATCGGCGCCCTCGTCGGCGGTCTCGCCACGGCCGTGGTCGTAGCGGCATTCGGCCTGTCATCTGGGAGCGGCAGCATCCGCCTGATCGTCGTCGGCATCGGCATGAGCGCCATGTTGATCGCGATCAACCAACTGCTCATCCAGCGCGCCGAGCTCGAGGAAGCGATGCGCGCAAGCTCGTGGACGCTCGGGAGCCTCGCTTCGATCGGCTGGGAGCGCCTGGTGCCAGCGACCTGCGTCATCGCCGTGCTCCTCGTGCTGGCCGTTCTGGCAGCCCGACCCGGTCGAATGCTCGAGCTCCACAACGATGCGGCCGCGGCGTTCGGGGTCAGCGTCCGCCCCGTCCGACTCGCCCTTCTCGCCATCGGCGTGGCGCTGGTCGCCGTGCCGGTGGCGGTGGCCGGGCCGATCGCGTTCGTTGCGCTCACCGCTCCACACCTGGCACGCCAGCTGACCCGGGTCGGACCGCTCGCCGTGCTGCCCGCCGCGCTCATGGGTTCACTCGTCCTGCTGGGCGCGGACGTGGCCGTCCTCGTCGCCCCCACCACGTCGAGCCTGCCCGTGAGCATCGCCACGCTCGTGCTCGGCGGGAGCTACTTCATCTGGCTGCTCATCAACGAATGGAGGCACGCGCGATGACCACACCACGGCTCGCCGCTGACGGAGCTCGACTCAGCTACGGCGGCAAGGTTGTCAGCGAGCATCTCACCGTCGCTATCCCGGACGGGTCGTTCACCGTCATCGTGGGCGCGAACGCGTGCGGCAAGTCAACGCTCCTGAGGGCCCTCGCCCGCCTGCTACCCACGACCGAGGGGGCAGTCGTCCTCGACGGGCGCAACATCCTGTCTCTTCCCACGCGCGAGGTCGCGAAGACCATCGGGTTGCTCCCGCAGACATCAGTTGCTCCGGACGGCATCACGGTCGCCGACCTCGTCGCCCACGGCCGCTACCCGCACCAGCGCATGCTGAAGCAGTGGAGTGTGGCAGACGCGGCTGCAGTGGATGAAGCGTTGGAGCTGACGGAGACCGCCGCTCTTGCGGACCGGTTCGTCGACGAGCTCTCGGGTGGGCAACGACAACGCGCGTGGATCGCCATGGCACTGGCCCAGGAAACCCCGTACTTGCTGCTCGACGAACCCACCACGTATCTCGACATCGCGCATCAGATCGACGTGCTGGAACTGTGCGCTGCGTTGAACCGCCGGGGGCGCACGCTTGTGGCAGTGCTGCACGATCTCAACCACGCGGCCCGCTACGCAACCCACCTCATCGCCTTGAAGGACGGATCGCTGGTCGCCGAGGGCAACCCCCGTGAGGTCGTGTCGGCCGAGTTCGTACAGGAGGTCTTCGGCGTCGAGTCGACGATCCTCAGCGATCCTTACTCGGGTTCTCCCCTCGTCGTGCCTGCGGGGCGCAGCGTCAAGGCCTGACGTCGGAGCCTGACCGACCGGACACGCCGCCCCGCAGCGCGCCAGCAGCAACCAAGCTGCAGACCACGAACACTCCGGCCCCGGTGGCGACCGGTATCGCGAGGTCGACCGCCCCAAGGATCCCGCCCATCGTCGCCCCGATGGCAAGCCCCAGGAGGCCGAGCACGCGCGTGCTGGCGCCCACGCGTCCGAGCAGCTCGTCGGGGATGAGGCGCTGGCGGAGGGACTGCGAGCAGATGTTCCAGACCGTCGCGTGCAGGATGTAGAGCGCCAAGAGCACGCCGGCGACGATCGGATTCGTCGTGAGGCACAGTCCACCGAGCGTCAGCGCCCCCAGCGCCAGACTTGCCACGATCGTCCATCGGTATCCGAGCCACGTGCGAAGCCGGGCTGCGAGGAAGGAGCCGAGCAAGCCACCGAGGGCCGACGCGGCGAGCAGCAGGCCGTATCCGGTGCTGTCCAGGCCGAGGCGCTCCTCGGCGAACAGCACGAGAATCGAGAAGGGCAGCATGTAGCCGACGCTCGCGAGCGCTCCGGTGAGCGCAAGGCTCCCGACCACACGGTGGCGTGCCAGCCAGGCGATGCCCTCGCGCACCTCGACGGAGACCGAACGTCGTGCGTCGCGCGCATCCGATCCTGGCCTCGACAGTCGCCGAATCGGCAGCGCGAGGGCGACGAGGCCCGCGACGGCCCACAGCCCACCCATCGCGAAGACAGGAGCCGCTGCGGCGAGGGCGAACAGCAATCCCCCGAGGGGAGGGCCAGCGAACTCGTCCGCGACGAGCTGCGCCGCCGCGACCCTCCCGTTCGCGGAATCGAGTCGCTCTCGGTCGACGAGCGACGGCAGCATGGCCGATGCGGCGTTGTCCGCCGCGCTCTCCAACGTCGCGACCACCGCCATCGCTGCATACAGAACCATGAGGGAGGAGAAGCCGAGCTGGATCGCCAGGGCGAGCCCCAGCAGGGCGCAGCCGCGCAGCACGTTCGCCGCGACGATCAGGGTCCGGCGGTCGACCCGATCGACCCAGACGCCGATGGGCAGCGCGACCAGGAGGCGGACCAGGGCGTAGAGCGTCGCCAAGCCCGCGACGAGGCGCGGGTCGTCGGTGACCGAGGCGGCCAACAGCGGCATCGACACGAACGCGATGCCGTCTGCCAGGTTCGACAGGGCGTTCGCGCTCCAGAGCACACGAAATCCGCAACCGAGTGGCATCCGGGAAGCCTACCGATGCGTGGCTTGCCTGATATCCCTCACCAAGCGCGGAGTCCGAAAGCGTCGCACCTCTGGCAGCCAGGCCCGGGCCGGGTAGCTCAGCCGCACGACGAAGTAGTTGAGGTACTCGACGGCCCCGAATGCCCATGTGAACAGGACGAGCACCGCGACCAGCCAGGAGCTGGGCCACCAGGCCACGATGCCGACGAGGCCGCCGACGAGCACCGCGAGGTTCAGCCACTTCAGCACCCAGAACGTGCGCGCGAGCCCGACGGGCATCCTGGAGGTGCCGACCCAGCGGCGGGCGAGCAGCCAGTACGAACCACCGTGCAGGAGCACAAGCAGCAGGGGTGCGAGCGCCGACCAGAACGCGGCCACGTCACTGCCCGACGGCAAGATGGGTGGCACGGCCCACACGCCCAGCATCGTGAAGGTCAGGACCGACGCCAGCTCGCCGGTGCCGAGCGAGAAGTACTGGCGGCGGGCCGCGTCACGCAGCCCAGGCAGCGAACCGCTGGGTCGGGACGGACTCGCCCCGTCGAAGCCCGGCGTCCGACGATCCGTCACCTCGAGCGCTCGACCGAGTTGCCGCTGCTGCTGCGCACGACGAGCCTCGTCGGCAGGATGCGGTGCTCCCCACTCCGCGGCTGCTCGCCCTCGGCGCTCGCGTCGACGCGCCCCACCACCATCTCGACGGCCGCGGATGCGAGCTGCGCCGGGTCCTGCGCGAGGCTGGTGAGCTGCAGGTACGGCAGCTCGGCCTGCTCGGAATCGTCGAAGCCGACCACGGCCAGGTCCTCGGGAACACGCTTGCCGAGGAGGCGCGCCTGAGCGACGACGCCCTGCGCGCTCCGGTCGTTGAAGGCGACAACCGCGGTGGCGTCCGGGTAGCGCGCCAGCGCCTCCTCGATCACCTTCGCGCCGGCGGCCTCGGAAGCTCCGCCCGCCACGATCGCGACCTGGTCGCCGAGCCCGGCAGCAGCCGTGGCGGCGAGGAACGTGGCCGTGCGCACCTCATCGCCCGAGACGCCAGGCGCCCCGAGGTACAGGATGCGCGAGTGCCCGCGCTCGTGCAGGTGCCGCACCGCCAGCTCCATGCCGCGCGCGTCGTCCATGGACACGCTGTCGAACGACGCCGACGAGTACTGGCTGGCGACCGTGACGACGGGGACCTCCTCGGCGATGCGGTCGAGCTGCTCCTCGGGCAGCGACGCTCCGAGCAGGACGAGCCCCTCGACCCGCTCCCCCAGCAGCGCTTCGATCGCATCCGCCTCGCCCCGCCGCTTCGTGACCGCGGCGAGCGACACGTTGTACCCAGCAGACCGGGCCGCGAGCTGGAGCTCGTCGATGAGCTCGCCGTGGAACGGCTGCGCCGCGTGGAAGACGATGCCGACGAGGCGCGAACGGCCCTGCTTGAGCATCCTCGCCCGCTCGTCTCGCCGGTACCCGAGACGGGCCGCGACCTCGAGGACGTGCGCGCGAGACTCCGGGCTCGCGCCCGGCACGTCGCGCATGACGATCGACACGAGCGGCTGCGAGACGCCAGCCGCGTCGGCGACGTCGCGCATCGTGACGCGCTTGCCGCCGCCCGGTCTCGCCGGGCGGCGGGCGTCTCGTGCGTCAACGTCGCTCATACCTCGATGCTAAAGGCCTCCCGGAACCTGCGGAGCGCGAGGTCGGAGTCACCGGACGCGAACGCCTCCATCGCGACGACCCCGCGGTAGCCGAGCTCGTCGAGTTCCCGAGCGACCCGCGGGTAGTGGATCTCGCCCGTCCCCGGCTCGCAGCGCCCTGGCACATCCGCGACCTGGATCTCGCCGATGTAGGGCAGCGCGCGCCCGCACAGGTCGACGAGGTCTCCCTCGCCGATCTGCGCGTGGTACAGGTCGAGGTTGAGCCGAAGGTGCGGGCTGTCGACCGCGGCGACGAGCGCGATCGTGTCGCTCGCCCGGTTGAACGGCACGCCGGGGTGGTCGACGGCGTGGTTGAGGTTCTCGAGCGTGAACACCTTGCCGTATTCCTCGCCGAGCTTCGCGAGGCGCTCCAGCGTGCGCAGCGCGGCGAGCCAGTCGGCCGGAGTGGTGTGCGCGCTCGGACGCACGGGCAGGCCGTTGTCGTCGAGGCCCGTCCCGTGGATCACGAGTCGCGGCACGTTCAGCACCTGTGCCGCCTCGAGCGACTCGCGCGCCGTGGCGACGATCGCGTCGGCCCCGTCCGGGTCGATGAGCTCTCCGCGAATGTACCCAGACATGGAGCCGAACGTCGCGCCGGTCGCGACGAGCGCATCCAGGTCCTTCTCCCACCACCGCCAGATCTCGACCTCGAAGCCGGCCTCATCGATGCGCCGCACTCGCTCCTCGAACGGGAGGTCGAGGAACAGCATCTCCGCGCAGGCGGCGAGCACGAATGGCGACTCGGTGGCGCCCGAACCAGCACCCGAGCCAGCGCCGGCGACGGTCCCGCTCATCGGACGACCTCGACGGGTGCGCCGGTCTTGACCGACTCGATGCAGGCGAGAGCGATGACCATGGCCTCGAGCGCGGCCTCCGTGCCGGGGCGGGGGCTCTCGACGCCGGCGACGGCGTCGACGAATGCCTGCAGCTCGCCCGTGTAGGCGGCGCGCATGAGCTGCGTGTCGGCACGCACCGTGTCGAAGGATGCGCCCGCCGCGCCATAGAGGCGCAGGCTGGACGCCGCCAGCTCACCCGCGGTCGCCATGCCGGCGCTGCCGAAGACCTCGGCACGGGTGTCGTAGCCGTAGGCGGCCGAGAAGTTCGCCTCCGCGGTGGCGATGGCGCCGTTGTCGTAGCGGATCGTGACGACGGCGGTGTCGAGGAGGCCCTTGTCCTTGAAGTCCGGCGCGACGAGCGCATCCGCGACCGCGTAGACCCGGGTGGCGCGGGCGCCCGGGTTGAAGAAGTTGAGGGTGTCGAAGTCGTGGATGAGGGTCTCGAGGAAGATCGTGAACGGCGGGATCGCCGCGGGGTTCGCGAGGCCCGGGTCGCGGGTCACCGAGCGCAGCAGCTGCGGTGTGCCGAGGGCTCCCGCGTCGAGGGCGGAGCGCAGCTCGGGGAACCCGTTGGCGTAGCGGCGGTTGAAGCCGACCTGGAAGATCACGTCGTGGCGCTCGACGGCGGCCTCGACGCGGCGCAGCTCCTCGAGCGAGACACCCGTCGGCTTCTCGCAGAAGATGGCCTTGCCTGCCGCGGCCGCCTGCTCGACGAGCGCCGTGTGGAAGCGGGGCGGGGCCGTGATGACGACCGCGTCGAGGTCTGGGCGGGCGAGCAGCTCGGCGATGTCCGTGTACGACTGCTCGACGCCGAGCGTCTCGGCGAGCTTCGCCGCGGCGCCTTCGACGGGGTCGGCGATGGCGATGAGCTCGGCGTTCGGGATGTCGCGGGCGATGAGAGCGGCGTGGTTGCTGCCGATGCGGCCGGCGCCGATGAGCGCGACACGAATGAGGGGGGTCTTGGACATGGTGCTTCTCCTGAGGACGGCGGTGCCGACACGACACTGTGCTGCTGGGTGCGCCCAGCACGCACAGACTATTACGTACTAGCGCTCGACGTCTAGTACGTATAAGGTTGCCTCCAATCGGCCGGGAGACCCGGCCAGAATCGCGCAGAGATCACCCAGGAGCGCGACGAACCGCGGAGACAAAGGAGTTCTCATCACTTCCACGCATGGGGCATCAGCGTCAGAGACGACCCTGCCCAAACTCACGCCAGGCCCGTACCGCAAGCGGCTCGGACTCATCTCGATCGTCGCCTGCTTCGGCGGACTGCTCTTCGGCTACGACACGGGTGTCATCAACGGCGCGCTGCGCCCCATGGCCGCGGAGATCGGCCTCGATGCCTTCACGGAGGGCGTCGTCACCAGCTCCCTCGTGTTCGCCGCCGCCTTCGGCGCGCTCTTCGGAGGACGCATCTCGGACGCCATCGGCCGCCGCCACACGATCATCATCCTCGCCGTGCTGTTCTTCCTCGGCACGGTCGTCGTCGTCGCGTCGCCGAACTTCGCGCTGCTCGTCGTCGGGCGCGTCATGCTGGGGCTCGCCGTCGGCGGCGCATCCACCGTCGTGCCCGTCTACCTGGCAGAGCTGGCGCCGTTCGAGATCCGCGGTTCGATCACAGGCCGCAACGAGGTCGCGATCGTCACGGGCCAGCTCTCCGCGTTTGTCATCAACGCCATCCTCGGCAACACGCTCAGCCACATCGACGGGGTCTGGCGCATCATGTTCGCCGTCTGCGCGATTCCCGCCATCGCCCTCTTCTTCGGGATGCTGCGCATGCCCGAGTCGCCGCGCTGGCTGGTCGAGAAGGGCCGCCACGCGGACGCGCTCACCGTGCTCAAGACGGTGCGCTCCGAGGAACGCGCGATCGCCGAGCTCGGCGAGGTCGAGCAGGTCACGAAGGAGGAGCAGACGGAAGCGAAGGTCGGCCTCGGCGCGGTGCTCACGAACAAGTGGCTCATCCGCATCCTGCTCATCGGCATCGGCGTCTCCATGATGCAGCAGCTGACGGGCATCAACTCGATCATGTACTACGGCCAGGTGGTGCTCATCGAGTCGGGCTTCGAGGCGGATGCCGCTCTCATCGCGAACATCGCGCCCGGTGTGGTCGCCGTCATCGGCGGGTTCATAGCGCTGTACATGATGGACCGCGTCGACCGCCGGAAGACGTTCGCGATCGGCCTCACGCTGACGACGACCTGCCACCTGCTCATCGGCGCCGCTTCCCTGCTGCTCCCGGTCGGCAACCCGGCCCGCCCGTTCGTGATCCTCATCCTCGTCGTCGCATTCGTCGCCTCGATGCAGACCTTCTTGAACGTCGCCGTCTGGGTGTACCTCGCGGAGATCTTCCCGCTGCACATGCGCGGCCTCGGCATCGGCGTGTCCGTGTTCTTCGGCTGGATGACCAACGGCTTCCTGGCGCTCTACTTCCCGAGCCTGATCGCCGGGATGGGCATCAGCGGGGTGTTCTTCCTGTTCGCCGGTATCGGGGCGCTCGCGTTGCTCTTCACGATCACGCAGGTTCCCGAGACCCGCGGGGTGACCCTCGAGAAGCTCGAGGTCGGCGTCACGACGGGAGCAATCCACGTGCTCGGAAAGACCCGCTAGCCACCACAGAATTCACGACTCGGCCGCTTCTGCGAGCGGCCGACCCGCCCGCGGGATCGGCTTCGATCTGGACGTCCGAGCCGACTCCGCGGGCTCTTTCTGTGCGCTGCGCCGACCCCAACACCTCAACCGCGAGAGGTCAGACCTGAGTGCGAGCAGCGGACAATATTCGCGCGCTTTCCGCGACAAACACTGTAAATTTCGGTTAATCATCGGATGAATCGGGGCATTTTGGGGGTTTGGGCCTTTCCCCGCGTTGATTGAAACGATACAGTCAACGGACCACGAGACGAAGGAGTCCCGCCCCTATGGCTGAACGCACACGCCGCCTCCCACTGCTATCGAGCGCCAGTGTTCTCACTGCCGCCTTCATCGGCCTGCCGTTGCTCGCCGCGCCCGCGCAGGCGACAACCAGCCCGATCGACACCCCACCACCCGCGGCTTCCTCCACCGCACAACCCACTGCGACCCCGACCCCCACCGCAAGCGCCTCCCCACTGCCATCGGCGAGCGCGTCCGCGACGACTTCCCCAACACCCGGCCCGCTCGTCTGCGACGACCGGGGCGCACCGTACGACTTCGCCGATACCTCCGAGACCGTCATCGAGGAATCGGAGCTCGGCCTCACCTGGGCGGGCATGTACGTCCTCCAGGACCTCCTGACCCAGGACGATCGCCAATACGTCGGCTTCTACACCGACGACCGCGAGATGGTCATCGCCCAGCGCGCCCTCCGCACCGACGGGACCAGCGCAGGCGATTGGATCTACCAGCCCCTCCCAGAGACGCTCGAATGGGACAGCCACAACTACATCTCGCTGGGCCTCGACCGCGACGGTGCGCTCCACGTCGCCGGCAACATGCACGATGTCGCGCTGAACTACTACCGCACCGATGCATCCGGTGACGTGACGACCCTGACCGCGGTCCCGACCATGGTCGACCCAGCGACAGAAGACTCCGTGACCTACCCGGAGTTCGTCAACCGCAAGGACGGCAGCCTCGTGTTCAGCCACCGAAACGGCGGCTCGGGCTCGGGTGTCACCTACTTCAACCTGTTCGACGAGACGACGCAGTCATGGTCGCGCCTGATCGACCAGCCCCTCTTCGACGGCGCCGGTACGACCGAGAACCCGGAAGGCACCTGGAACTCCTACTATCAGGGCCCCACGTTGGGCCCCGACGGAAAGTTCCACCTGCTCTGGGTCTGGCGAGACACCCCGGACGCCGCCACGAACAGCATGCTCAGCTACGCGAGCAGCGACGACCTCGTGACCTGGCAGGACAGCAAGGGCGAACCGCTCACCACCCCATTCACGTATGGAGCCGGCGACGTCGTCGACCCGATTCCAGACTACGCAGGGCTCCTCAACGGCAACGCGCGTATCGGCTTCACTGCCGACGATGAAGTGCTGATCAGCTACCACAAGTACGACGAAGCGGGGAACTCGCAGGTCTTCACGGCCACGCCAGACCGCACCTCCTCCGACCCAGCCTGGAAGATCGACCAGGTGTCCGACTGGGAGGGGCGATGGAGCTTCGGTGGCGGCGGCAGCCTCGTCTTCGAGGTGCAGATGCTGGGCTCCGAGGTGCTGTCCGACGGCGACGTGCAGGTCAACTACCTGTGCTCAGGCGAGCCGATGAGCATCATCATCGACAGAGATCAGCAGCCGGTGACCCAGGTGTCGACCCCGCCGTACCCGGCGCAGGTCGCAGAGCTCGCCGGCACGTATCCGGGACTGCAGGTGAACGTGCAGCAGGACCGAGGCGGCAACACGGACAATGGCCGATACGTCCTCCGGTGGGAGAGCCTCGGTCAGAACCGCGACCTGCCGCGGGACGAATGGCCAGAAGGTGGATCGACGCTCTCCGTGCTGCTGCTCCGAGCAGCGTCGGAGACTCCGCCGGAGACGATCGACCCCACGGCCACTTCGCAGCCCACGGCGACGGCAACCGCCACCGCGCTGCCGCCGATCTCAGTCCAGCCGACGGAGATGACCGGGACCGGGGGCCAGGGGCCAGGCACGATTCCATCCGCGCCGGGCTCCGCCGAGGCCGACAGCGGTTCCGAGCTCGCAACCACCGGCGCCGACCTGCCGTGGCTCGCCTTCGGGGCCGCCGGTGCGCTGCTCCTGCTCGGTGCGGCACTCCTGGCTCGGAGAAAGAACGCCTGAGCCCGCCGACAACACCTGAAGTCATCACCCAAGAGCGCCCCTCCGCTGGTCTGCGGAGGGGCGCTCCTCTCATCCGCACCCCGAGACGGATCACGCGGGGCGCCACCTCGCGCCACTGGACACCGCGCCCACGTCGAGCTAGCAGACATCGGATGAATGCGACTACACTCCGATCATGGCAGTCACCGACGGAGCTATCCTGCAGATCAAGGAGATGATCGTCTCCGGCGATCTCGTGCCTGGGTCCAAACTCCCCCCAGAGAAGGAGCTGAGCGATCGACTCGGGTTGTCGCGCAGCTCGCTTCGCGAGGCCGTCAAGGCGCTCGAAGTCATCCGGGTCCTGGATGTGCGGAGGGGCGACGGCACGTACGTCACGAGTCTCGAGCCACGCCTGCTGCTTGAGGCGATGAACTTCGTCGTCGACCTGCACCAGGATGACAGCGTGCTCGAGATCCTCGCAGTGCGACGCATGCTCGAGCCTCAGGCTGCGGCCGTGGCCGCGCGGGAGGCCTCGCCCGAGCAACTCGAGAACCTCGAGGAGATTCTCCGTGAGATCGGTGACGACACCGAGGTCGAGGGGCTCATCGAGCACGACCTGAAGTTCCATCGCCACATCGTCGAGAGCACCGGGAACAAGTACCTGACGAGCCTCATCGACTCGCTGTCCAGCCGGACCGTGCGGGCCCGCGTCTGGCGCGGCATCACTCAGGCTGGAGCAGTTGCACGGACGATCGACGAGCATCGGGCCATTCTGGACGCGCTCCGCTCAGGAGACGCGGAGCTCACTGCGGCACTCACGCTCGCCCACGTGTCCGGTGTCGAGCGCTGGCTGCGAGACGCTCGATGAGGGTCGCGCTGCACTCGGAGATCAAGCCGGGCGCCATCGAGCGGTATCGCGAAAGCCATGCGGTGATTCCCACCGAGCTCGTTGCGACGTTCGACCGCGTCGGAATCCGCAGCTGGACCATCTACCGCTCAGGGCATCGGCTGTTCCACGACGTGATCTGCGACGACTGGGAAGCGGCGAACGCAGCACTCGACGGAGATGCCGCGAACGCGCGCTGGCAGGAAGACATCGGACGCTTCGTCGAACTGTTCCGAGGCCCCGACGGCAAAGACGGGTACTCGCCGCTCGAATTGATGTGGGATCTCGAGGCTCAGAAGCGGCGCAGCTGACATGAGCGGAGTCCGCGGTTCAGGGCCGGTGGATGCGCACGTGCACGTCTGGGACCGGGCGCGGGTGCGGTTCGACTGGCTCGACGCACTGCCGGACCTCTCCGCGTCGCGACTGCCCGCGGAGTACGACGCTCAGCGAGGCGACGTGCACGCGGCCGTCTTCGTGCAGGCTGGCGCCGCCCCAGAAGACGCACTGACGGAGGCCAGCTGGGTGCAGTCGCTTGCGCCGAAGTGGCCGGCGCTCTCCGGCATCGTCGCGGACGCCGACCTCCTGCGCGGCGTCCCCGCACTCGAGGCACACCTCGACGCCCTCGAGCACCTCGAGCTCTATCGCGGCGTTCGTCACCTGCTGCAGGACCTCCCCCGTGGCGCCGTGGCTTCAGACGCACTCGTCTCGGGCCTTGGCGTGCTCGCCCGGCGCGGTGCGAGCTTCGATGCCTGCGTGCGCTGGTGGCAGCTCGAGGAGTTGGCGGACGCGGTGTCCCGCGCCGCTTCGCTGCCGGTGATTCTCGACCACGTCGGCAAGCCCCCGCTCGCCGACGACGAGCGCGACGCGAGCTGGGCGTCCTGGGAGCGCGGCCTGCGCAGGCTCGGCGCCCTGCCGAACGTCTCCGTCAAGCTGAGCGGCTTGTCTGCCGAGGCTGGCCCGAGCTCGCAGGCGAGCTTCGCCGCTCGGGTCGGACGAGTCGTCGATACAGCACTGGCTGTCTTCGGCCCAGACCGCTGCATGTTCGGGAGCGACTGGCCGGTGAGTGCCGTCGGCGCCGCCGGACTCACGACAGCCGAGTGGCTGGAGTTCGTACGCGCGCGATTGTCGGACGCCGAGTGGCTGCAGGTCGGGACGGAGACGGCGGCGCGGGCCTATCGACTGCGGCGATGACCTGATGGCGGTGCCAGCCGGCACCGCCATCAGGTCATCGGCGTCAGCGCTCGAATGCTGGAGCAGGAATGAGGCCGAGCCGCTCGAGCTCGAGCCACAGCTCTTCGGGGATGGATGCTCGCAGGTGGCGTGCGTTCTCGCGCACGGCGGCAGCCCGCGAGGTGCCGACGACCACCGTCGAGACTGCAGGGTGGCGGAGGGGGAACTGGATGGCGGCCTGGGGAAGCGTCACCTCGTACCTCTCGCAGACCTGCGCGAGCAGGTCGACGCGTGCGGCGACCTCCTCTGGCACAGCCCCATAGTTGTAGTGCGCATCAGCCGCGCGGGTCGCCGTCGCAAGCAGTCCGGAGTTGAAGACCGCAGCCGTCACCACCCTCACGCCACGCGCGAGGCAACGAGGCAGCAGCTCGCTGGCTGCTGGCTGCTCGAGCAACGTGTAGCGGCCGGCGATCATGACCACGTCGATGTCGCTCTCCTCGACGGCCCGGAGCGCCGCACCGACGTCGTTGACGCCGATGCCGACCTCCGCGACGACACCCTGCTCGCGCAGCTCCACAAGAGCAGGCAGCCCTTGGGAGATGCCGGCGTCGAGGTCATAGACGTCGGGGTCGTGGAGGTAGGCCACGTCGACCCGGTCGACGCCCATCCGCTCGAGCGACTCATGGAGACTTCGCTCGACGCCCGACCTCGACGGGTCGAACCGGCGGATGCGGTCGGCGGGCACAGCGAACCCATCGGCTTCGTCTGTCCTGCCATCGAAATCCGGGTTGGGCACCAGGAGACGCCCCACTTTCGTGGAGAGCACGTACTCGTCCGAAGGAAGGCCGGACAGGAACGCCCCGAGCCTTCGCTCGGACAAGCCGAGCCCGTAATGCGGCGCCGTGTCGTAGACCCGAACGCCTTCGTCCCATGCCGCCGCGAGAGCCGCACGGGCCTGCTCGTCGCTGACCTCCCGGTAGAGATTGCCGAGAGAGGCGGCCCCGAAGCCCAGCCGGTCGATCACGCGACCACGACCGGCTCTGAGGAGAACGCGTAGTCGATGAGGGTCTGCGAGAGCATCTCCGTTCCGGCGCCGGGGGCGAGCGGGGTGACGTAGTGCCCGTCTTCGAGGACAGTCGGGCTCACGAAGTGCTCGTGCAGGTGATCGACGAACTCGATCATCCGATTCTCCATCGTGCCGCTCACGGCGACGAAGTCGAACATCGAGAGGTGCTGCACAGCCTCGCAGAGCCCCACTCCGCCCGCGTGCGGGCAGACACGCACGCCGAACTTCGCGGCGAGCAGGAGGTTCGCGATGTTCTCGTTGACGCCTCCGACACGGCTCGCGTCGATCTGCATGACCTGCATGCCATCGGCCTGCAGGAACTGCTTGAACATGACCCGGCTGTGCGCGTGCTCGCCGGTGGCGACGGGGATGGGTGCGATGGCGCGGGAGATGGCGGCGTGCGCGAGGACGTCGTCCGGGCTGGTCGGCTCCTCCACCCAGGCGATCCCGTAGGGAACGAGCGCGGTGATCCACTCGATGGCATCCCGCGTGTCCCAACGCTGGTTCGCGTCGATCGCGATGGGAAAGTCGGGGCCGCAGATCTCGCGGGCGATGCGCATCCGCCGGATGTCGTCATCCAGGTCTCCGCCCACCTTGAGCTTGATCTGCGGGAAGCCGTCGTCGAGCGCCTCCCTGCAGAGTCGCGCAAGCTTCTCATCGGAGTAGCCGAGCCATCCGGGGGTCGTCGTGTAGGCCGGGTAGCCCGTGCGCAGGAGGGTCGCCTCCCGCTCTGCTCTTCCCGGTTCGGAGGCTCGAAGGATCTGCAGCGCATCCTCGCGGGTCAACGCGTCGGACAGGTAGCGGAAATCGACCAGCTGCACGAGCTCTTCTGGCGACATGCGCGACAGGAGCCGCCAGAGCGGCTCACCGGCGCGCTTGGCCTTGAGATCCCACAGGGCGTTGACGACGGCGCCGATGGCCATGTGCATGACGCCCTTCTCGGGGCCGAGCCAGCGCAGCTGGGAGTCGTACACGAACCCTCGGTAGGTGGCGCCCATATCGGCGAGCAGCTCCTCGACGTCCCGCCCGATGAGGTACTGCTCGAGCGACCGGATGGCGGCCACCTGCACGTCGTTGCCGCGGCCGATCGTGAAGGCGAACGCGTGGCCCGCGAGGCCGTCTGCGGCGTCGGTCTCGATCACCGCATACGCCGCCGAGTAGTCGGGGTCGAGATTCATCGCGTCGGTGCCGTCAGCGGTCAGAGACGTCGGGAACCGGACGTCGACAGTCGTCAGTGACTGAACTTTGCTCATTGTTCCTCCTTGCCGAGAACTGTAAACATCGGATCAATACCGCGTCAAGTGTTACAGTAGCCGCGTCGTAGGCCCTCAGAGGTCGTAATCTTCAGATGTTTGGAGCGTATGTATGCGTTTTCTTCGATTGGGTGACGAGGGGGCAGAGATCCCCGTCCTTCGCGCGGCCGGCACGGACTTCGACCTGCGAGGGGTCACCGAAGACCTCGACGGCGGGTTCTTCGAGCACGGTGGCATCGCTCGCGTCCGAGCGGCGCACGAGGCCGGGGAGCTCCCCGAGCTCGACGGAGCAGAAGCACTCCGCGTGGGCACTCCCGTCGCGCGCCCATCGGCGATCATCTGCGTCGGGATGAACTACGCAGCCCACGCCGCAGAGTCAGGCGCCGCACCCCCGAGCGACGTCGTCATGTTCCTCAAGACACCCAACACGGCCTCCGGGCCGTTCGACGACGTGCCCCTGCCGCGGGGCTCAAAGAAGTCGGACTGGGAGGTCGAGCTCGGCGTCGTCATCTCGAAGCGCGTCAGCTACCTCGAGAGCAGCGACGAAGCACTGGATGCGGTCGCCGGCTTCCTCATCGGCAACGACCTCTCCGAGCGGGCCTGGCAGCTCGAAGCCCCGGGTGGGCAATGGAGCAAGGGCAAGTCGGCCCCTCGGTTCTCGCCGCTCGGGCCTGAGCTGGTGACTCCGGACGAAGTCGACTTCCGAGCACTGCGCCTTCGCAGCTTCGTCAACGGCGAGCCGAGGCAGGACTCCTCGACAGCCGACATGATCTTCGATGTCCCGCACATCATCTGGACACTGAGCCAATACCTCACGCTCGAGCCGGGCGATGTCGTCCTCACGGGCACTCCGGAAGGGGTCGCTCTTTCCGGACGGTTCCCGTATCTGCAGGTCGGCGACGTGGTCGAGCTCAGCATCGATGGCCTCGGAACGCAGCGGCAGGTGATCGTGTGAGCGGATCCATGCAGGGGCTTGTCGCGATCGTGACCGGCGGCGCCTCTGGGATCGGCGCCGCGATCGTGACGCGACTCCAGGAAGCTGGGGCGATCGCCGTGCCGTTCGATCTCGCGCCGAGCGAGGGAGGCGCCGTCGTCGACATCGGCGACGACGCGGCTGTGCGGGCGGGCGTGGAGTGGGTCGTCGAACAGCACGGGCGGGTCGACATCGTCGTCAACAATGCCGGCATCAGCACGGTCGGGACGATCGAGACCAACTCCGACGAAGAGTGGCACCGCGCGTTCGATATCAACGTGCTCGGGGCTGTGAGGGTCACGCGAGCCGCGTTGCCACATCTGCGTCGCTCGCCCAGCGCAGCGGTTGTGAACACCTGCTCGATCGCATCGACTGCAGGTCTCCCACAGCGCGCGGTCTACGGAGCGACGAAGGGAGCGCTCCTGGCACTGACGCTGCAGATGGCCGCGGATCACCTCGCCGACGGGGTACGCGTGAACGCAGTGAACCCGGGCACCGCGGACACACCGTGGGTTCAGCGGCTGCTCGCCGACTCCGCCGATCCCGACGCGGCGCGCGCCGCGCTCGAGGCGAGGCAGCCACAGGGCAGATTGGTGGACGCCGACGAGGTCGCCGAGGCCGTGGCCTACCTCGCGAGTCCGGCCGCACGTTCGACAACGGGCACGAGCCTCGCGGTCGACGGCGGGATGGCCGGACTCCGCGTGTCGCCTGCTGCGAGTTGAACCGATGTTTACCCGCATTCCATCCATTGAATTGACTCAAACTCACTCTTGACCATCTAAACATCGGATGATTAGATCGCCTCAGGCGAAGCTTCGGGGCCGCACGCCCCAACATCGCAACATCAAAGGAGATAACGATGAAGAGACGCACGAAGACTGCCGCCGCCGTCCTGGCAATCGGGTCGCTGGCCCTCGCAGGATGCGCGTCGGGAGACTCTGCCGAATCCGCTGACGGGCTCGTCTGGTCGATGTGGATCGGATCCACGGAAGACCAGACAGCCTGGCAGGCCGTCGGCGAAGCAGGAGCCGCCGCCTCAGGGGTGAACGTGACCTTGCAGGGAGCACCATTCGCCGACTACTGGACGAAGCTGTCCACGCAGCTCGGCACCTCCGCCGCCCCGTGCATCGTCTCGATGCAGAGCCTCCGCATCAACCAGTTCAACAGCGGCCTCCTGCCGCTCGACGACCTCATCGCCGGCTCCGACATCGACCTCGCCGAATTCGACCAGGGCGCGCTCGACGCGATGCAGGTCGACGGCCAGCAGTACGCGATTCCCTACGACACAGGCCCCATGGTGCTCTTCTACAACAAGGACGCCTTCGCCGCGGCGGGCGTCGCCGACCCGACTCCCGGCTGGACCGCAGACGAGTTCGATGCGGCCACCGCGAAGCTCAAGGACGCCGGCCAGGTGGGCTTCGCATCGACGGTCGAGGACCTCTTCCTCGAGAGCAGCGTGCTCGCCTACAACGGAGGCCGCGTCCTCGATGAGAACGGCGAGTTCACCTTCGACGACTCAGCCTTCGGCGAGGGAGTCGAATGGATCGCGGAAGCAGTCCAGGACGGCCGCGCGACAGTCGCCAACGGACCGGACAACACCGCGGACGACAACGCCTTCGTGAACGGCTCAGCCGCCTCCGTCGTCGGAGGCCCGTGGCTGCTGCTCGACTTCAACGCGAAGACGGACTTCGAGATCGGCGTCGCGACGCTGCCCGCCGGCCCGAACGGCGGAGGCACCTTCTCGGCCGGCAGCGGCTTCGGCATCTCCTCGGAGTGCGCAGACCCGGAAGCCGCCCTCTCTGCCATCGCAGGCATGACCTCCGAGGAGGTGCTGACCTCGCTCGCTGAGCAGGGCCGCGCCTTCCCGGCACGCACCGCCGCGCAGCAGGTGTGGTTCGACAACGCCGGTATCGACGGCCTCCAGGAGGCCATGGATGCGGCGCTCGAGACGGCGATCCCCCTCCCGGGTTCCGCGAAGGGCGACCAGTTCAACCAGCTGCTCGTCCAGTACGGGCCGCAGATGGTGAACGGCGACAAGCCGGCGGATGAAGTCCTGCCCGAGATCGCGACGCAGCTCGGATCATGACGCTCACCACTGAACCGGAGGCGACGACGCCCGCGGTTCCCTTGACCACCGAGGCGAAGCGAGAGCCAGCGCCGCCGCGCAGGCAGCGCCCGAACCTGTGGGGGCCGGCATTCGCTGCCCCCCACGCGATCGGGCTCGGGCTCTTCACCTTGACCCCCATCGTCATCGCGCTCGTCATGAGCTTCCACGACTGGCCGATGATCGGCAGCCCGACGTTCACCGGCATGGACAACTTCCAGCGCCTGTTCGCTGACGAGACCTTCAGGGCCGCGTTCGGCAACACGCTCCTCTTCGTCGTCCTCTACCTTCCGCTGAACCTCATCGTCTCGATGGGCATGGCCGCATGGCTGTCACCGCGCATCAAGGGACGCCAGTTCTTCAGGGTGCTGTTCTTCCTGCCGACCGTCACGCCGATCGTCGCCAATGCGGTCGTCTGGCGTCTCATCTACGAGCCCGGCGGCACGCTCGACGCGACGTCGCAGACGCTCTTCGGGATCGAGCTGCCGAACTTCCTGGCCGATCCCAACTGGGCCATGGCCGCGATCGTCGTCATGAGTGTGTGGCAGGGGTTCGGCTACAACATGCTGGTGTTCTCGGCTGCCCTCGACTCGGTGCCCGAGAACCAGATCGAAGCCGCACAGCTCGACGGCGCCAACCCCTGGACGATCTTCTGGCGCATCCAATTGCCCTTGATCTCGCCGTCGGTGTTCTTCGCCACGATCATGACGCTCATCACGTCGTTCCAGGTCTTCATCCAGCCCTACATCCTCACCAAGGGAGGGCCCGGAACCTCGACGCTGACGCTCGTGCAGTTCATCTACAACCAGGGCTTCACGTTCCAGCAGCTCGGGCTCGCCGCCGCAGCCGGCTGGGTGCTGTTCATCATGATCCTGGTCATCACCGCCGTGCAGTTCATCGGCCAGAAGAAGTGGGTGCACTATGAGTAGCGGCACCACCCAGGTCCGACGCAGGGCAGCAGTTCCGAGTCGAACAGGTCAGCGCATCCGTTCCGCCATCGGCTACGTGCTGCTCGGGATCGTCACGCTCATCTTCATCTCGCCGCTTCTCGTGATGATCGGGTCATCTCTCAAGAAGCCGAACGAGATCTTCTCCACTCCCCCGAGCCTCTTCGGCTCGACCCTCGAATGGGGCAACTTCGTCGAGGTCTTCGAGTACGCCCCCTTCGGCCAGTACCTGATGAACGGCATGATCGTCGCCGTGCTCGGGACCGCGCTCACGCTCGCGGTCGCCGCGCTCTCCGGCTACGCGTTCTCTCGGCTCAAGTGGAAGGGTCGCGGCGCCACGTTCGCCGTGTTCCTGGCGACCATGATGCTCCCGCAGGAGGTCATCATCGTGCCGGCTTTCGTGCTCATGCGCTCGCTGGGGTGGGTGAACTCGTACGAGGCGCTCATCATCCCCTGGGCGTTCACCGCGCTCGGTGCCTTCCTGCTCCGCCAGTTCTACATGACGGTGCCGCAGGAGCTCGAAGACGCAGCCCGCCTCGATGGCGCAGGAACGGTGACGATCTTCTTTCGCATCATGCTGCCCCTCTCCCGGTCCACGCTCGCCGTGCTCGCGGTCTTCACCTTCATCACGTACTGGAACTCGTTCCTGTGGCCACTCATCATCGTCAACGATGTGAGCGCCCTCGGGACGATCCCGCTCGGACTCCAGCAGTTCTTCGGCCAGCAGGGCACCCAGTGGCATCTGCTCATGGCGGCGTCCGTCATCTCGATGCTCCCGACGACCGTCCTGCTCGTGGCGCTGCAGAAGCACCTCGTCAAAGGTGTCGTCACGTCCGGCATGGGCGGCCGCTGACCGCGACTCCCGTCGCCCACCGACGGCCCTCCCCCACCCCAACCAGGCAACAGCAACCGCTTCAGAGAGGAAGCCGCTTCCCATGGCAATGTTCAAGTCAGAGCCCGTCCGCCCAGAGGCCTACAAGAAGTTCGAACGCGAGACACCCGAGTGGTACCAGGATGCGAAGCTCGGCATCTTCGTGCACTGGGGACCGTACTCGGTGCCGGCCTGGGCCGAGCCGATCGGTCCGCTCGGGACGTTCGACGAGGAGTACTGGTTCCGGCACAACCCCTACGCCGAGTGGTACTACAACACGGTGCGCATCGAGGGCAGCACGGCGCACCAGCATCAGCAGGAGGTGTTCGACGGCGCCCCGTATGACGCGTTCATCGACCTGTGGAAAGCGGAGAACTTCGATGCGGGGGCCGTCATGGACCTCGTGAAGTCGACCGGGGCTCGCTACTTCGTCCCCACCACGAAGCACCATGACGGCGTGGCGCTGTGGGACGCTCCGGGAACCGGCGACCGCAACACCGTGCAGCGCGGCCCCCACCGCGATCTCGTCGCGGAGTTCAAGGACGCCGCCGAGGCTCGCGGCGTGAGGTTCGGCGTCTACTACTCGGGCGGACTCGACTGGCACTTCACCGACGCCGCCGTCATCGACGGCCCCATCGAGGGAGACCGACGCCCCGTCGACAAGGAGTACGCCGACTACGCGCACGACCACGTCGTGGACCTCATCGAGAAGTATCAGCCTGAGGTGCTGTGGGGCGACATCGAGTGGCCGGACGCTGGCAAGGGGCCAGGCGAGAAGAGCCTGGTCAACATCTTTGAGAAGTTCTACGCGAGCCGTCCGGATGGGGTCTCGAACGACCGGTGGGGCGAGACCCACTGGGACTTCCGGACCAGCGAGTACGAGCAGGGACGCGCCCAGGAAGGTGACGGCGCCTGGGAGAACTGCCGCGGCGTCGGGTTCTCGTTCGGGCACAACACGCTGGAGGACGAGTCGAACTCGCTCAGCGGCGTCGACGCGATTCGGAACTTCGTCGACATCGTGTCCCGTGGCGGCAACTTCCTCCTGAACATCGGGCTCACGGCCTCAGGCGAGGTGCCAGAGCTGCAGCGGCACACGCTCGAGGTGCTCGGGGCCTGGAACGCGGTGCACGGAGAGGCCGTCTTCGGCTCACGTCCGCTGGATTCGATGCTCGGCGCAGAGAGCGACACTCCGTGGGTGCGTTGGACGCGCACGGGTGGCATCGCGAACGCCTTCGTGGATCTGCCTGTCGGCGAGACCGTCGTCCTCGAGGCACTGTCCGATCGGCTCGACCTCGCGGGGGCGGAGGTCGTCGGCGCGACCTCCCGTGTTGACGGTGACACGGTGACGCTCATGCGCGCAGACGGTGCCGTCGAAGGCCTCGTTCGCGTCTCCTTCCCGATCCGCGGCGACGTCGAAGCGTAGGTATCGACGTCGGAAACCACGACGCCGCCCGAAGCTGTCATCGCGACAGCCTCGGGCGGCGTCGTGGTTTCCGCCGTCACCTGCTGCCGCCCTGTGCCACCGAATGCCGAGGTCGTGCGCCGAAGGTCAGCCTCCAGCGTCAGCTGTTCGACGACTCCCCATCGACGACCGCGGTGACGCGGTCGAGGTACAGCGAGACGAGCTTCGCCTCCTGCGGGGAGAGATCCTCGGAGAGGCTGCGGATCTGGCCGGAGACGGGGTCGATCTCGTCGGCATCGAGGTCGGTGTCGACCGGAACGATCATCTTGCGTCGACGGTCATCCGGGTCCGGCGCCGTTCGCACGAGGCCCGATTCGGTGAGGCGCTGCACGAGCATCGTCGCCGACGCGCTCGTGACGTCGAGCCAGTCGGCCAGCTCGCCAGGGCTCGTTCGCTTCCCCTCACCGGTGCGCTCGAGGATGAACCGCATCGCGGACCGGTGGGTCTCGCTCAGCTCACCGGTCGCCTGGCGGCGCCGCCCGAGGCGCGCCTCCGCTCGGCGCAGCTCGTCGACGGCCTCAGAGGCCTCGTCCCCTGGAGTCGCGGAGGGGCGCTCACGGGTCGTCGAGTTCTGTTCGCGGTTCCTTGAGACGTCAGTCATGAGCTGTGGTCACCGACCCGATCAGAGGAACGCGGAGACGGCGGCGATGCAGCCGACGCTGAGCGTCGCACCGATGACGGACAGGGCGAGAAACTCCTTCGGGAGCGTACGTCGCTGGTAGGCGTCCCAGTAGCGGTCCGAAGTGGAGCGCTTGGCTGACTTCTCAGAGGCGGAGGTGGGAGCGAGGGAAGTCATGTAGTTAGCCTAGCTACGTTCACGGAGGGCAACAAGGTGAGAACTCCCCACCCCGAGTGCGAACTGCAGCTCGAACCAGAACGAGCCACCGGCGCGCCAAGCACCGGTGGCTCGCTTCCGCAGCAGTCTTCAGAAGAGCTGGTACGCACCGATCAGGCCGCCCACGATGAGCATCACGAGCGCCACGAGGATGCCCCGCACGATGACCTTCTTGAAGTGGTCTCCGAGGTTGACGTTCGCAAGCCCGATGAGCAGCAAGAAGGAAGCCACGAGTGGGCTGGACTGATGCAGCGCCTGTCCAACGAGCCCAGCGCGCGCCATCTCGACGGGAGCGATCCCGTAGTGGCTCGCCGTCTCCGCGAGGATCGGAAGCACTCCGAAGTAGAACGCGTCGTTGGTCATGATGAACGTGAGCGGGATGCTGAGCAACCCCGCGATGACGGGCATGAACGATCCCATCCAGTCCGGGATGATCGAGACGAGCCACGCGGCCATCTCGGTGATCATGCCGGTGCCGTTCATGATGCCGGTGAGGACGGATGCGGCGAAGACCATGCCGACGACACTGATCACACTGTCGGCGTGAGCTTTGATCTGCGCGGACTGTTCCTTGATCTTCGGGAAGTTCACGACAAGGGCGATACCGGCGGCGGCCATGAAGATAACGGCAGGCTCGACGACATCCATGACAAGCAGCGTCATGACGGCCAGGGTGAGGACGAGGTTGAACCAGATCAGCCTCGGACGTGCGTTGGGGCGGGTCTGGATGGTGCCGGTCTCCGTGACCTCACGAGCGAAGTCGTTCTCGATGACCACCGATGAGCCCGTCTTGGGCATTCCCTCTGCGGCGGCGATGCTGTGCACGAGCTGCCGGCTGGAGTTCTTGTCGACTGAGGGTGACACGCCGCCGCCTTCGCCGGGCAGGGACAGCCTGCCGATGCGCTTGCGCTCGGAACGGCCCAGGAAGTATGCGAGGACCAGCACGGTGACGACGCCCGCGAAGATCGCAGGGGCCATGGGGACGAAGATGTCGATCGGCGACACCCCAAGGGCCGCCGCGGCGCGAGCAGTCGAACCGCCCCACGGCACGGTGTTGAGGACACCGTTGGAAAGTGCCGCGACGACGGTGAGCACGACAGGGCTGAGCCCAAGACGCAGGTAGAGAGGCAGAAACGCCGAGGTGACGATGATGAAGGTGGTGGAGCCATCCCCGTCGAGCGAGACGATGCTCGTCAGCAGCGCGGTCCCGATGACCAGACGCACCGGATCGTCCTTCACGAAGCGCAGGATGAGTCGGATCAGTGGGTCGAAGAGGCCGACGTCGATCATCGTCCCAAAGAAGATGATTGCGAAGAACAGCAGTGCCGCGGTTGGTGCGAGCTTGAGCAAAGACTCGATCACCATGTCACCCATGCCGAGGCCAGCCCCAGTGAACGCCCCGAAGATCAGGGGGACGAGGATGAGCGTGGCGATGGGGGTCGCCCTCTTGCTCATCACGAGGTACATGAAGACGGCGATCATCAGAAAGCCGAGGACTACGAGCATCGTTGCTCCTCATTGTCGATACGGGGACTCTAGGTCGCCTGCGGTTGCTCAACACAACCCAGCCAGGCTAGGTACACGGAGTATATACACACAGGTATACCTATTGAGAACCTAATATGTACCCATGGTCGAAATCACGCAACCCCGTTCAGCTGATTCATCTGCCGGTGCGGTGCCGGAGCAGCTTGCGAAGACCGAGCGCGTGTATCGCCACCTGCGTGAGGACATCGAGAACGGGACATTCACCCCTGGGCAGGCGTTGCCCGAGGCGATGCTTGTGGAGCACACCGGTGCTTCACGCACGCCGGTACGTGAAGCACTCCGGCGGCTGGCAGTGGATCAGCTCGTCGAGATCGAGCCCCGACGCGCCCCGACGGTGACGCGGCTCTCGTTGCGAAGCGCCCGAGCACTGTTCGACTATCGACGCATTCTTGAGCCGGCGGCGATGAAGGCGATTGCTGCACGGCAAGTGAAAGACCCGGCGCTGAGCGTGCGATTTTTCGACCTTGAATCGGCATTCGCCGAGCTCGTGGAGGAGCCATACTCCCCGGAGTTCGCAGCCCGTTTCGCCGAGTTGACCCGCAAGTTCGATGACACCGTGGTGTCGCTCACCTCGAACGACTACCTCGCTCGAGCGATCACGGAGCTTCGACCGCACGCTTCCCGCCTGCGGAGAATTGCCCATGCCGACGTCGGCCGTCTCGCGGAGTCCGTACGAGAGCACATCGAGATGTGCCGCGCCATCGCGCAGGGCGACGGAGACAAAGCCGCGGCCGCCTGCATGAACCACCTCTTCCACGTGGATCAGGCGATTTTCACCGCCTTGCTCGACTCCACCCGCCCTGACGCGATGGTGGACATCGACGGCTGATCGCCGTCAGCGACTCGTGATCGCAACGAAGCGGTCGCCAGTCGTGATGACCTGCGAGCCGGGGACGAGGGCTCGAGCCGCCACATCCTTCCAGGTCGCATAGTGCGCCGCACGACGGTGCTCGAGGGTGAAGGCGACCTCGTCGCGGTAGATCTCGTAGAACCCGTACTGACGAGCCTCTCGGTCGATCTCGATGACATCGAAACTCAGGCAGCCGACCTCGTCGCGCACGGAGGCCTCCGCGTTCTCCCTGATCGCTGCCAGGAATTCGCTGACGTGTTGTTCCTGCACTTCAACCGTGACCCAGACGCTGAACATGTACTCTCCCTCTTGCTAGGTATACCTGAAGGTGTACCCTAACTCATGCACCAACGATGGTGCTGGTTCCGAGAGGTCGAAGAATGCAGACGATAAGCCCCCAGGGAGTTCGCGTTGAAGCCGCGGTGTGGCGTGTTTTCGCGTCGAGTGTGCTCCAGTTCCACCACTTGAAGGAAGCCGACGCTGATCTGGTCGCGGACAGCTTGGTGCAGGCCGATATGTGGGGGCATCAGTCGCATGGGCTGCTGCGCCTTCCCTGGTACGTGGCTCGCCTGAGAACCGGAGCGATGCAGGCCTCCGCAACCCCCACGACGCTCGTGGACACGGGCAGTCTCCTCCTGATCGATGGGCACGATGGAGTTGGACAGGTCCTGACTGAGCGTGCACGCAAGGAGGCCGTGACTCGGGCTCGCGTGCATGGCATCGGCGCCGTCGGCGTTCGCAATTCGAACCACTTCGGGACGGCCATGTACTTCACCCGCCGCGCGGCGCACGACGGTTGCGTCTCCATCCTGACCACCAATGCGTCCCCGGCGATGGCGCCGTGGGGTGGCCGCGAGAAGCGTGTGGGCACCAACCCATGGTCGATCGCGGCACCGAATGGCGACGGTGTGATCTCGCTCGATATCGCGAACACCGCCGTGGCGCGCGGGAAGATCTACCTTGCCCGCCAGCGGGAAGAGCCGATTCCCTCCACTTGGGCGCTCACGCCGGACGGTGCTCCGACCACTGACGCTGGCGAAGCCGTACACGGCGTGATCTTGCCTATGGCTGGCCACAAGGGATACGCCATCAGCTTCTTGATGGACGTGCTTTCCGGCGCGCTCACGGGGAGCAAAGTTGGCCGGAGCGTCCACGGGCCGTACGAGGCGGACAAGCCCTCCGGGGCTGGGCACCTCTTCCTCGCCATCGACGTCGCAACCCTGGGCTCCCCGGACGAGTTCCAATCCAGGGTTCAGCAGATGATCGACGAGGTCCACGACACCCCGCTCGCGCAGGGGCATGAACGCATCTACTACCCCGGCGAGATCGAGGACGAATCGGCAGTAGCGAACGCCGCTGCTGGCGGCATCATCCTCCCCGCGAACACCTGGGACGACCTGGCGGAACTCGCGAGCGAAGCGCGCATCGCGCTCCCCCACCGCAGCTAACTCACTTCAAAGAAGAACGGAAGAGAACAATGCCTACCGCTATCAACCCGACGACCGGCCAGAACATTGCCGACTACCCGCTGCACACCCCTGAGGACGTTGACCGCGCTCTAACCGCAGCGGTCACCGCGCAGCGGACCTGGCGGACGACACCCCTCGAAGAGCGCACGCAGCTGCTCACTCGCATCGCCGCGACACTTCGCAGCGGTGTCGACGAATACGCGGCACTCATCACCGATGAGATGGGAAAGCCCATCGCTGAGGCGCGCGGCGAGATCCTCAAGTCCGCCAAGACCCTCGACTACTACGCCGAGCACGCGGCGTCGTACCTTGCATTCGAGGAGATCGAGTCGAACGCCACAACCTCCGGCGTGGAGTTCGATCCGCTCGGCGTGGTCCTGGCGATCATGCCCTGGAACTACCCGTTCTGGCAGTTCTTCCGCTTCGCAGCGCCCGCCCTCGCTGCTGGCAACGGCGCGATCCTCAAGCACGCCAACAACGTCCCCGGCAGTGCTCTCGTCATCCAGAAGATCATGGACGAGGCCGGCACCCCAGCCGGACTCTTCTCGACGCTCATCATCAACGCGTCCGAGGTCAAGGGCATCATCGAGGACGAGCGCATCGCCGCGGTCACCCTCACCGGCTCTACCGAAGTCGGCGCACTCGTCGCCGCGCAGGCGGGCAGCGTCCTCAAGAAGCAGGTCCTCGAGCTTGGCGGCTCCGACCCCTTCATCGTGGCAGCAGATGCAGACCTCGAGGCCGCATCCACTGTTGCCGTCAGCTCCCGCTTCAACACCACCGGGCAGTCCTGCGTCAACGCGAAGCGCTTCCTCGTGGACGAGAGCATCGCGGACGAGTTCGTGAGACTCTTCACCGAGAAAGCTGCTGCTCTGGTCGTTGGAGACCCTCGCCGCGAGGAAACGCAGATCGGCCCCATGGCACGTGGCAACCTCCGAGACGCTCTGCACGAGCAGGTCGAGCGCACGCTCGAGTCCGGGGCGACGGCGCTCATCGGAGGCGCGATCCCGGACGGCCCTGGCTACTTCTACCCGCCAACGATCCTCGACCACGTCAAGCCGGGCAGCGCCGCGTTCGACGAAGAGACCTTCGGCCCCGTCGCTTCCGTCACTCGCGTCGCCAACATCGATGAGGCCGTCGAGCTCGCAAACTCCAGTGAATACGGGCTCGGGGCGACGATCTTCTCTCGCGACGTCGACGCTGCTCGAGCCACCGCACGACGAGTTGACTCGGGAGCCGTGTTCATCAACGGCCAGGTCGCCTCCGACCCGCGCCTGCCCTTCGGCGGCATCAAGCGATCCGGCTACGGGCGCGAGCTCTCCGGATACGGCATCCGCGAGTTCGTGAACGTCAAGACGATCTGGATCGGACCGGTCAGCGAATGAGCCCCATCAGCTCCTACCAGCCCCATGTCTTTCGACCGGAAGAGCTGCCCTCAAAGAATCGCGGCGGTGGTGCACGCACCATCCCCCTCGTCACCTACGGCCGAGGCGCGACTTCCTACCTCAACGGCATGACGATCTTCGACCCCGGCGCCCAGATCGGCCACCACACCCACAACGTCGCCGAATCCGTCATGGTCATCGAAGGCCGCGCCATCGTCGACATCGACGGTGAACGCTCGGAGCTCAACACCTTTGACACCACCTTCGTGCCCGCGAACATTCCCCACCACTTCGAGAACATCTCGGCCACCGAGCCCATGAGAATCCTCTGGACCTACGGATCGATCGATTCCACACGCACGCTCATCGACAGCGGTGAGCACGGGCGAATCGACGGGGAATCGGCCGACAGCGCTGGCCCCTCCGGTCTCGACTCTGTCACCGAAGTCGCGACCTTGAGAGTCCATGACGGACACCAGGCGGCGTTCGAGCGCGCCGTCGCAAGAGCAGCCCCCTTGTTCCAGCGAACTGCCGGTGCGCGCACCTTCGCGCTCGAGTCTGTCGCAGAGGACGCCACCGAGTACCGGCTCATCGTGCGATGGGAGTCCGTCGACCACCACATGGTCATCTTCCGGGAGTCTCCCGAATTCCAGGAATGGCGAGCCCTCGTGGGCGAACACCTCGCCGAACCGCCTCGTGTCGAGCATCTCAAGAACGTCTTGACGGCGTTCTGACTCCCGGTCTGCTTTGTGGTGCACGCCCCGTCGCGCCTCAGCATGTGCACCACAAAGCTCCCGTCGGGGGGCTGTCCCTAACGCCCGAGCGCACCCGAGATCCCACGCGCCGCCATCCGCACCCCGAGTGCGAACTGCGGCTCGGCGAGGCGCTCGACGTGCGCGATGATCGACACCGCCGCCACGACCTCGCCGTGCGCATCCACCACCGGAGCGGCCATCGAGAACGCACCGGGCGTCATCTCCTCGACCGACCTGGAGAGGCCCGTCGCCCGGATCTCCGCGAGCCGGCGCCGAAGTGCCTTCTCCTCGGTGATCGTGTTCGGCAGGTACTGCCGCGGCTTCGACGCGACGACCTCGTCGAAGACCTCGATGGGCGAATGCGCGAGCAGCACCAGCCCGACACCAGTCGCGTGCAGGGGCAGCCGCGTGCCGACATCCGAGATGACCCGCACCGCATTCGGGCTCGAGATGCGCTCGAGGTAGACCGCGCCGAGGCCGTCCCGCACCGCGATGTGCACGTTCTCCTCCGTTGCCTCCAGGAGATCCTCGAGATACGGCCGCGCGATGGCGCGCAAGCGCTCGACCGTCGTCCGCCGCGCCCCGAGGCGCCACAGCTTGATGCCGACCCGGTAGGTGCCCGACTCCGTACGCTCGAGCCCACCCCACTCGGTCCAGGACGCGAGCATGCGGTGCGCCGTCGACACCGGAAGGTTCGCCGCCGCCGCGACCTGCGTGAGCGTCAGCTCCTCACGAGCCGCGAACGCGTCGACGATCGCGAACAGCTTCTGCGCCACACTGCGCTCATCACCACCGCCACCGGACATGCCGCAATGGTAGCCGCGAGCGGACCATCCACATCGATGATGCTCGCCATCATGAACTTCAGCTTCCCTGATATGTGGGTTCCGGACGAAAGTGGTGTTGTGCCCGAGACGGCACATGCAAGCCGCGGCCGAGAACCGCCACAGACGCACCGCACCAGACGAAAAGGATCGACGATGATCAAACTGCTCTCCCACCTCTCGCACATCGAGATCGCGACGCCAGACGTCGAAGCCTCGGTCACGTTCTACGAGAACGAATTCGGCCTGCGCGTCGTCGCACGCGAAGACGGCAAGGTCTACCTCCGCTCGTGGGGCGACTACTACACGTACAGCCTCGTCATCGCCGAAGGCCCAGAGGCCGCCCTCAACGTCATGGGCTGGCGCACCTCCAGCGCCGAGGCACTCGACGAGGCGGCCAAGCGCATCGAAGCCGCCGGCGTGCACGGCGAATGGGCAGACCGCAGCGTCGGCCACGGCAAGTCGTACACCTTCACCGGGCCGTACGGTCACACGATGGAGCTCTACTGGGACGTTGAGAAGTACCAGGCGGACGCCGAGCACGCCTCCGTCTTCCCCGACCGCCCCGAGAAGCGCTCGAAGCACGCCGTCGGCCCCCGCCAGCTCGACCACGTCACCGTCGCCGCCTCCGACGTTCGCGGCTTCGCGAAGTGGTACAACGAGGTCCTCGGCTTCCGCATCATGGCCTACACGGTGCTCGACGACCACCCCGTCACGGTCTTCTCCGTCCTCACCACCAACGAGAAGTCGCACGACCTCGGCGTCGTCCTCGACAGCTCGTCGCGCCCCGGCCGCATCAACCACTACGCGTACTGGGTCGACACCCGCGAGGAGCTCCTCCAGGGAGCCGACGTGCTCATGGAGAACAACATCCCCATCGAGTACGGCCCCTCCATCCACGGCATCGGCGAGCAGAGCTTCCTCTACCTCCGCGACCCCAGCGGCATGCGCATCGAGGTCAACACGGGCGGCTACCGCAACTACGTGCCCGACTGGGAGCCCAACGACTGGAAGCCCTCCACCGGCTCCAACAACCTCTACCGCAACGGCGCCATGCCGATCTCGATGACCGAGTCGTTCCCGCCGGACGCCGGACGCCCCACCGCGACCGAGGAGGGCATCCTCCCCGGAACCGAAGAGGCCATCCTCAACCCCTACGCAGTGCAGGGCCGCGGCTAGGTCACTCCGCTCCGGGCAGTGCTCAGCTCGTGGGCTGCTCCACCGGCGAGCTGAGCACGGCACTCGCACGATCCGCGCGGGCCCCCGCATCCACCAGGTTCCTCCTTTCCTGGTTCCGGATGCGCGGGCCCGCGTCAGTGCGAGCACTCATGCGTGCGTGCGTGCGTCAGCGCTTCGGCAGGGCGACCCCGGTGGCCTCGGCCAGCTCCGCGATGAGGCGCGCCCGGAAGTCCGCGTCACGCACACCGACCGCCGGCTGCTGCTCGGCGCCGTGGTGCCAGTAGCCGCCCGTGACCTGCAGACTCGGGTCGACCGCCAGACGCTCCTGCGTCTCATGGCCGAGATCGAAGTCATCTGGCGCCCCTGACCCGCCCATCTTCGTCGCCACCCAGCCCGGGTCGACGGAGTTGGCGAGCACGCGCGGAGCCCACAGCTCGGCGACGCCCACCGAGAAGGCCGCGACGAGCAGCTTCGTATCGGAATAGCTCGCCGTCACGGAACCGCCCGACCAGTCGAGCCCCGCCAGCTGTGCCTTGCCGTCTCGGTGCATGCTGCTGCTGAGGTAGACATGCCAGCTCGGAGTCGTCAGGAGAGCCGTGCAGAGATACGGCGCGACCACGTTGACAGGCAGCAGGCTCGGCCCCGTCAGCACACCGGCGTTGTGGATGACCGCGTCAATGGCCCGCCCATCGTTGAGTTCGTCCATCGCGTCGAGCACTGCCCCGCGGTCGGCGAGGTCGGCGATCACCAGGTCCGCGCCGCGGTCGATGAGCGCCGACACGGCCTCCGCCCGAGCCGCGCTCCGCGCGTGCACGATGACCTCGTGCCCCTGATCGAGGAGCGACTCCGCAGTCGCGTATCCGAGGCCGTCGGTGGAACCGGTGATGAGGATGCGTGTCATCGCCCCATCCTCACACCCCGACCGCTCAGCGCGCTCATACTCCGTCGGGGCCCGGCGCAGGAGGTATATTCACTGGAAACTGACGCGGTCGACCCGGTCGCCGTGACCCCCCATTCGCTTCCCTGGCCTGAAGAGATGCACATGACACGACAAGAAGTTCTCGCCCTCGGATACCTCATCGCGGGACTCGCGCTCGGCGTGATCGCCGTCATCGCAGACCTCATGGGCGGACCCGCCTACCTGCACGCCCTCACCTGGGTCGGCGGATTCGCCGGCGGCTACGGCCTGATCACGATCATCAAGAGCGCGCGACAGCGCCGACGGCACCCGCTCGGGACCAAGGACTACGAGCCGGACACGAGCAACCCGCCGCACCTCACCTGAGTCCTCGCGGCCGGGCTACCCGCCGAAGATGCGGCGGGTGATCTCGGCCGCGGACCTCTCGAGGAGCAGCCGCAGGCGCGGCTCATCCTGAGGGCGATCCTCCGACCAGGTGACCGCGATCGCAGCCGCCGGCCACCCAGTGTGGTCGAGCACTGGCATCCCCACCGAGCGCATCCCCACCGACACCTCGCCGTTCTCCGACGCCAGCGACCCGCTGAGGACCCCGTCGAGCACCGCCCGTAGCTCGCGCGGAGTCCTCGGGCCGCGACCCGTGCGATCCGCGAACGAAGACGCATCCGGGAACAGCGCACGCACCTGCTTCTGCGGCAGGGCCGCGAGCATCGCACGACCGGACGCGGTGAGGTGCGCCGGCAGACGCACCCCCACGTCGGCGACCAGAACCGGCCGACGTGGGGCGCGCTCGTCGACGATGTAGAGCACATCCCGGCCGCTCATCACCGCGAGGTGCGCGCTCTCCCCCACCTGGTCGACGAGGTCGGCGACCACCTGGTGGCCGACCCGCGCGAGCGGCTCCTGCCGTGCGTATCCGCCAGCCAACTCGAACGCGGCCGTGCCGAGACCCCAGCGACGCTCGCCGCGCAGATGCACGACGAAGCGGTGCTCGAGCAGCGTCGTCAGCAGGTGGTAGACGCTCGAGCGCGGGATGCCGAGCTGCGTCGCGATCGTGCTCGCCGCAACCGGCCCCCGCTGGCGACTCAGGAAGCTGAGGATCGCGAGCGTCTGGTCGGCCGCCGGCACCTGGGCGCGACCGGCAGCCTTGCCGCCGGCTGCCGTCACGGGCTCATCTCGGCAATGCCCTCGAGCGACCTCGACCTGGCCGCGTGCGTGACCAACATCAGTGCGAAAAACTGCCCGGGACGCGCCAAGAGCCCCCGGACGGCAGATATTGCACTCAAGTTGGACAGGCGCGCAGGCGACTCCGCTGCGCCCGTCGCGCCTGTCGCAGCCACCAGGCCCGTCGCGTCTGCCGAGCCCATCGCGCCCACGGCGAACGACTCCCGGGCAGCCGTGACCAACATGAGTGCAAAAGACGGCCCGGAACACCGGATGAGCCAAGAAGGCGCCGGATAAGCACTCATGTTGGACACCGGGTTGACCGTCGGCAGCGTACGCGCGAGCTGGCCGACCAGCGCGGACACTCTGTCTGAGATCACAGACACTGAGTGTCCTCCCCGCGCTGACGATGCGCAACGGGTGGGGTGGAATCGAGCTCATGAGCACACCCGCATCCGCCGCCGGCCACCCCTCGTCCAGCTCCGCCGGGCCCGGCTCGGGACAGGCAGCGCCGCTCGCGCCCGTCACTCTCGGCCTTCGCCCGCTCGAGCCCTCGGAGGTCGTCGCTGTCGCGAGGCACGGCGCGCGCGTCGACGTCGCACCGGCCGCGCTCGCCGAGGTGGCGCGCACCCGCGACCTCATCGAACGCCTCGCCGACGACCCGAACCCGCACTACGGCATCTCGACGGGCTTCGGCGCGCTCGCGACGAAGTTCATCGCACCCGAGCGGCGCGTGCAACTGCAGGCGAGCCTCGTCCGCTCGCACGCGGCTGGTACCGGGCCGGAGGTTGAACGTGAGGTGGTCAGAGCGCTGCAGCTGCTGCGCCTGCAGACCCTCGCGACGGGGCGAACCGGCGTGCGGCCCGTGGTCGTCGAGACGTATGCCGCCATGCTCAACGCGGGCATCACCCCGATCGTGCGCGAGTACGGCTCGCTCGGCTGCTCGGGTGACCTCGCCCCGCTCTCGCACCTGGCCCTCGCCGCGACCGGCGAGGGCACCGTCCGCGACGCGAGCGGCACCGAAGTGGATGCGGGTGCGGCACTCGTGGCCGCCGGCATCGAGCCGCTTGTCCTGCGCGAGAAGGAGGGCCTCGCGCTCATCAACGGCACAGACGGGATGCTCGGGATGCTGCTGCTCGCGATCCACGACATCCGGATGCTGCTCACGACGGCCGACCTGGCCGCCGCGATGTCGGTGGAGAGCCAGTTCGCGACCGATGCCGTCTTCGCCGCCGACCTGCAGGCGCTGCGCCCGCAGCTTGGCCAGGGCGAGTCCGCCGCGAACCTGCGCCGATTCCTCGCCGGATCCCCCATCGTCGCCAGCCACCGCGGGCCCGAGGACGGCCGCGTGCAGGACGCCTACTCGCTGCGCTGCTCGCCCCAGGTGCACGGGGCCGCCCGCGACACGCTGGCGCACGCGGCGATGATCGCCGAGCGGGAGCTCGCATCGGCCGTCGACAACCCGGTCGTGACGCTGGATGGTCGGGTCGCGTCGAACGGGAACTTCCACGGGGCACCCGTGGCCTACGTCCTCGACTTCCTGGCCATCGCGGTCGCCGACGTGGCCAGCATCTCCGAGCGCCGCACCGACCGCGCCCTCGACCCGTCCCGCAACCGTGGGCTCCCGCCGTTCCTCGCGCACGAGGTCGGCGTCGACTCGGGTCTGATGATCGCGCAGTACGCGGCCGCGGGCATCGTCTCGGAGCTCAAGCGGCTCGCGGTGCCCGCGTCCGTCGACTCGATCCCGTCATCGGCCATGCAGGAGGACCACGTCTCGATGGGCTGGGCTGCAGCGCGCAAGCTGCGCCGCGCCGTCGACGGGCTCGGGCGGGTGCTCGCCATCGAGGTGCTCACAGGATCCCGCGCGCTCCAGCTCCGCGCTCCGCTCGAGCCAGGCCGGGCCACCGGCGCCGTCCTGAGCCTCGTCTCCGCCGTCTCCGAGGGGGCCGGTCCCGACCGTTTCCTGAGCCCCGAGATGGAAGCCGTCGCCGAGCTCGTGCTCGCGGGAGAGGTGGCGCGGACAGCCCTCGCGAACTCCACCGCCGCCTGACCCGCTCATCCGCTCATCCAAATTCTCGGGATGGAAAAGTCACTTCGTTCGGGGAAGTTCTCCAGCACGAAGTGACTTTTCCATCCCGAGAGTCGGCGCAAAGGCTACGTCGTCGGCTCGGCCTCGTCCCACCCTTGCTGCGGCGTCTCGCACGTGTCGCGGAACACGTACTGCGAGGGCAGCTTGCGCTGGTGCGACGACCAGTCGATGGCGGGGCGGCGCTGCTCCTTGGGGAGGTAGCCGAGGCGGTACACGGCCATGAGCTCGAACTCGTCCGGCACCTTGAGGAGGTCGACGATCTTGTCCCACTGCCCCGGCACCTCCATGGGGAACGACACGAACTGGATGCCCATCCCGATCTCACCCGTGGTGAGCCAGATGTTCTCCATGGCCGCCCCCATGCTGAAGACCGAGTAGAACGAGGACAACTCCCCCGGCCGATACTCGGCGCGGTCGAGCATCACGCCGAGCAGCAGCGGTGAGCCGGCGACGAGCTTGCGGTTCTCCTCGCCGAGCGTGTTGGGGACGCGCAGCGAGTTCATGAGGAACTGCCCGCGCTTCGTGAACACCTGGCTCGTGAAGGGCCGGAGGGGCGCGGGGAGCTTGTCGAACAGCATCCCGTCTCGCCGCTCCTCCATCTCCTGCTTGCTGAAGCGGAAGTACGGCTTGTACCGCTCGAAGAACGTGCCGTTGCTCATGGCCGTCGTCATGCTCTCGCCGCTGATGCTGGCGATCTCCTCGATCGTCTCGCGCGCCTCGACGACCACGAACCGCCACGGCTGGCTGTTGAGCTGCGATGGGGCACGGCCGGCGACCTCCATGAGGAGGCGCTGATGCTCCTCGCTGACGGGGTCTGGGAGGAACGGGCCGTTGGTGGTCTTGCGGCGCCGCAGGACGTCGAGGAATTCCATGCGCTGAGTCTGGCGCATCCGCCTGAAACGTATGCCCGAGCCTGCGGGTGGACCTCGGGGGCCGAAAGTCCAGCCCCTCAGCCTGATGCCGGTGATCCGAACTCCTTATGTGCGATTTCGACAGAAGGCTGGAAGCCTGGACTGACCACCCGGCTCAAAGGAGAACCAGTGACCAAGCCCCTCAACGTGCTCATCCTCTCGGGACACATGACGTCCGAGCATGACAACGAGTTCCGCAGCTTCCGCCAGCACAACCAATGGCTGACGACGCTCCTCGAAGCCACGGCTCGGTTCAAGGTGCGCGTCACCGAGGACCCCCGCGGTCTCACCTCCGAGATCATCGACAAGTACGACGTGCTGCTCATCGTCTTCGAAGGTCGCGACGGCTACCACGACCAAGGCACCGGGTTCGGTCCCGAGACGGATGCGGCGATTCTGAAGTTCGTGCACGACGACGGCAAGGGCATCGTCTGGTTCCACGGCTCGGCCGTGCAGGAAGACGACTGGGGGTACCCGGAGGAGTACAACGTCATGCGCGGCTCGAAGCTCAGCGTGCCAACGGGCATCCGTCCCCGCCCCTGGGGTGAGGCGCAGCTGCGCACGACCGAACCCCGCCACGCCATCACCGACGGCATCAACGACACCTGGACGGTCACGGGCGACGACATCCTCGTCGGCGTCGAGCTGTACGAGGGCGCGCAGGTGCTCCTCACGACCTTCGACGACCTCGAGTCCTACGAGAAGGCGCCCATGTGGCCCATGCCGCACTACCCCGTCGCGATCCCGCCCGAGGGCATCGCCGCGCTGCCCGGAATCAACACCGACCAGCCCCTCGCCTGGATCAAAGAGTACGGCACTGGCCGCTCGTTCACGATCACGATCGGGCACGACATCGACACGTTCCGCCGCATCGAGTTCATCCGCATGTTCCCGCGCGGCGTCGAGTGGGCAGCGACCGGCGAGGTGACGCTCACCGGACCGGACCGCCGCGGCGACCGCCGCATCAACCCGTGGCCGTACTACAACGGCGAAGGCTGAGGCGCTTCGGCGCCAGATGTGCCGCCGCGCGGTCTGGCGGCCCCATCTACATCGCAGTCACCCGCGCCTGAGCCCGCGCCCGCGCCCGCAAGATCGCTGCCAGTCGAATACCCATCCAGCACTCATCCTGGAAGGCAATTCGACTGGCAGCGATTGACCGGTCGGGGCGCTGGCGGGCAGGGCGGCAGGGCAGAAGGGCAGGGCGGCAACGCGGCAGCGGTGGGGCCGGGCGGCAACCCGGCAGGGCTGGGCTTCTCAGCGGCGGGCGGATGCCGGGCGGGCGGATGCTCGCATCGCGAGCGCGTAGAAGGGTGCGGCCGCGAGCGCGATGGCGGGGTGCCGTCGGGAGTGGGTGCCTGCGTACGGGATCGCGGCGAGCGGGAGCGCGGTCGGCAGCAGCAGCGTGCCCGCGCGGCGGCGGTGCTCGTCGCCGCTCGTGAGCAGCGTCACACCGGCGGCGAGCGTGAGCGCCGACGTGCAGATGTAGAGGGCGTGGTGGATCCAATGCCAGCGGCCGGTGCGCACGACACCCGTCGCGACGCTCACGCCCAGGGCGCAGTTCGCGGCGTAGCTGGTCGTCGCGGCGACCAGCAGCGGGGGCACGTTCACGTCGCCGACGGTACACCGGCGGGCTGAGGCGAGCCCTGCGGCGTGAGCGTCTGGTCTCGGATCAGCAGCAGGCGGTAGGGGAACTCGCGCCGCACCGTCCATCCCTGCGGCGCGAGCGCTCGAAGCTCGGTCGCCGTGTAGCTGCGACGGATGGAGAGCGTCCCGTCGAAGTGCACGAACGACCCGCGGTCGAGGGGCTTCGTCGCGACGCCGAACGCGGCGAGCGCGAGGCGTCCGCGCTCGATGTCGCTGTGCAGGGTGAGCGGGGCGAGGGCCGCACTGTCGGTGAGGAGGCCGGTGAGCGCATCCGCGTCGAGGTGGTGCAGGAGGTGGTTGGACGTGACGATGTCGTAGGACTCCCCCGCGGCGACGAGCTCGCTGCTCGAGGCCGCCCGGAAGCCGACGCCGCTCGCCGTGAGGCCGCGCGTCTCGACGAACTCGTGCGCACGCTCGTCGGGGTCGATGGCGGTCACCTCGAGGCGCAGCCCGTCGTGCGCGGCCCACCGGGCGAGTGCCAGTGGGATGTCGCCGCCCCCGAAGCCGATGTCCAGCAGTCTGGATGCGCGCGTCCGGTCGAGCACGGGCCGCACGTCGCGCAGGTACACGCGCCGCCAGCCCGCGACGAGCGCGTTGACGGCGCGGAACTGCCGGTACGTCGCGAAGAGGCGATCGCGGTCGCAATCGGGGTCGTCCATGAGCTCGAGCGACGTCGTATCGCGCGGGAGGGCGAGCGCCGAGGCGACCGCGCGGAGTGCGCTCACGCGCGCGTCCGCGTGAATCGTCCGACCTCGACCGTGAGGCCGGGACCGAACGCCATCGCGCAGAGCGCCTCCCCGCGGTCGCTGGGGTTCTCGATAGTCGCATCGCGGACGCTCGGGTCGCCGACGCCTGGGCCGTCAGCGCCCGGCCCGTCGATGCTCGACTCGCCGACGCTTGGGCTGTTCCTCGAATCGTTGGCGTTCTCGCTGAGCAGCCGTTCGAGGATGAACAGCACCGTCGCGCTCGACATGTTGCCGTAGTCGCGCAGCACGCCTCGCGACGGCGCGAGCTGCTCCTCGGTGAGGCCGAGGGCCTGCTCGACCTTGTCGAGGATGCTCCGCCCACCCGGGTGGATCGCCCACAGCGGGGTCTCGGCGGGCACGGTCGGCGCGAGCAGCGGAGCGACGACGTCTTCGATCGACGCCCCGATGATGCTCGGCACATACCCCGAGAGGCGCATCCGGAACCCGCTGTCGCCGATGGTCCACGCCATCTCCGACTCGCCCTCGTCGGTGATGGTGCTCGCGAGGGCGTCGATGGTCAGGATGCGCGTGCCGGCCGGGGCGGGGCGTGCCGTCACGAGGGCTGCCGCGGCCCCGTCGGCGAAGACCGAGGTGGCGACGATCTGCTCCGGGTCGTTCGAGCTCGTCAAGTGGATGGTGCACAGCTCGACGCACACGATGAGCACGACCGCGTTCGGGTCGGCCCTGGCGAAGGCATCCGCTGCACGTAGCGCCGGGAAGGCGCCGTAGCAGCCCATGAAACCGAGGTGGAAGCGCTGCACGCGGGGCGACAGGCCGAGGCCGCGCACGAGCTCGTAGTCGGGGCCGGGCGCGTAGAAGCCCGTGCAGGAGACGGTGACGACGTGCGTGATGTCGCCGGTCTCGAGGCCGCTGCCCTCGAGCGCGGCACGGGCGGCGCCGAGCAGCAGCTCGGGCACGCGCTCGGCGTAGACCGCATTGCGGGCGCCGGTGGAGGCGTCCAGCACCAGGCCTTCGGCGACGAGCGCCGAGTCGGTGCCGCCGGCGAGCGCATCCACGACCGTGTGCCTCGTCTCGATCGCGGAGCCGTCGAAGGCCGCGCCGATGAGGCGCGCGCCGAGGCGGTTGATGCCGGGCTGGGCCGCGAAGAGGTCACGGGCCTTCGTCTGGGGCAGCTCGGTCGGGGGGACGGCAGTGCCGATGCTGCGGATATGCACGCTCACGCCACGACCGTACGCCCCGCATCCTGAGAGCCCCCGCGAGTCGCCGCCCTCGCAGAAGTCCGGGCGAATCGGAGCCCATCACGGCCCGACAAAGCCCCCTCGACGCGAGGCTCCGGAGGGCGAAACGCCGGGCAGCGATCCCCGGGGCAGGAGGAGCGGCGGCGGGGTGGGGCTACGCGGCGGGGTAGGTCATGAGGTCGCCGGTGAGCGGCACCTGGTTGGTGCGCGCTCCGGCGTTTGCCTTGTCGACCTTGTAGGCCTTGCCCTGTTCGCCGGCGTCGAGCGCGGCCTGCGAGGTGACCTGGCCGTCGAGCGTGAACGTGTCGAAGACGAACGGCAGTCCGTTGGAGGCGAGGGGGTTCGGGGAGTCCATGACATGGAAGTGGAGGTGCGGGGCGTCGCTGTTCCCGCTGTTGCCGAGCAGCCCGAGGCGGTCGCCGCGGGCGAGCTGCTGACCGACCCGGAGCTCGAAGGGGTTGCCGGTCTTGAGGTGGGCGTAGAACGCGTAGTTGCCGCCGCCGATGTCCTGCACGACGTAGTTGCCGCCGTATTCATCGAGGGTGAGGGTCGGGCCGGGGGCTGTGCCTGCATCCTGCTCGGGGCGGTCGCTCGTGATGGCGACGATGGGGCCGTCGGCGACGGCGATGACGTTCTCGCCGAAGCCGGGGTAGCTGCGCGCGTTGTCGCGAGAGTCTTCGTAGAGCCGCATGGTGGGGGTGAGCTTGACGTAGTCGATGGCCCAGCGTTCCGGCGCCCAGTAGGCGCCGTTGATGGGGCTGACGGCGCCGCGGTGGGCGGTGAGGCCGCAGCAGCCGTTGGCGTCGAGCCATCCGCTGCCGGTGAGGGGCGGGCCGATGACGGCGACCTCGCGTCTGTCGACGGCGACGGCCTGAGTGGTCTCGGCGATGGTCTTCTCGTACAGCGGCGGTTGCGCCTTGGGCATCTCGACGGTGACGGTGTGGTCGATGAGGTCGGGCACGTCGGTGTCGGACGCGACGGTCGCGTCCATCCACACCGTCGCGTTCTGCCCAGGCCCGAGCTCGAGCCCTCCACCATCGGTGGCACCGGCGACGCGCATCACGTCGTCGAGGTCGTCGCCCTCGAGCTCCTGCAGCACCGTTCCGCCGCTGCTCGCCTCGACCGCCTGGATCTTCACCTTCGACGGCGACCCGTTGGTGAGCTGCAGCTCGTAGGCGAGGTGGATGCGCTCATCAGTGCCGAGCACGGGGATGGGCGCAGCGAGGGCGGAGACGACGACGGGCGTGAACTGCTCGCCGCTCGCCGCCGGAGGTGCGGCGACTGATGGGGTCTCGGTGACCGTGGGAGGCGCATCCGCCCCGATCGTGAGGGCCGGGCTCGCCGAGCAGGCGCTCAGCGACGCGAGCGCAGCCGCCGCGAGGACCGCCGCGCAGACGCGCGCTCCCCGTGCGGTGATGCCGGTCATGGGCTGAGTTTAGGCTCGCACAGGGAGGCTCGCCAGGCACAGCGCCCGCCGCTATTGCGTTCGTCGCTTCCGGGAGGTGACGGCCCGCTGCAGCAGCACGAACACGAGCAGGATGCCGCCGGTGATGATCGTCGTCGCCTCGGGAGGGATACTGCCGTCGCGTGTGATGAGGACGTTCATGAGACCCAGCACGAGTGCGCCGACCACTGAGCCGAGCACGAACCCACCGCCGCCGGTCAGCAGCGTGCCGCCGATGATGACCGCCGCGATCGCGTCGAGTTCCCATCCGACGCCCGTGATGTTCTGCGCGATCCCGAGCTTCGAGGTGTAGAGCACTGCCGCGATGCCCGCGAGGGTGCCGCTGATGACGTAGATCATGATCTTCGTCCGAGCGACGGGGAGTCCCATGAGCAGCGCGGACTGCTCCGAGCCTCCCATGGCGTAGACGGTCCGCCCGAAGCGGGTGCGGTGCAGGATGAAGAAGGCGACACCGACGAGGAGAACCGCGATGACGACGGCGGGGGTGACGACGAGGTCGTTGATCTTCGGTCCGTCGATGATCTTGATCTCGGTGGAGAGCCCGCGGATGGGCGAGTCGTCCGCGAGTCGCTGGGGCTCGGTGCTGAGCATCGAGGCGAGCCCGCGGGCGAGGAACATCATCGCGAGGGTCGCGATGAACGGCTGCACTCGGAAGGAGTGGATGAGGATTCCGGAGGCGAGGCCGAAGAGCGAGCCGACGCCGATCATCAGCACGATCACGAGGATCGCGGGGAGACCTGCGCTGGAGAGCATGACCCCGATCAGGCTGCTGACGGCGATGACCGCGCCGACGGAGAGGTCGATGCCGCCCGTCAGGATGACGAAGGTCAGTCCGATGGCGAGGACGATCAGGTAGGCGTTGTTGATGAGGAGGTTGGAGAGGGTGCTGAACTGCAGGATCCCGCCGTACGCGAGTTCCCCGTATGCGAGCATCCCGACGAAGATGACCACTGCGGCGAGCGTCGGGAGGGAGTCGAGGTTCGGCTTGAACTTCGCGAGCCTGGTGACCTGGCTGGTCTGTTCGACGATGGTGGTCATGCGGCAACCGCCTTCTGGGCTGGTGCGGAACTCGCGGGTCCGGTGGGGGTCTTGGCTCGTCGCCGTTTGAAGAAGTCGCGGACGCGCTGCGACTGCAGGAGGCAGACGAGGACGATCACGATCGCCTTGAACGCGGGCGTGGCTGAGGATGGGATGGAGAGGAACACGACGGTCTTGTCCAGCGTCGCGATGAGCAGGGCGCCGATGACGCTGCCCGTGAGCGAGAACTTGCCCCCGGCGAGCGACGTGCCGCCGATGACGACGGCGAGGATCGCATCCATCTCCGACGCCGATCCTGTCTTGGCGACTTCGACCGTCATGACGGTGGCGGTGCTGAGGATGCCCGCGACGCCAGCGAGGATCGCGCTCGAGATGTAGACGAAGAAGAGCAGCCCGATGGGGCGGATGCCCGCCATGCGGGAGGCCTTGGGGTTGATGCCGATGGACTCGATCATGAGGCCGAGCGCGGTGCGTCGCACGAGCAGCGCGACGAGGACGACGATGCCGACGGCCAGCAGGAAGATCACGGGGAACCCGCCGATCGTGCCGTTGGCAATCCAGCGGAACGAGTCGTTGCTCGCCGACGTGTTCTGGCCGGCGGTGATGACCTTCGCGAGCCCGCGACCGGCGAGCATCATGATGAGCGTGGTGATGAAGGGCTGCAGGCCGACCACGGAGACGAGGAGTCCGTTGACGGTGCCGAGGAGCGCGCTGATGAGCAGCGCAAGGCCGATGGCGGTCAGTGCCGAGCCGAAGGAGTTCTGCGCGGACGCCATGAATTCCATCGAGACGGCACCCGCCACGGCCATGACGGAGCCGACGGACAGGTCGATGCCGCGCGTAGCGATCACGAGGGTCATGCCGACGGCGATCATCATGACGGGTGCGCTTGCGCGGAGGATGTCGATGATGTTGCCGTTGAGGTCGCCGGTCGCCTGGTTGACCGAGATGCCCAGGTAGCCCGGGTCCTTGAGCAGGTTGATGATGATGAGCAGCACGAGTGCGACGACCGCCCAGATGTAGGGCTGCCGGAGCGCGCCGCGCACCGGGTGGTCGGTGTCTCGTCGGCGTCGGGGCGGTTCGGCGGGGCTGTCGGTGGTCGGTGTGCCGAGCGGGGCCGTGGTCTGGCTCATGCGTGGGCTCCCTCGACGTCAGTGGATGCGGGTGGGGTGGACGGGGTGTCCGGCAGCTGCGCGTCGACTCCGTCGGCGGCGATGGTCTGGACAATGAGGTCCGCGGTGACGTCGGGGCCGTTGGCGATCTCCGCGATCTTCCTGTGGTCCTTGAGGACGACGATCCGCTCGCTGAGCCTGACCACCTCGTCGAGCTCCGACGAGATGAAGATGACCGACATGCCGTCTTCGGCGAGCTGCGCGATGGTCTCCTGGATCTCGGCCTTGGCTCCCACGTCGATGCCGCGGGTCGGCTCGTCCAGGATGAGCAGCTCGGGCTTCGTGGCGAGCCAGCGCCCGAGGAGCACCTTCTGCTGGTTGCCTCCGGAGAGGTTGCGGATGGCGCGCTCCGGGTCGGCGGGGCGGACGTTGAGCTCGGTCAGGTACTTGGCGCAGAGCTCGTTCTGCTCTCTTCTGGACAGGGGGCGGGCCCAGCCTCGTCTGGCCTGGACGGCGAGGATCAGGTTCTCGCGAACGGTGAGGTCGCCCACGATGCCCTCGTCTCGACGGTTCTCGGTCGAGAAGGCGATGTGCTTGCCGAGCGCGGCGGCGGGCGAATGCACCTCGACGGGCGCTCCGTTCAGGTGGGCCGTTCCGGCGTCTGGCTTGTCTGCCCCGTAGATCAGGCGCCCGAGCTCGGTGCGCCCCGATCCGAGGAGTCCGGCGAGGCCGACGACCTCTCCGCGGTGGACCTCGATGTCGACGGGATCGATGGAGCCTTTTCGGCCGATGCCCTGAGCGCGGTAGAGGGGGACATCATCGCTGCCGCGAGCGTCGACCCGTCGGTTGGCGCCCAGCGACTCGAGGGTCGAGAACTCCTTGCCGATCATCTTCGAGATGAGATCGCTTCTGCTGAGCTCCGCGGTGGCGTACTCGCCGACGAACTGGCCGTTGCGGAGCACGGTCAGCCGGTCGCTGATCGCGTACACCTGGTCGAGGAAGTGGGAGACGAACAGGATCGCGACCCCCTGCTCGCGAAGCTGGCGGATGACGGCGAAGAGCCCATCCACTTCCTGCGCGTCGAGGCTCGACGTCGGCTCGTCGAGGATGAGGACCTTCGATCTGATGACCATCGCTCGGCTGATCGCGACGAGCTGCTGCATCGCGAGCGAGATGCTCGAGAGGGAGCGCTTCGGGTCGAGGTGGTCGAGTCCGAGTGCCGCGAGTGCGTCGCGCGCTGCCGCGTTCGTCTTGCGCCAGTTGATCCCGAGGGGCCCACGCACTTCGTGCCCGAGCATCACGTTCTCCCCGATGGAGAGGTTGTCGCAGAGGTTGACCTCTTGGTAGACGGTGGAGATGCCTGCGGCTTGGGCGTCTGCCGTGCCCCTGAGCTGTCGCTCCTCGTCGCCGATCAGGATGGCGCCTGCGTCGATCTTGTAGACGCCGGTGAGGGCCTTGATGAGGGTGGACTTCCCCGCGCCGTTCTCGCCCATGAGGGTGTGCACTTCGCCGGGGAAGAGGCGGAAGTTCACGTCTTGGAGTGCTTTCACTCCGGGGAACTCGATTGAGATGCCGCTCATCTCAACGATTGGCTGGTTCGCTGCCATGATCGCCTAGCGTTCTGCCGGTGGGCCGGCGTCGAGTGTGTGGGGTGGGTGCGCCCGGTGCGCCGCCGAGAGAGCGGCGGCGCGCCGGGGCACGAGCGCTGTCAGTACTTGCGGTCGGGGAGGGCGGTGGTCGCGGCCTCCGGCGAGTCGAAGGTCACGCTCTCGACGACGATGTTCTTCTCGACGCTCTCGCCGGCGACCGCGGACTTCACGACGTCGACGGCGACGTCACCGAACAGCGGGTTGTATTCGGCGACGAAGGACAGGCGGCCAGCTGCGAGCGCTTCGAGGGCGGCCTTGGTGCCGTCGATCGTGATGATCTTCACGTCGGTGCCCGGCTTGAGTCCAGCTTCCTCGACGGCGAGGGCTGCGCCGAGTCCCATCTCGTCGTTCTGCGCGAAGACGAGCTGCACGTCGTTGCTGTTCGACTTGAGGATCGTCTCGAAGACGCTCTTGGCCTCTTCAGTCGACCAGTTCGCCGACTGGCTCTCGAGCTTCTTCAGCTTCGAGTCGATGCTCTCGTCCCACCCCTTGTTGCGGTCGTTGACGACGGAGAGTCCGGGGGGACCTTCGAGCACGACGTAGTTGCCTCCGTCTGCGAACTGCCCGTTCGCCCACTCGGCTGCGGCTGAGCTGATCCCCACGTTGTCAGGCGCGATGTGGCTCGTGTAGAGGGCTTCGTCGTTCGGCTCGATGCCGCGGTCCAGGAGGATGACGGGGATCTCGGCTTCCTGGGCTCGTTCGAGGACGCTCTCCCAGCCGGTGGCTTCGGTGGCGGAGAGCAGGATGGCGTCGACGCCCTCGTCGATGAACGAGGTGAATGCGGTGATCTGCGAGTTCTGGTCCCCGTTGGTCGCGGGCGCGTACTTGAGCTCGAAGCCGTTCTCGGTGGAGAACGAGTCCTGGATGTTCTGCTCGTTCGCGGTGCGCCAGCCGCCTTCTGGTCCGACGGCGACGAAGCCGACGGTGATGAGCTCTCCGTCGCTGCCTGCGGCCGTGTCACCTGAACCTCCGGAGCAGGCCGCCATGCTCAGAGTGAGTGCTCCTGCCATCGCGATCCCGGCGATGGTCTTGATCGTTGACTTGTTCACGCTTGTCTCTCCTCGTTGAGAGCAGTTCACTCGTGCCTGGGCCGTCGTGATGCTGCGCCGTGGGATGCTTCCTCGCATCTGCCGAAATGTTATCGATCACATCCGGGGAGCGCAACCGCCAATCTCAATCGTTATTCGGGCACCGCCACTCGCTGGCTGTGGGCATAATTGCGGAATGACGAACGGACCTGTGGATGCGATGAAGCCCAAGCGGGCCGCAAGCGTGTTCGACGTCGCGCGTGCCGCCGGGGTTTCCCACCAGACCGTCTCGAGGGTCCTCAACGACCATTCGAGCGTCCGCCCGGCCACTCGGCAGAAGGTGCTGGATGCGATGGGCGAGCTCGACTACCGCCCGAACCTCGCCGCGAGGGCACTCTCCTCGAAGCGGAGCCGAACACTGGGGGTCCTCTCGACCGCGAACGGCGAGTACGGCCCGTCGTCGAGCATCATCGCCATCACGGAAGCCGCGCGCGCACGGGGCTACACGACGATCGTCGAACAGACGGACGGCTTCGATGTCGCGTCGATCGAGCAGGCCCTCGGGAACCTGGCGAGCCTCAACGTCGAGGGCATCGTCGCGGTCGCGCCGCAGACCCCCCTCCTCGAGGCGCTGAGCAGCATGAAGTCGGGCATCCCGTTCGTGACGCTGCAGGCATGGGCCACCGAGGGAGGGGCCGACCTTGCTCAGGATCAGCTCGAGGGTGCCCGCGTGGCGACGGCCCACCTGCTCGACCTGGGGCACATCAACGTGGTGCACCTCGCCGGCCCCAGCGATTGGATCGACGCCACCTCCCGCCTCCGGGGCTTCCGTCTCGAGATGGAGTCGCGGGGCCTGGACGCGCGACACATCGACGCCAGGGACTGGTCCCCCGGCGCTGGCTATCTGGCCGCGGCCCAGATCTTCGAGTCGAACGCGACAGCCGTGTTCTGCGCGAACGACCAGACCGCCCTCGGCGTGCTCCACGCGGCGCACGATGCCGGCGTCTCCGTGCCGGACGACCTGAGTGTCGTGGGCTTCGACGACATCCCGGAGGCCGCGCACTTCTGGCCCCCGCTGACGACCGTCCGGCAGCATTTCGCCGCCGCGGGGGCCCAGTGCGTCGCGCGACTCCTCGACGGCGACGAGGGCATCCCGAACGTGCTGCCGAAGCTGATCAGCCGCGCGTCGACTCGTCGGATGACCCTCGAGAGCTAGCCGGACCGCGTCCACAACTCTGGGCTTGCGCTCACGGCGTCTGCATGGTGTGATCGATCACATTACATCCGGTCGAGCCAAAGGAGACCGCCAGGATGAGTCATTCGACGAACTCGGAATCGCGCATGCAGGACGCCGATCGCACGAGGGCAGACACCGCGGATCGCTACGTCATCGGCGTCGACTACGGCACCCTCTCCGGCCGGGCGGTCGTCGTCCGGGTGCGTGACGGCGCCGAGCTCGGCGTCGGCGAGCTGGCGTACCCGAACGCCGTGGTCGACGAGCGGCTCCCGGCGACGGGTGAGCAGCTCCCGCCCGAGTGGGCGCTGCAGGTGCCGAGCGACTACGTCGACGTCCTCAAGGTCGCCGTGCCGGCTGCCATCGCAGATGCTGGCATCGACGCGGCGGATGTCATCGGCATCGGCACCGACTTCACGGCCTGCACCATGGTGCCGACGCTCGCCGACGGCACCCCGCTCAACGAGGTCGCCGGCTTCGAGACGCGGCCCCACGCCTACGTGAAGCTCTGGAAGCACCATGCAGCGCAGCCGCACGCCGACCGCATCAACGACCTCGCCGAGCTGAGAGGTGAGAAGTGGCTGCCCCGGTACGGCGGCCTCATCTCGAGCGAATGGGAGTTCGCGAAGGGCCTCCAGCTCCTCGAGGAGGACCCCGAGGTGTACGCCGCCATGGACCACTGGGTGGAAGCGGCCGACTGGATCGTCTGGCAGCTCACGGGCACGTACGTCCGCAACGCCTGCACCGCCGGCTACAAGGGCATCCTGCAGGACGGCGAGTACCCCAGCCGCGAGTTCCTCGCCGCCCTCAACCCCGAGTTCGCCGACTTCGCCGAGGCCAAGCTGGCCCACGAGATCGGCCAGCTCGGCGACGCAGCAGGCACGCTCTCGGCGGAAGCCGCGGCGTGGACGGGACTGCCAGAGGGCATCGCGGTCGCGGTCGGCAACGTCGACGCGCACGTCACCGCCCCTGCTGCGGCCGCGACCGAGCCGGGCCAGATGGTCGCCATCATGGGCACCTCCACCTGCCACGTCATGAGCTCCGGCACCCTCGCCGAGGTGCCGGGGATGTGCGGGGTCGTGGACGGCGGCATCGTCGCGGGCCTCTACGGCTACGAGGCCGGCCAGTCGGGCGTCGGCGACATCTTCGCCTGGTACGTCGAGAACCAGGTGCCCGCCCGCTACGAGCGGGCCGCGGCCGAACTCGGCATCTCCGTGCACGAGCACCTCACCAACCTCGCGGCAGCGCAGCCCGTCGGGGCGCACGGCCTCATCGCGCTCGACTGGCATAGCGGCAACCGCTCCGTGCTCGTCGACCACGAGCTCTCCGGCCTGCTCGTCGGTGCGACGCTCGCGACGAAGGCGGAGGACGTCTATCGTGCGCTGCTCGAGTCGACGGCCTTCGGCACGCGCAAGATCGTCGAGACGTTCAACGCCTCCGGGGTTCCCGTGACGGAGTTCATCGCGGCCGGCGGACTGCTCAAGAACGCGTTCCTCATGCAGACCTACAGCGACATCCTCGGCCTGCCGATCTCCACGATCGACAGCGCGCAGGGTCCGGCGCTCGGTTCCGCCATCCACGCGGCGATCGCCGCAGGAGCGTACCCGGATGCGCGCGCCGCGGCCGCCGCCATGGGGCGCGTGACCCAAGCCAAGTACGTGCCGAATCCCGAGGCGGTCGCCGCGTACGACGAGCTCTACGCCGAGTACGACGAGCTCCACGACCACTTCGGGCGGGGCGCGAACCAGGTCATGAAGCGCCTCAAGCGACGCCGCCGCGAGGCGCTCGCCGGCGCATCCGCTGCCCCGGCCCCGGCAACCCGCGAGGAGGTCAACGCGTGAGCATCCAGACCTCCGGCACCACGCCCGTCATCACGCCTGAAACTCAGACGAGCATCGACAAGGTCCGCGCCGAGGTCGCCTCGCTGCACGACGAGCTCGTCCGCTACGGACTCGTGGTCTGGACGGGCGGCAACATCTCCGGCCGCGTGCCGGGCACGGAGCTGTTCGTCATCAAGCCGTCCGGCGTCAGCTACGACGAGCTGAGCGCCGACAACATGATCCTCTGCACCCTCGACGGCGAGGTCGTGCCCGGCACTCCCGGCTCCGATCGCTCGCCATCGAGCGACACCGCGGCGCACGCCTACGTGTACCGCAACATGCCAGAGGTGGGCGGGGTCGTGCACACGCACTCCGACTACGCCGTGGCGTGGGCGGCGCGGGGCGAACCCATCCCGTGCGTCATCACGGCGATGGCGGATGAGTTCGGCGGGGAGATCCCCGTCGGCCCATTCGCGATCATCGGCGACGACTCGATCGGCCGCGGCATCGTCGAGACGCTGCGCGGGCACCGCTCGCGGGCCGTGCTCATGAAGAACCACGGGCCGTTCACGATCGGCAAGGACGCCCGCGACGCCGTGAAGGCGGCCGTCATGGTCGAGGACGTCGCCCGCACCGTGCACATCTCCCGACAGCTCGGCACTCCGAACGCCATCCCCCAGCAGGCCGTCGACTCGCTGTTCGACCGCTATCAGAACGTCTACGGACAAGACCCGACAGGAGCCCTCAGTTGAGCGCACTCACCACTTCCTTCGACGAGTTCGAGATCTGGTTCTTCACCGGCAGCCAGGGCCTCTACGGCGAGGAGACGCTGCGCCAGGTCGCCGAGCAGTCGCAGGCCATCGTCGACACCCTCAACGAGTCGCCGAAGACGCCCGTGAAGATCGTCTGGAAGCCGGTGCTCACCGATTCCGACGCCATCCGCCGCGCTGCCCTCGAGGTCAACTCGAACGACAACGTCATCGGCATCGTCGCGTGGATGCACACCTTCAGCCCCGCGAAGATGTGGATCCAGGGCCTCGACACGCTCGCGAAGCCGCTCCTGCACCTGCACACGCAGGCCAACGTGGAGCTGCCGTGGGCGGACATCGACTTCGACTTCATGAACCTCAACCAGGCGGCGCACGGCGACCGCGAGTTCGGGTACATCCAGACCCGCCTCGGCATCCCCCGCAAGACGGTCGTCGGCCACGCGTCGAGCGCGAGCGTGACGCGGCAGATCGACAGCTGGTCGCGCGCCGCGGCCGCCTGGCAGGCCGTGCGCACCATGAAGCTCGCCCGCTTCGGCGACAACATGCGCTTCGTCGCCGTCACCGAGGGCGATAAGACGGAGGCCGAGCTGCGCTTCGGCGTTCAGGTCAACACGTGGGGCGTCAACGAGCTCGCCGACGCCGTCGCCGCGGTCGACGACGCGGCGGTGGATGCGCTGGTCGCCGAGTACGAGGAGCTGTACGACGTCGCCCCCGAGCTGCGGCGCGGCGCCGAGCGCCACCAGTCGCTGCGCGACGGCGCGGCCATCGAGCTCGGCCTGCGCTCGTTCCTCGAGGCCGGCGGCTTCAGCGCGTTCACGACGAGCTTCGAGGACCTCGGGGCACTCAAGCAGCTCCCGGGGCTCGCCGTGCAGCGCCTCATGGCCGAGGGCTACGGCTTCGGCGCCGAGGGCGACTGGAAGACGGCCATCCTCGTGCGGGCCGCGAACGTCATGGGCGCCGGCCTGCCCGGCGGGGCGAGCCTCATGGAGGACTACACGTACGACCTCACCGAGGGCAGCGAGCTCATCCTGGGCGCGCACATGCTCGAGGTGAGCCCCTCCCTCACCACCGCCAAGCCGAGCCTCGAGGTGCACCCGCTCGGCATCGGCGGCAAGGAGGACCCCGTGCGCCTCGTCTTCACCGCCGACCCGGGCCCCGCGGTCGTCGTCGCGCTCAGCGACATGCGCGACCGGTTCCGCCTCGTCGCGAACGTCGTCGAGGTCGTGGAGCCCACCGCTCCCCTGCCGAAGCTGCCCGTCGGCCGCGCCGTCTGGAAGCCGGAGCCCTCGTTCGAGGTGTCGGCCGCAGCCTGGCTCACCGCCGGCGCCGCGCACCACACGGTCATGTCGACCGCCGTCGGCATCGACGTGTTCGAGGACTTCGCGACCATCGCGAAGACCGAGCTGCTGCGCATCGACGCCGACACCACCCTGCGCGAGTTCAGCAAGGAAGTGCGCTGGAACCAGGCCTACTACCGCCTCGCGCAGGGGCTGTAGACCCGGCGGTTCTCGACCGACCTCGGTGCCGCCGCGGCTCTTCGCGGCGGCACCGAACGACGACCACGAGGTGGCGCCGCTCTTGTTCGGAGAGGGCCAACGGCGCCACCCCGTGGCACCTCTCCTCGGCATGCCGCGCCGCGGTCACACCCGTTGGACCTGGCCCCGCTGCGCGATACTCCGCGCCGCGTCGTGGATCGCCCGCGAGATGGCGTACATCGCCGGCGTGTACTGCCGCCGCGCGAGCGACGCGATCGTGATGGAACGGGACGGCACCTCGTCGCGACCGGCGAAGCGGACCATCCGCACGTCCGGCCGGTGGTGCGCGATCGCGAGCTCCGGCACCATCGCGATCCCCACACCGGCCGCCACCATCGCCTCGATCTCCTGGTAGTCGTGCGCCTCGTAGACGACTCGCGGCTCGAACCTCGCCGCCGCGCAGGCTCGGAACAGCACCTCCGAGGCAGGATGCCGGTCGTTGCGGATGATCCACTGGGCGGAACGCAGCGACCTCACGGTCACGTTGTCCTCGATCTCGGAGTCGGCCGCGACCAGGAGCACCGTCCGATCCGTGGCGACCGGCACGAGCGACAGCGACTGCTCGGCCGCCTCCGTCCAGGCGTAGCTCCACATGAGCGCGAGCTCCACCTCGCTGCTGTGCAGCATCTCAACGAGCCGCGGCCGAAGCGCTGACCGCACCTGCACGGTGATGCTCGGCTGCGAGTGATGGAAGCTCTTGAGCGCGTCGGAGAGCAGTGACGCGCTCACGGTGGGGAACGAGCCGAGGCGTACGGTGCCGCGCTCGAGGCCTCGAAGCGCCTCGAGGTCGCCCCTCGCGGCCCGCATCTCTCGCCGGAAGAGTCTCGCGCGCTCGACCAGCACGGCCCCCGCCTCCGTCACCTGCACACCCCGGGGGAGGCGGACGAGGACGGGCTGGCCGATCGACTTCTCGAGCTTGGTGATGCGCTGCGAGGCGGCGGACACCGTCATGTTCGCGCGCTCGGCTCCCGAGGTGATGCTGCCAGCATCCACGACGTCCAAGAGCAGGGACAGCGTTGCGGCGTCGAAGAGGTCCGACATGACTCACCTTTCAGTTTGGCTAAAGCTGAGCGTAGCAACATTCAATTTACGTGAAGCCTTTCGCTTCCTAGCTTGGAGGGAGTCAGACGAAAGGCTCCACGATGCAAACCCCAGCAACCCTCATGCGAGGCGGCACCAGCAAGTGCTGGATCTTCGATTCCCGAGATGTCCCTGCGGACCGAGCGGCGCTCACCGCACTGCTCGTCGACACGTTCGGCGCAGAGGACCCGCGGCAGCTCGACGGCGTCGGCGGCGGCACCTCCGTCACCTCGAAGGCCGCCATCGTGTCGAGGAGCGCCGACCCCGCCTTCGACATCGACTACCTCTTCGCGCAGGTCGCCGTCGGCGAATCCGTCGTCGAGTGGGGCAGCAACTGCGGGAACTGCGCCACCGCGGTCGCGCTCTGGGCCGTCGACACCTTCGACCTCGCACACGGGGCGCCGAGCACGGAGGTGCGGATGCGCAACCTCAACACGGGCGCAGAGGTGAACGCCCGGGTGGACACCGAGGAGCACGAGGCGACCGTGAGCGTCCCCGGCGTCCGGGGAGCCGGCACCGCCGTCGACCTCGCCTTCATCAACCCGGTCGGCTCGACCACGGGAAGCCTCTGGCCCACAGGCAACCACCGAGACGAGCTCACCGTCGACGGACTCACCGTGGCGGTCTCGATGGCGGATGCCGGAGCCCCGGTCGCGCTTGTCGAGGCAGACTCGCTCGGCGTCTCGGCCGCCGCGACCGAGGAGCAGGTGCGCCAGTACGTTCCGATGCTGCGCAAGATCCGCGCCCGCACCGCCGTGGCGATGGGCATCGCACCCTCCATCGACGAGGCCTTCGACGCGATCCCGAAGGTCGGCATCGTCGGCCCGCCCGTCGACTACGTGACGTCGCTCGGGGAGCCGGTCAGCGCCAACGACTACGACGTCTCGGTCCGCATGCTCTCGATGAACAACCCGCATCCGACCATCGGCCTGACCAGCGCGGTGGCCATCGCCCTCGCGACGACCGCCACCGACTCGGTCCTCGGACCAGTCGGCCAGCCGGCGGATGCTGCGTCCTCCACTTCGGCCCTCGACGTCCGGGTGATCACCATCGGCACGCTCGGCGGCACCCTCCGCTGCGAGGTCGAGATCTCCGCGGACGGCTCACGCGTCCTCCTGCGACGCGCTGCCCGCCGGCTCGCCGACTCGCAGCTCTACGTGCGGTGAGCACGCCCCCACTGGCATATTCTCCATCCTGATCCGAAAGCGTGACAATGTCGTCCACTGAAATCCTTCCTCTCATCGCACTGATCGCGATGTTCGTGATCGCCACGATCTTCCCCATCAACATCGGCTTCCTCGGGTTCGTCGGAGCCTTCGCCGTCGGAGCCATCTACCTCGGCTTCGACGACAAGGAGATCCTGTCCGCGTTCCCCGGCTCGATCGTGCTCACGATCGTGGGCGTCACGTACTTCTTCGGCATGGCCAAGAAGAACGGCACGATCGACCTCTTGGTCAACGTGTGCATCCGCGCAGTGCGGGGCCGCGTCTCCCTCATCCCCTGGGTCTTCTTCGCGGTCGCATCGTTCCTGACCGCGCTCGGCACGTTCAGCCCGGCCGCCGTGGCCCTGATCGCACCCGCCGCGATGACGTTCGCAGCCCGCAGCCGCATGAGCCCGCTGGTGATGGGCATCATGACCATCAACGGCGCCCACGCCGGGGCGTTCTCGCCGATCTCGGTCTCCGGGATCATCGTGCGCGACCTCGTCGAGGGCAACGGACTCGCCATCGAGCCCTGGTCGCTCTTCTTCGCCAGCTACGGCATCAACACCCTCCTGTCGATCCTGACCGTCGTGGTCTACGCCGTCGCGAGCCGAGTGCGCACACTCGAGTACACGGCGACCGGCTCCATCACCACCGCCGGCGCCCACGACATCGACGACGAAGGCCCTTCGAAGGCGAACCGCGTCCAGGCGCTCACGCTCGCGCTGATCGCCGTGATCCTGGTCCTTGTCCTGGTCTTCCACCTGCCGATCAGCTTCATCGCCATCGCGGCGGGCGTCGTGCTGGCCTTCACCGATCTGAAGAAGCAGAGCGACGCGATCGCCGGCATCAGCTGGTCCACCGTGCTCCTGGTCTCCGGCATGATCACCTACGTGTCGATCCTCCAGGAGCTCGGCACGATCGACCACCTCGCCGACATGGCCCTCCTCATCGGAGCTCCGATCGTGGTCGCGCTGGTGCTCTGCTACGTGATCGGCCTGACGTCCGCCTTCGCCTCCTCAACTGCCCTCCTGACGGCGATCATCCCCCTGGCGATGCCGCTGCTGGAGATGGGCGCGCTCCCCATCGTTGGAGTCGTCGCGGCCCTCTCCATCTCGGCCACCGTCGTCGACGTCTCACCGTTCTCCACGAACGGCGCGCTGGTGCTCGCGAACGCGCAGGGCATCGACCGCCGTGTCTTCTACAAGCACCTGCTGCTCAACGCGGTGGCCGTCGTCGCGATCGCCCCGCTGCTCTGCTGGCTGATCCTCGTCATCATCCCCAACGCGGTCGGGTAGCTCTGCCCACAGAAGAACACGGCCCGCAACAGAGCACGGCCCGCTGCCGCATCCCGAGACGGGAGCGCCAGCGGGCCGTTGCCTCACGGGTGCAGCGAGTCGTCCGCCGGCGTCGTCCGCCACGCGGTGAAGTGCACCACCAGGCCGCTCCGCGACGGCGCGCAGCAGAACGGGCCAGCCGCGACGCGGGCATCGGCAGCCAGCGGTGCCACTCGAACGAGGCGCCACGGCTCGGCGTCCACCCGGGCGCGGATGGTGACGGCGTTGCCCTCCCGGCTCGCGCGCACCGCGACACGGCGGCCACCCCACTCGGGCACTGGAGCCAGCGACCAATCCGACTCGGACCTGGTGACCACCGCCCCCAGCTGCTCCTGCCCGTCGCTCAGCTCGATGCCGGCCTTGATCCAGGTCTCGTCGTCGACCCTGAGGAAGATCCCCGCCTGGTCGAACTGCTCGGTGAAGTCCACGACGAACTCCACCTCGACGGCGGAATCCTGCTCGAACGGACGCAGCAGCGCGTGCTCGGTGTCGTGGATGAACCCGTAGGACGTGGTGCGCCACGCGTCGCTGCCCTCGACGGCGGTGACGCGGAGCCCGTCCTCGCTCGCCTCCGCGGCAACCGGCTCGTTGGTCCAGTGACCGTCACCCCACGGGATGCTCGTCACGTTCAGTTCCGTCATCATCGACTCCGTTCGGCTCGGCTCGGTTCGGTTCGGGGCGGCACGCGCAGCCCAGGTCGAGCGTGCGTGCCATCAGTTCGTTCCGCAGTCCATCATGGCTGTCGAGCGCGCTGCTCGGCCAAGCCGCTCCCGTTACTCCGTCCACACCCCTTCGCGCGGAATCACGAGCGGCGTGCCGGTCTCGGGGTCGTCGATGATGCGGCAGGGCAGCGAGAAGACGTCCTCGACGAGCTCGGCGGTGAGCACCTCGCCCGGCTTGCCCTGGGCGACGATCTCGCCGTCGCGCATGACCACGAGGTGCGTCGCGAACCGGGCCGCCTGGTTGAGGTCGTGCAGCACGGCGACCAGCGTGCGCCCCTCGCCGCGGAGCCGCCGGAACAGCTCGAGCAGCTCGTACTGGTGGGAGATGTCGAGGAACGTCGTGGGCTCGTCGAGCAGCAGCACGGGTGCTTCCTGCGCGAGCGCCATCGCGACCCACACGCGCTGCCGCTGACCGCCGGACAGCTCGTCCACGAACCGCGACGACAGCGCATCCACCCGCGTCGCGGCCATCGCGTCGGTGACGGCGCGCTCGTCGGCCTCCGACCAGCGGTCGAACATGCCCTGGTGCGGGAACCGGCCCCGCGCGACGAGGTCGGCGACCCGGATGCCCTCAGGGGCGAGCGACGTCTGTGGCAGCAAGCCGAGGCGCTTCGCGACGTCCTTCGTCTTGAGTGTGAAGATGTCGCTGCCATCGAGCAGCACGCTGCCGTCGCTCGGTTTGAGGAGCCGTGCGAGGGCCTTCAGCAGCGTCGACTTGCCGCACGCGTTCGGCCCGATGATGACGGTGAACGAATGCGCCGGCACCTCGAAGTCGAGGCCCTCGATGATGGGCTGCGCGTCGTAGCCGACGTGCACGGAGGTGGCCTTGAGCTCAGCCGCGACCAGGCCCGTCGCAGGGCCTGCCAGGCTCGCTGTATCCGCTTCGATCGTCATCACTGACGTCCCTTCTTCGTGGTCTGCTCGTGCACGAGCAGCCAGGCGAGGTAGATGCCGCCGACGCAGACGGTGAGCACGCCGACGGGGAGGTCGACGAGCTGCGCGACGAGGTCGGCGGAGACGAGGAGGAGCGCGCCCACGAGCGCCGACGGCAGGAGCTGCAGGCTTGCACCCTTGGTCAGCCGGCGCGCGATCTGCGGGGCGGCGAGCGAGATGAACGAGATGGGTCCGGCCGCTGCCGTGACGAGCGCCGTCAGCGCGACCCCGACGAGGGTCGAGAAGGCGCGCGTGCGGTTCGCATGCACGCCGAGCGACAGAGCCGCGTCGTCGCCGACCTCGAGCGCCGCGAGCGGACGACCGAGGACCCCGCATCCCACGACCAGCGCGGCGAAGATGAGCGTCGCCGGCAGCAGCTGCGCGTAGCCGAGCGCGCTCAGCGAGCCGGAGCCCCAGACGGCGGCGAGCATCGCCTGCTCCTGGCTGACCCGCATCATCATGAGCGCGTTGAGAGACGCGAGCATGGCGCTCGCGCCGATGCCCACGATGATGAGCCGGAACGGACGGAGTCCCTTCCGGTAGGCGAGCAGGTAGACGGCCGCCGCGACGACGGCCCCGCCGAGCAGGGCCCCCGCTCCGATGGCGTAGTACGAGGTCGAGCCGATCCAGAGCATCACGATGATCGCGCCCGTGTAGGAGCCCGTCGAGAAGCCGATGATGTCGGGCGAGCCGAGCGGGTTGCGGGTGATCGACTGGAAGATCGCGCCGCTTGCGCCGAGCGCGAGGCCGGCCAGCACGGCGAACAGGAACCGCGGGAGGCGCCACTCGAACACGACGAGCCGATGCGCCCTCGATGCATCCGAATCGAAGAGCGCCGTCAGCACCTCCCAGGGCGAGAGGGCGAGCGTGCCGTAGCCGAGCGAGACGACGCCGAGCGCCAGCATGGCGACGACGATCGCGCCGCACACGACGACCGCGCGGCGGCGGTGGAGGTTGGAGAAGCGGCCGAAGCGCACGGCGTAGGTGCGGTCGCCGAAGTCGATGCCCCGGGCAGCAGTTGCGGCGACGGCGGTTCTCTCACGTGTCGCGGTCATAGTCCGCTCACCTTCTTGCGACGCACGAGGCCGATGAGCACGGGTGCTCCGATGATCGCGGTCACGAGCCCCACCCGCAGCTCTCCGGACGGCAACACGATGCGGCCGAGAATGTCGGCGGCCAGCAGCAGGATGGGCGACATGACGATCGACATGACGATGATCCAGCGCTGGTCGGGCCCGACGAACCAGCGCACGACGTGCGGCACCATGAGGCCGACGAAGCCGATCGGGCCGGCGATCGCGACGGCGGTGCCGGCGAGCAGCGTCACGGCGATGACCACGAGCACTCGGGTCGAGCGGATGCGCACCCCGAGCGAGGCCGCGAGCTCGTCACCCAGCGACAGCGCGTTGAGGGAGCGGGCGCAGAACAGCGCGAGCACCACCCCGACGATGATGAGGGGCAGGCACGTGAGCACCACGTCCATCGACCTCCCGCCGATGGATCCGACTCCCCAGAACCGGGTCACGTTGAGGGCGTCGATGTTCTTCAGCACGATGGCCGAGGTGAAGCCGCCGAGCACGGCGCTGATCGCAACGCCCGCGAGCGTGAGGGTGAGGGGCGTCGCCTTGCCGCCGCCGACCGAGCCCATGGCGTAGACGAGCATGGTCGCGAGGAACGCCCCGATGAGCGCGAACCACACGTACTGGCCGGGGGCGGTGAAGCCGAAGAGGCCGACCGCGAGCGTCACGACGAAGCTCGCGCCGGCATTGACGCCGAGGATGCCGGGGTCGGCGAGCGGGTTGCGGGTGAACGCCTGGATGAGGGCGCCGCACAGCCCGAGCGCGGGCCCGACGACAAGCCCCACGAGGGTCCGCGGGATGCGCAGGTCGAGCACCATGACGTGCTCTTCGGTGGCGCGCGAGCCGAGCAGACCCTCCCAGACCACCTCGGGCGAGATGGCTCGCGCGCCGACGAAGATGCTGAGCACGACCGTGCCTGCGAGCACCGCGAGGGCGATGACAAGCGCGAGGGTGCGCTTGGCGTTGCTGCTCGCCAGGCCGCTCCCGCTCGGGTCCCGGGGGTTCGAGCGAGCCGCCCCGACGCTCGGACCCGCTGTGCTGATCGTCGCCACGGCGCTGCTAGAGGCCGACCGAGGCGTAGATGCGGAAGACCTCGTCCATGCGGGTCTCCTCATCCATCTCCGGTTCGCCGTCGCCGGTCTCGCCGTAGAGGTCCATGATCTGCTGCTTGATCGACTCGTCGAGCGCCTCCCACTTGGCCGACCAGGCCTCGACCTCGTAGGTCCAGTAGCCGACGACCTTGTACGCGGAGCCGGGGAGGCCGAGGGTGTGGCGGAGGTGGCTGCGCACCTCTCGTGTGACGCGCGTCTCGCCGGCCACCCACACGTAGACACTGCCGTCGTTCGGGATGTCGAGGCGGCGCACGGCCTCGACGAGGCGGCTCGGCCGGTGGCCGTTGCCGGAGCCGCGCACCCAGTGTGCCGCCTTGAGCTCGACCGACGGGAGCAGCTCGTAGCCCGCATCCCGGATCTCGCAGACGATCTCCGTCTCGACGTGTGGCGTCAGCTCGGCGATGCGCAGCGCGGCAGGCAGGGCCGGCTCGTCGCAGATGAGCACCTGCTTGGCGACACCCTCGGGCAGCGCGTACAGGTCGCGCGGCGGGTTGATGCCGAGCACGTAGCCGGGCTTCGCGCCGAGCACCCACGTGCTCGCGATCCCGCCCTCGTGCACGACGAAGTCGATGTCGATCTCACCAGGCCGGTGGTCGCGGATCGTGTACGTGCGCATCTGCGATGGCTCGACACCCTCCTCGTAGTCCCAGCCGCGGCCCGAGACGAACGGCAGGCGCGGCTCGAGGTGCGCCTCGTCGGGGAAGAAGAGGCGCACGTACTCGTCGCCGATCCCCGTCGTGGGGTAGTCGAGCAGGTCGTCGCCGCCGAACGTGACCCGCAGCATCCCGGGCCCGAGCTGCCGCACGCCCGTCACGACGGCGCGGTGGATGCGCTCGACGTAGCTGCTCGCTGCTGTCTCAGACTCGGTTCCGGCTTCGGTTGCGGATTCGGTTCCGGCTGCGGTTCCGGCTTCGGTGAGGGCGGTCATTCCGCGCCTCCGACTCCGTTGCCGTCGATGGCGGAGTTCAGCATGGGAACGAACTCGTCGATGGCCCACGGGATGGAGAGGGGCGTGGGTGCGTTGGTCGCCATGGCGAGCGGCTCGCTCTCGAGGAACAGGTAGTGGCCGGTGGCGATGGGCTCCCACAGCTTGAACGTGGGGTGGTTGAGCGTGTAGTCGAGCTCTTCCTGGCTGTTCGACCAGGCGACGAAGATGTCGGCGGGGATGGTGTCGAGTTCCTCGAGGCTCACGGCGCCGTACCAGTTGTCGCCCTCGACGGTGCCGAGCACCGTGTCCATGGCCGGGGTGTTCTTGAGGCCCAGCTCGGTGAGGAACTGCACCCGCAGGTCGCTCGGGATGTAGATGCCGGCCTCCGTCGCCCCATCGCTGAGGGTGAGCCCGTACGCGAAGGTCGTGTCGGCGAACCGCGGGTTCTCTTCCTTGACGGTGTCGAGCTGGCCCTGCGTCTCGGCGATGATCTCGTCGGCCTTCGCGGGCTGTCCGAGGCTGTCGCCGACGATCTCGACGAGCGACTGCCACGACTCGGAGGCCCACGGCTTCTCGGGGTACGCGACCGTCGGGGCGATCTCGGAGAGGCGGTTGTACTCGACCTCGGTGAGGCCGGAGTGCGGGGCCAGGATCACGTCGGGCTCGAGCGTGAGGATCTGCTCGAAGTCGAGCTCGTTCGCGTCGTTGTAGTTGAGGATCTCCGGCATGGTGCCGCCCAGCTCCTCGACCTCCGCGCGGAACCACGGCGAGTAGCCTTCCTCGTCGCCGCCCCACGTCTCGGGAATCCCGACCGGCACGGTGCCGAACGCGGCGACGACGTCCTGCGTCGCCCAGCCGATCGTCACGACCCGCTCTGGTGCTTCCGAGATCGTGGTCTCGCCGAAGACGTGCGTCATCGTGACGGGCAGGGCACCCTCCTCGGCCGCCGTCGCCGTCACTCCGTCAGCCGCTTCGGCGTCACCGGATGCGCAGCCCGCGAGCGCGAAAACCGCGACGGTGGCCGCGGCGAGCGCTCCGGTCCAGCGGCGATGCGTCGAGCGTCGCGGGGTGGGACGGGATGAGGTGGACAAGCGACGGGTGACAGTCGAGGTCAAGGTGGCTCCATTCGACAGAAGTACGAGCGCCAGAGGTAAGGCTAACCTCAGAACACACCGAGCTTACGGAGGCGGCGTATCGCTCCGCGGTCACTCGGCATCGCATTCCTGCCACCCCGAGCGTCGCGCGGGCACCCCCTCGCCGCGCTACTCTTCGAAGGTGAATCAAGACGAGCTGTTCGGGGGGCTGCTCGCCATCTTCGTGCTCGCGGTCATCGCGATCGGTGCGATCGTCGTCTTCGGCGACCTCAGCATCCGCCCCCGCCCGAGGCGCCTCCCGCTGTGGCAGTACACGCACCGCGTCATCGGCAGGGACCAGCCGTTCGTCACCTCGAGCGGGTCGTTCCCGGCGAACGAGCAGCGCCTCTGGGAACTATGGGTCGAGAGCCACAAGCCCGGGAAGCTCGTCGCCGTCCCCGTCGAGGAGCAGGCGCCCACCCCGGTCGCCGTGCCCGCCGAGGGCGACACCGGTAGCGGAGACGAGACCGGGGCCGACGGTTCGCCAGCCAAGCCAGCAGAACCAGCGGAGACGCGTCAGCTGCGGGTCTCCAGGGTCTCCCGTGAGCTTCGCTCCGTGTATCCGCTGGCCCTGGTGGGCTTCAACGCCTACTTCGAGGACTACGAGAAGAGCGAGTTCCCAGTCGGCCTCATCGTGCGCGGCAGCGATGGCGTCGCGATGATGACCCTCACCGCGGACGACGTCGTCGCGTTCGACGAGCGGGGGCGCAGGCTCTGGTCGAGCCGCTGGGAGCGCCTCATCTTCTCCAACGCCCACGACCTGCTCCTGTACAACGGGCACACGCAGATCCGCATCGACGACGAGGACCAGCGCGACCTCGTCGAGGCGCTTGTCGTCAAGTACGGCCGACTCGAGCAGATGCACTTCCTGCCGGGCCCCCTGCGCCGCGACACCGAAGACTGACGTCGAGCCGGCCCCACCCGACGCTCGCCCCGCCCCGCCGCACGTC
>NZ_PSTU01000009.1:0-153998 GCF_002931215.1 Pseudoclavibacter sp. Z016
CTGCTTGGTGGCGACGCCAAGTGCGGGGTTGAAGACCGGCGAGGTGCGCGCGGGCGTCGAGGTCGAGCAGGCGCCGTCGATCCAGTGCTGGATCGTGGGCAGAGCAGTGTCAGTCATTGATCTTCCTTCGCTGTGGTGCGCCGGCCAGGAGCGGCGCTGGTGGATGCGGCAGCTGCCGCGACGAGAGGGTGTTGGGGGGCCGAGCTCAGCTCGGGGTGTGCACGAGGCTCGCGGCCGTGTCGACGGCGGCAGCGACGTCGCCATCGGCGGGGTAGAGGAGCGTGCGGCCGACGACGAGCCCGCGGACACCGGGGAGGGCGAGGGCGTCGGCCCACTTGGCGTACACCGCCTCCTGGTCGCCGTTCGGCTCTCCGCCGAGCAGCAGCGTCGGGAGTGTCGTCGCCGCCATGACGCGTTCCATCTCGGGGACGACGGGCAGCTTCATCCAGGTCGAGCCCGAGCTGTTGCCGAGGCCGGAGGTGATGGCGATCGAGTTGATGACGGCATCGGGGGAGAGGTCGTTGACGATCCGACCGTCCTTCCACTCGCTCATGAACGGCTCGAGCATGATCGGGAGGGATGCCGCCGCTGCGTCGTCGACGGCGCGGGCGTTGGCCTCGAGCGTCGAGACGGTGCCCGCATCCGCGAGATTCACCCGGACGAGCGTCTTCGCGAAGTCGATGCCGTCGCGAACCATCGAGTCGACGTCGTATCCCGTGAAGCGGTCGTCCATCTCGAAGCTCGCGCCGCGGAGTCCGCCACGGTTCATGGAGCCGACGATGAGCTTGTCGTCGAGCACGCCGAGCAGGGCGAGGTCGTCGATGATGTCGGGCGTGCCGAGCACGCCGTCCACGCCGGGGCGGGACAGGGCGAGCGCGAGCCGGTCGAGCAGGTCGTAGCGGTCGGCCATCGCCATGGCGTCGTCACGGACGCCGAGGGCACCACGTGCCGGATGGTCGGCGGCGACGAAGAACAGTCGGCGATCCTCGGGGAGCAGCGACGAGCGCCGGACGCGATTGGCGAGGGCCGCCCGCAGCGCGGAGGGGCCGTCGGCTCGAGCGTCACGGAGCCGCTCGAAGGCCGCGTCGTCAAGGATCCGGTAGTGCTCAGGCAAGGGAGTTCTCCTTCAGGATCTCGTCGACCTCCGCCGTCGAGGGCATCGCGGTCGAGCATTCGAGTCGCGACGCCACGATGGCTCCCGCGACGTTCGCGAAGCGCAGGATGTGCTCGAGGTCCCACCCGGCGATGAGCCCCTTGCAGAAGGCCCCGCCGAAGCTGTCGCCGGCTCCGAGGCCGTTGACGACGTCGACGAAGTGCGTCGGCACCTCGATGGAGCCCTCTCGGGTCTTCGCCAGCACGCCGCGGGGGCCCTGCTTGACGACCGCGATGTCGACGCCTCGCTCGAGGAGCGCATCAGCGGCGCGCTGCGGCTCGGTCTCGCCGACCGCGACCTCGCACTCCTCCTTGTTGCCGATGGCGATGGTCGACTGCGCGAGGATGGGCTCGATGGCGGCCGTCGCCGTGGCCGCGTCCGGCCAGAACATGGCGCGGTAGTCCAGATCCAGGATGGTGTGGTCACGGCGAGCGCGAGCTGCGAACGCCGCGTGGTGGGCCGCGCGGCTCGGCTCCTCGGAGAGGCCGGTCACGGTCGCCCAGAAGATCCTGGCGTCACGGATCGCGTCGAGATCGAGCGTCTCGGTCTCGATGTTGAGGTCCGGAGCCTTCGGCTGGCGGTAGAAGTACAGGGGGAAGTCGTCCGGGGGGAAGATCTCGCAGAACGTGACCGGGGTCGCAAGCGAGTCGTCGCGGGTGACGAAGTCGCTCTTGACGCCGAGGCGCTCGAGCTCGCGGACGATGTACCGCCCGAAGGGGTCGTCTCCCGTGCGGGTGATGACCGCCGAGCTCAGTCCGTGCTTGGCTCCGGCGACGGCGACGTTGGTCGCGCTGCCGCCGAGGAACTTCCCGAAGGTCGAGACGTCCTCGAGCCCGACTCCGGTCTGGAGGGGGTAGATGTCGACGCCGACACGACCGAGCGTGATGAGGTCGAGGGGCGACGTAGCTGTTGTAGTGGTCATACGGCTCTGTACAACTTTCAGTCCGATGGTGAACGAGGACGAGAGTCAGCATACACCTAATGTCCTGACAAAGTAACAAAGTCTGGCGGAGAGACTTCGAGACGCGCCGAGGGCCGCGTCAGGCCTTGAGCTCGGCGATGAGGGAGTCGACGACGGGCACAAGCGCGCCGTCGTGCTCCTCGGCGACGCGGCGCTGGCGGTCGCTCGACGAGCCGCTCTCGATGATGTCCGCGATCGCTGCGAGCTCGTCCGCGCAGCCCAGATCCTCGGCGACTCGCAGGTAGTCGCCCTGGATGCGCTCGGCGAGCACCTCGGTCACGGGGCGCTCGTTGCCCTCCGCATCCTCGATGATGATGGCGTCGAGCCCGTAGCGCGCGGCGCGCCACTTGTTCTCGCGAACGAACCACGAGGGGAGCCGATCCGTGTCGCGGCCCGCGTCGAGCTGGCGAGACGCGTGCTCCACGATCACGTGGTTGAGCGCGACCATGGCCCCGAGCTCGCGGAGGTTGGTCGCCCCATCCGAGATGCGGATCTCCACCGTGCCCCACTGTGCTGACGGTCTCACGTCCCAGCGCAGCTCCTGCACCTCGTCGACGATGCCCGTGTGCAGCACATCGTGCGCGACGCGCTCGTAGTCCTCCCACGTCTCCATCTCCGGCGGGAGGCCGCCGGTCGGGAGCTGCTGGAAGATCATCGTGCGGTGGGAGCTGAACGTCGTGTCCTCGCCCTGCCAGTAGGGGCTCGACGCCGAGAGCGCGAGCATGAGCGGGTAGTTCGCCAATGCGGCTCGCATGATCGCCGGGACCTTCCGGCAGTCCTCGACCCCGACGTGCGTGTGCACGCCCCAGATCGCCAGCTGGCCTCCCCAGCGGCCGGATCGCTCCGCGACCATGCGGTAGCGCTCGCCGGGCGAGCGCTGCTGCTCGCGCCACTTGGAGAACGGATGCGTGCCGGAGCCGATCACACCGGCGCCGGCGGCATCCGCGGCGCCCAGCAGCTCGTCCCTGAGTCCCCGGAGCTCGCCGACCGCCGACCCCGCCGAGCGGTGCACGCCCGTCACGAGTTCGACGGTGTTCGTGAGGAACTCCTTCGTGAACCGCTCATCGTCGAGACGAGAGATCAGTTCATGGCCGATGCCGGTCAGCTCGCGCGACGCAGCGTCGACGATACCGAGCTCCCATTCGACACCGAGTGTCGAACGCTCTGATGAGGCGAAACGCATGGTTGAAGCGTAGACGCACCAGGGCCCGCGGCGTGTCTGCATTGCGGCCCGATCCGCATTCGCCGCAGGATAGAGGGAGGAGTCGGGCGACGGCACGCGCCGCCCGAGATCGGAGGCCCCATGCGCTACTCGGATGCCCTCGCAGAACTCGCCACGACCGGGGCCCAGGACTTCGTGCCCTACGTCGTCGGCGCCGTTCTCCTCGTCCTCGTGGGTGGGATCATCCTCTTCTTCGTGCAGCGCAGGCAGCGCCGAGCGGAGCGCGCGAATGAGGCTTCGATCGACCCGCAGCGTCGTTCGGGGTCCGGCGACGATTCTGCGGTTGGCTAACTGGCCGAGAATCTGCCAAACTAGGCAGTTGAGCCTCGTGGGCTCGACCCTCTAATCCGGCCCACGGTTCACCATTGAGCTCTGCCGAGTGTGCCCCACGCCCTCCGGCTGTCGTTCGCCGATACACACACCATCAGGAGACACGTGGCTGTCAAAATTCGTCTGAAGCGCCTTGGAAAGATCCGGGCACCCTACTACCGCATCGTCGTCGCCGACTCGCGCACCAAGCGCGACGGTCGCGTCATCGAGGAGATCGGCAAGTACCACCCCACCGAGAACCCCTCGTTCATCGAGGTCGACTCGGAGCGTGCACAGTACTGGCTGAGCGTCGGCGCACAGGCTTCCGAGGCCGTCGTCGTCCTGCTCAAGCTCACGGGCGACTGGGGCAAGTTCACGGGCGAAGGCTCGACCGAGAACCAGGTCAAGGCACCCGAGGCCAAGGCTCCGTTCGTGGCAGACGCCGGCAAGAAGCCGGTCCTCCGCCCGAAGGCTGAGCCGAAGGCAGCTCCGGCCGCCGAGGTCACCGAAGAAGCAGCGACCGAAGAGGTCGAGGCCTAGTCATGCTCGCTTCCGCGCTGGAACATCTCGTCAAGGGAATCGTCGATCACCCCGACGATGTCCGCGTGGACCGCAGCACGGCTGCACGCGGCGAGGTCCTCGAAGTGCGTGTGCACTCCGAGGACCTCGGCCGCGTCATCGGTCGCTCCGGCCGCACCGCCAAGGCGCTGCGTACCGTCGTGACCGCCCTTGCCGATGGCCGCCGAGTCCGCGTCGACGTAGTTGACGACTGAGGTGGCAGGCAAGAAGAAGGGCATCACCGAGCTCCGAGTGGGGCGGCTCACCAAGGCCCACGGCCTCAAGGGTGCCGTCAAGCTCGAGCTCTTCACCGACGAGCCAGCCCGGCGCTTCGTGCCCGGCGCCAGCTTCAGCCTGCAGGTGCCCGCCGAGAGCGAGTGGCACGGCAAGAGCCTGGAGCTCCAGGAGCTCCGCTGGTACAACGGCCACCCGGTTGGATTCTTCGTCGGGGTCTCCGACCGCACAGCGGCCGAGAGCCTCGCCAAGGCGATCCTCTGGGTCGATTCCAACGACGCTGAGGAGCTCGAAGACGACGCCTGGTACGACCACCAGCTCGTCGGACTCGACGTCCAGCGCGAGGGCGTCTCCGTCGGCCAGGTCGTCCGCGTCGAGCACTTCCCTGCACAGGACCTGCTCGTCGTGAAGACCGCAGACGCGGAAGTGCTCGTCCCGCTCGTCAAGGCTATCGTCGCCGACGTCGACCTCGAGGCCGGCATCGTCAGCGTCACGCCCCCAGGTGGCCTCTTCGAGGAGATCGAGGAGTCACCCGCCGAGGCGCCGGCCGAGGCTGCTGCCGACAAGGCCGAGCCCGTCGCTGCCGAGGCCGAGCCCGTCGCTGCCAAGGCCGAGACCAAGACCGAGGCCGAGTAACCGAGCCTCCACCATCCTCACGTCTGCGCGCCCGCGATCAACCGCGGGCGCGCATCCGCTTAAGCTGGAGCCCATGCGCGTCGACATCGTCACCATCTTTCCCGAGTTCTTCCAGGTGCTCGATGTCTCCCTGCTCGGCAGGGCCAGGCAGGACGGCATCATCGACGTCCGAGTGCACGACCTGCGCGACGCGACGACCGACCGGCACCGCACGGTGGACGACACCCCCTACGGCGGTGGCGCCGGCATGGTCATGAAGCCAGAGCCCTGGGGGCAGACGATCGACAGGATCCTCGACGAGGCCGCCGACGCCGAGACGGCTGCCGGCACCAACGCGGCAGCGGACGCCGACGCGGCAGCCCAGGAGGCGGGCGATGGCGACACCAGACCCCTCGTCGTCTTCCCATCACCCGCCGGAACGGTCTTCACGCAGGCGACCGCTCGGCGCTACGCGCTCGAGAAGCACATCGTGTTCGGCTGCGGGCGGTACGAGGGCATCGACCAGCGTGTCTTCGACGACACCGCGCAGCGCGCCAGAGTCGAGCTCGTGAGCCTCGGCGACTACGTGCTCAACGGGGGAGAGGTGGCCGTCACGGCCATGATCGAAGCCTTCGGTCGACTGGTTCCCGGGGTCGTCGGCAACCCGGAGTCGCTCGTCGAGGAGTCGCACGAGGACGGCCTGCTCGAGTACCCGAGCTACACGAAGCCCGCCGTGTGGCGCGGCCGCGAGGTGCCAGAAGTGCTCCTGAGCGGGCACCACGCGAAGATCGCCACCTGGCGCCACGAGCAGCAGATCGAACGCACGCGACGCGTCCGCCCCGAGCTGCTGCCGCCCGAGGCCCGCTAGCAGCTCGGCGCGCTAGCTGCGCGCCGTCAGGACGATCGGGTCGCCATCGGTGATCACGACGGTGTGCTCGCTGTGCGCGCCGCGCGAGCCGTCTGCGCTGCGCAGCGTCCAGCCGTCCGCGTCCTGGACCAGCTTGTCCGTCGTCTCGAGGAACCACGGCTCGATGGCCAGCACGAGGCCCGGCTTGAGCGGCATGCCCCGGTTGGCGCGCCCGCGGTTCGGGACACTCGGCTCCTGGTGCATGGTGCGGCCGACTCCGTGGCCGCCGAACTCGACGTTCACGGGGTAGCCGGCGTTCTTCGCGACCTGGCCGATGGCGTGGGAGATGTCGCCGAGCTTGTTGCCGGGGCGCGCGGCCTCGATGGCCGCATCCAGCGCCACCTCCGTCGTCGCCACGAGGCGCAGGTCCGCCTCACGGGGCGTGCCGACCGCGACGGTGATGGCCGAGTCGCTGACCCAGCCGTCGACCGCGACCGCGAAGTCGAGCGTCAGCAGGTCGCCGTCCTTGAGGGCGTAGTCGTGGGGAAGGCCGTGCAGGACGGCGTCGTTGACCGACGTGCAGATGACCTTGCCGAACGGCGAGTTGCCGAAGGAGGGGTGGTAGTCGATGTAGCAGCTCTTCGCGCCGCGCTTGGTGATCAGCTCGTGCGCTCGAGCATCGAGCTCGAGGAGGTTCGTGCCGACTGCGGCGCTCTGCGAGAGCTCGCTGAGCACCTCGGCGACGAAGCGCCCCGCAGGTCGCATCTCTTCGATTTCCTTCTGGGTGCGCAGCTCGATCATCCGACAATCGTACCGGCGCTCGCGCCGTGAGCGAACGATCTGCCTCCGCTCGGGAACCTCCCGTAGCGTTGGCACATGGGCATCGGCCGACTCGTCTACCGCGCACTCCTCCCCGCGGCGCTCTTCCTCGCCGCCTGGCAGTTCGTGGGGTGGCTCATCCTCGGCGCCCCGGTCGGGCGATTGTTCGTCTTCGGATTCGCGGGTCTCGCCGCCGTCGCCGGGCTCCTCATCCTCTCCGCGAACTTCTGGCTCAGGCCCGACATCCGCGAGTCCAAGGCCCTGCAGCTGCGCGATGTCCCCCTCATCGTCGTGCCCTGGCTGCTCTGGGCGGTCGGAGCCGTGGTTCCCGACGCTCCAGGGCTGTGGGTGCTCGCCGCGGCGTTCCTGTCCATGGTCGTCGCGGGCTCCGTCGCGCGCAGGCGACTGACGGCTGTCGTCCAGGAGCGGCTGGCCGCCGCGCAGACCGCGGGTCCGCAGGCGAATCCGTTCGGCCTGTTCGGCGGCATGCCCGGCATGCCGACCCCGGGGATGCCCGGGGCGTCGGGGCGGGGAGGGTCGCCCGCGGGAGGTGGGGGAGCATCCGGACCAGATGCCGGAAAGGTCATCACCCTCGACCCCGACCCGGAAGAGCGCAGCTGAGCGCACGTTCCGCTCGGCGTTCGCATTGCGGGCGTCTGTCGGGCGTGGTTTACTAGATCCTTGTGCCGCGGCTCGACTCTGCCACAGGGGACGAGAGCACTTCGCGATGCACGCCAACCTCTTCACTGACCTTCGCAGCCGACCTGTGGCGACTGCAGAGAGCGAAATCATGACCAACGTTATCGACGTCATCGACGCAGCATCGCTGCGCAGCGATGTCCCAGACTTCCGCCCCGGCGACACCGTCAAGGTGCACGTGAACATCGTCGAAGGCACGCGCTCGCGCGTCCAGGTCTTCCAGGGTGTTGTCATCGCTCGTCAGGGCGCTGGCGTCCGCGAGACCTTCACGGTCCGCAAGGTCAGCTTCCAGGTGGGCGTGGAGCGCACGTTCCCCGTGCACACCCCGGTCATCGAGAAGATCGAGATCGTCTCCCGCGGCGCCGTGCGTCGCGCGAAGCTCTACTACCTCCGTGGTCGTCGTGGCAAGGCTGCGAAGATCCGCGAGAAGCGCGACAACTAGGCTTCAGCAGTAGGCGAATGGCTCCCCATAGCGGGAGCCATTCGTGTCGATCCGGACGAAACATCACAACCGCCACGGCGGACCGAGCTTGAGGGGGCGCCATGGTCGACGCGAGTGCGCGCGATCGCCGCGCTCCGTCTCACGGACGAGCGCCGCACGAGGGCAGGCACCGCCTCGGTCGCACCGATCGCCCTGCGGGACTGGGCGCGTCCGAGATCGCCGACGCGCCCATCCACGCGACGGGGCTCATCGCCGCTGATGAGCCCGCGCCGGAGCGCACCGGCCGTCTCGGCAAGGCGATGCTCTCGTTCGCGCGCGACCTCGTCATCGTCGCGGTCCTCGCGATCGTCATGTCGATGCTCATCAAGACCTTCCTGCTGCGGCCCTTCTACATCCCCTCCGCGTCGATGAACGACACGCTCGTCGTCGAGGACCGCGTGCTCGTCAACCTCCTCGTCCCGGACATGATCGGCATCGAGCGCGGCGACATCGTAGTGTTCGAGGATCCGGGCGGATGGCTCCCGGTCGTCGCGCCGACGGAGAAGTCCCCGTCGCAGGCCGCGGTCGACGGCGCCCTCGAGTTCGTGGGCCTCAAGCCGGAAGAGACGAGCAACCACCTCATCAAGCGGGTCATCGGGCTGCCTGGCGATACGGTCTCGTGCTGCAACGAGTACGGCCAGGTGCTCATCAACGGGCTGCCGATCGGCGAGCCGTACCTGCTGCTCCAGGACGGGCAGGCGGCCTCCGGGCTGCCGTTCGACGTGACCGTCCCGGAGGGGCACCTCTGGGTCATGGGCGACAACCGCTACAACTCGGAGGACTCCCGGTACCACCAGGACGAGCCGGGAGGCGGCTTCGTGCCCGTCGACGACGTCGTCGGCAAGGCGTTCCTGCTGAACTGGCCGCTCGATCGCTTCACCTTCCTCGGCAACTACCCCGAGGTCTTCGACCGCGTCCCGGAGCGGACGGACCAGGAGTGACACCACCCGTCGACCCAACGCTCGACGTCGAGCGAGAGCTGCTGCTCACCGCCCCCGTCGTCATCGGCGTCGACGAGGTCGGGCGCGGAGCCATCGCCGGGCCCGTCGCTGTCGGAGCCTGCGCGATCGACGCCGCCAGGATCGAGCTCGGCGCCCCGGCGGGCGTCCGCGACTCGAAGCTGCTGAGCGCGAAGCGCCGGCTCGAAGCACGCGCGGGCATCGAGGCGTGGGCGATGAGCGTCGGCGTAGGGTACGCGAGTGCCATCGAGATCGACGAGCGCGGCATCACCGCCTGCCTCGGGGCCGCCGCCAAGCGGGCGCTCGCCGAACTCCACGCGAGCGGGGTCCCGGTCGCGGACGCCGTCGTGCTGCTCGACGGCTCGCACGACTGGCTCTCGCCGTGCCTCTCGACGCCGCTCCGTGTCGTGGTGCGCCCGAAGGCCGACCGGGACTGCACCTCGGTCGCTGCAGCGTCCGTGATCGCGAAGCTAAAACGAGATGCCCTCATGGTCTCGGCGGGTGAGGCGCATCCCGAATACCTCTGGGAATCGAACAAGGGATACGGCAGCGCGGCCCACCTCGCGGCGATCGCCGCGGCGGGCCCGAGCGAGCTCCACCGGCACACCTGGCTTCGCGCCGCGACCCCGTAGACTGGGCGGATCATGGACGACGAGAATTTCGACGATTACGAGCGCGAGCAGGAGCTTTCCCTGTTTCGCGAGTACCGCGACGTCGCGGGGCAGTTCAAATACGTGATCGAGACCGAGCGCCGCTTCTACCTTGCGAACAGCGTGGACCTGGTGCGGCGCGACACCGAGCACGATTTCTACTTCGAGCTCACGATGAAAGACGTGTGGGTGTGGGACATCTACCGTTCCGACCGCTTCGTCAAGCAGGTTCGCGTGCTGACGTTCAAGGACGTCAACGTCGAGGAGACGGGCTCGAAGGAGTTCGAGCTTCCCAAGGAACTCGCGCTCGACGAATAGCGGGCGCGCGGCGACGCGCCGAGTGGACGCTGTTGTCGGTGGTCCGTGGGAGCCTCGTGGAGTGACAGAGACGATGATTCCCGACGCCACCGCATCCGCAGCCACTCAGATCCTGAGGGCGCTTGTCGGCAGAGACGACGCGGTCTTCCACGACGGACAGCTCGAGGCGATCTCGGCGATCGTCGACGAGCGCCGACGAGTCCTCGTCGTGCAGCGCACCGGCTGGGGCAAGTCGGCCGTGTACTTCATCTCGAGCCTCATGCTGCGTGCCCGCGGCGCCGGGCCGACGATCCTCATCTCGCCGCTGCTCGCGCTCATGCGCGACCAGGTCGAGGCCGCGAGTCGCGCGGGCGTGCGGGCGGTGTCCATGTCGTCGGCGAACGCGCACGAGTGGGCGAGCATCCGAGAGCAGCTCGCCGCCGACGAGATCGATGTCCTGCTCGTGTCGCCCGAGCGTCTCAACAACCCGGAGTTCCGCGACACGCAGCTGCCGGAGCTCCTCAACCGCACGGGTCTTGTCGTGGTCGACGAGGCGCACTGCATCTCCGACTGGGGTCACGACTTCCGGCCCGACTACCGTCGCATCGCGTCCCTCATCTCCGGGCTCGGCACCGACATCCCCGTCCTCGCGACGACGGCGACCGCGAACGAGCGCGTCGTCCACGACATCGAGGAGCAGCTCGGCCGCAGCGGCATCCTCACGATCCGCGGCCCGCTCGCGCGAGCCAGCCTCCGACTCGGCGTGCTTCGACTCGGCAACGCTCGTGAGCGGCTGGCATGGCTCCTGCAGCACCTCGATGAGCTACCGGGATCCGGCATCATCTACACCCTCACGGTCGCGGGGGCCGAAGACACGTCAGCGGCCCTCCGGGAAGCGGGAATCCACGCGCCCGCGTACACGGGCAAGACCGACCCAGACGAGCGCGAGCGCCTCGAGGGCGCGCTGAAGCGCAACGAGGTCAAGGCCCTGGTCGCCACAAGCGCCCTCGGCATGGGGTTCGACAAGCCCGACCTCGGGTTCGTCGTGCACCTCGGGGCGCCGTCGTCGCCCGTGGCGTACTACCAGCAGGTCGGCCGAGCCGGTCGTTCGAGCGCGTCGGCCGACGTGCTGCTGCTGCCGGGCGAGGAGGACCGCGCCATCTGGGAGTACTTCGCGACGGTCTCGATGCCGGACGAGGAGCGCGCGCAGGCTGTCCTCGGCGCGCTTGGCGCCTCACCGCGGTCGACGGTCGCGCTCGAGTCGGCGGTCGACCTCCGACGCTCTCGCCTCGAGCTGCTGCTCAAGGTGCTCGACGTCGACGGCGCTGTGCGACGCGAGCAGGGCGGCTGGGTCTCGACCGGCCAGCCGTGGAGCTACGACGGCGAGCGCTATGCCCGTATCGCCTCGGCCCGATCGGCGGAGGCGCAGTCGATGATCGACTACGAGCGCACCGACGGCTGTCGCATGGAGTTCCTGCAACGTCAGCTCGACGACTCGACCGCGGCGCCGTGCGGGCGCTGCGACAACTGCGCGGGTGTCTGGTTCGACTCGACGACGGATGCGGCGGTGCAGGCGAGAGCGGGGGCCGCGCTCGATCGTGTCGGCGCCGACATCGCGCCGAGGCGCCAATGGCCGAGCGGCATGGCGAGCCTGGGTGTCGACCTGAAGGGGCGCATCCCCAAGGAGGAGCAGGCGTCAGAGGGCCGGGTGCTCGCGCGCCTCAGCGACCTCGGCTGGGGAGGTCCGCTGCGTGAGCTGTTCGACTCGGCCGGGCCGGAGACGACCGTGACGGGGCCGTTGCTGCAGGCGTGCATCCGCATCCTGTCCGAGTGGAAGTGGGCGGCCCGGCCGCAGGGAGTCGTGTTCGTTCCCTCGCGCTCGAGGCCCCGCCTGAGCGCCTCGCTTGCCGAGGGCATCGCCGGTGCGGGGCGTCTGCCGCTCCTGGGGTCGCTTGATCTGGTTCGCGGCGGGCCGGCGGGCCAGCCGGGTGGCAACAGTGCGTTCCGGCTCTCCAGTGTCGAGGGACGTTTCTCGGCGGGGTCGCTCGATATCCCGGCGGGGCCCGTGCTCCTCATCGACGACTTCGTCGACAGCGGTTGGACCATGACGGTCTGCTCGCGTGAGCTCCGCCGTGCGGGTGCGAGCGCCGTGCTGCCGCTGGCCCTCGCGCAGCGCGGCTGACCGGGCCGAACGACCGCCGGGGACCCGCGTTCCGGGCCGCATTCCTTCCGGCGTCGGTCGGCGACTCTGCTGACGCTCGTCCTGTGGACGCCCGGCACTCCACAGCGGCTGGTCTCAACGTGGGCGAGCGGTGCGTGGCGGTCCAGACTCCCGGCAAGGGAGGTGGTGCGGATGCGTGCCAAGGATCAGCTGGGGCGGCTCGGGGAGAATCTCGCGACCGCGTATCTCGAGGAGCGCGGCCACGATGTGCTCGAGCGGAACTGGCGGTGCCGCGAGGGGGAGATCGATGTCGTCTCGCGTCGGGGCGGGTTCATCGTGTTCACGGAGGTGAAGGCGCGGCGGTCGACGGCGGCGGGGCATCCGCTTGAGGCGATCACGCCGACGAAGCTGGCCCGTATGCGGCGGCTGGCGGGGCTCTGGATGCTCGCGCACCCTGACGAGCGCGGTGCGATGCGGCTCGACGTGATCGCGGTGATCGCCCCGAGCGATCGCACGCCGACGGTGCAGCACGTCGTGGGGGTGGGCGCGTGACGCAGGGCACGGTCGGCCATTCGGTGGCGATCGCGCTCGAGGGGCTCGGCGGGGAGCTCGTCGAGGTGGAGACGCAGATCAGCCCGGGCCTGCCGTTCTTCAAGCTCGTCGGGCTGCCGGATACTTCGCTGGGGGAGGCGCGCGAGCGGGTCAGGGCGGCGCTGCAGAGCTCGGGATGCCCGCTGCCGGCGAGCCGCGTCGTCACGAACATGTATCCCGCCTCGTTGCGGAAGCACGGGGCCGGCTTCGACCTCGCGATCGCGGTGTCGTTCCTCGCCGCTGCCGGGATCATCTCGGCCGAGTCGCCGACGCGCGCGGTGCACATCGGCGAGCTCTCCCTCACCGGGCAGGTGCGGGCCGTCGTCGGCGTCCTGCCTGCCGTGGCCGCCGCGCGAGCCGCGGGCTTCGATACCGTCGTCGTGCCTGCGGACTCGAAGGCGGAGGCGGAGCTCGTGGAGGACATCCGCGTCGTCGCCGTCACCTCGCTGCGGGCCGTGGCGCTGCACTACGGGGCCGATGCGGACGAGCTCACCGAGGAACTCGAGTATCCCTCGAGCTCGGCAGGGCGGTCCGTCGCGGTGCGGGAGCGCGAGCGCAGCGAGGATCCGACCGGGGCGCTCAGCGCGGGGTCGGCGCTGGATCTGTCCGATGTGGTCGGCAGCGACGCCGCTGTCCGGACCCTCATCATCGCTGCCGCAGGCGGCCACCATCTGCTCATGCTGGGACCGCCGGGCGCGGGCAAGACCATGCTCGCGGAGCGACTGCCCGGCATCCTCCCCGACCTCGAGCCGGAGGCCGCCGTGACCCTGGCCGCGGTGCGCTCGCTCAGAGGGATGCCGCTCGCCGCGCGCCTCGACCGCAGGCCGCCATTCGAAGCGCCCCACCACACCGCTTCGGCCGTCGCGCTGCTGGGCGGTGGAAGCGGCCTGATTAGGCCAGGTGCCATCTCGCTCGCGACGGGCGGGGTGCTCTTCCTCGACGAGGCGCCCGAGTTCGCGCGCCACACGCTGGACTCGATGCGCCAGCCGCTCGAGAACGGCGTCATCGAGATCCATCGCGCCCAGGGTCGGGCGGCCTACCCCGCTGAGATGCAGCTCGTGCTCGCCGCGAACCCCTGCCCCTGCGGAAACCACGGCGACCCCGACGCGGAGTGCCGCTGCGATGCCTCAGCCCCACGACGCTATCTCGCTCGCCTCTCCGGTCCGCTGCTCGACCGAATCGACCTCCAGCTGCGGGTCGAACGCGTCTCGGCCGCCCGGGCCCGACTCGTGGACCACGAGGCGCAGCTGGGCCACGCCGGGCAGGAAGCCGCGCATCCGAGCATCAGCACAGCCACGGCGCGCGGGCTGGTCGAAGAAGCTCGCGGACGCGCCAGGAGGCGACTCGAGTCGACGCCGTGGACGATCAACGCCCGAATCGTCTCGCGGTGGCTGCGCGCCCCAGAGCACCGCCCGAGGCGCGACGCCTACGCACCCCTCGCAATCGCGCTCGAACGCGGGCAGGTCACGATGCGCGGACACGATCGTGTCCTCCGGGTCGCCTGGACCATCGCCGACCTCGACGGGGCGTCGCGCCCGGAAGTCCACCACGTGCACGAAGCGCTGTCCTATCGAATCAGGCTGGGGTAGGTGGAGATGTCAGCACAGGAACCGCAGAGCGGCGCGCACGATCGCGGTACCGATCACGTCCGTCGAGCAGACGGCCAGGCACGCGAGTCGTGGCCCGACCCGGCCGCATTGCGAGACACGCTGGCCGGGGTGAGCGGCGGGCAGGTCGACGATCTCGGCAACGCAGCCGTGCAGGCCCGGATCGCGCAGCTGGCCTGGTCCTGCACGGTCGAGCCGGGCGACGCCACAGCTGGGCTGCTGATCGGGGCGCTCGGCCCCGTCGAGGCCCTGGAAGCGGTCGTTTCGGGGGCTCTGCTCCGGCGGGCCAGGGAGCGCGGTTCGGGCGCTGGAATTCCGTTCGACGAGCTCGCGACGGCAGTCGAACGGTGGCACCACCGCCTCGACCTCGAGCGCACCGCGGCCATCCTGCGCAGCTCGGCGCGACTCGGAGTGCGCGCCGTTCTCCCCGGAGACCGCGAATGGCCGACGCAGCTCGCCGACCTCGGCCCACATGCGCCGTGCGCGCTCTGGGTTCGCGGCTCCCTCGACACGCTCCGCCAGCTCACGCGGTCCGTCGCGCTCGTGGGGGCCCGGGCATCCACCAGCTACGGCGAGGAGGTCACGGTGCGCCTCGCGAGCGGACTCGCCAACCGCGGCTTCGGACTCGTCTCCGGGGGCGCGTACGGCATCGACGCCGTCGCGCACCGGGTGGCCCTCGCCGAGGGGGCGCCAACGGTGGCGGTGCTCGCCGGCGGTCCTGATCGGCTCTACCCGCAGGGCAACCGCGCCCTCCTGGAACGGATCATCGCGCACGGCGCACTTGTCAGCGAGCTCCCGATCGGGCAAGCGCCCACGCGATGGAGGTTCCTGCAGCGCAACCGCATCATCAGCGCCCTTGCCTCGGCGACCGTCGTCGTCGAGGCAGGGCGCAGGTCCGGAGCCGCGAACACCGCTGCCCACGCGCTGACGCTCGGTCGGCCACTGGGTGCCGTGCCCGGCCCCGTCACGAGTGCGGCCTCGGTCGGCTGCCACCGGCTGCTGCGAGAGTCCGATGCGTCGCTCATCACCTCGGTCGACGACATCGTCGAGCTCCTCGGCGATCACCGGGGAAGCGAGCTCGAACTGCCGGACGGAGCCGCATGGCCAGGCGAAGGCGGCCGCGAGCTAGCTGACGGTGATCGCCCTTCATCCAACGCGGTGCGAGCGAGGGACGCCCTCCGAGTCGGCCGGCCTCAGCGCAGCGCTGAGATCGCGTCGGCGGCGGGGCTCACGGTCGCCGAGACGGCGGCGGGTCTGGCGGAGCTCGAACTCAACGGCCTTGCCCGAGAGGGCGCCGCAGGGTGGACCAAGACCACCCAGGCGAGACGCTGAGGAACGGGGGAAGGCGCGGGTGGTGCGCAACGTCCGGGTCAGCTCGGAGGCTGAAGGTGCTCCCGGTAGCTCGCGACGACCCCCTCCAGGTAGCGCACGATGACCGCGCGTTCGGCCTCGTCGAAGTCCTGGGCGACCGAGTCGATGTCCATGATCATCGGCGCCAGCAGGCCGCGGGCCTTCGCCGTCGAATCCTCTTCCGGGAAGACGAGCACACCGCGGCGATCGCTCGGGTTCGGCTCACGACGCACGTGCCCAGCCTTCACGAGCCGATCCACCACGACCGTCACCGCCGCCGTCGTTATGCCGAGGCGGCGTGCGATATCGGACGGGGTGAGGTGACCCGAGGAGATCAGGTGCTGCATCGCCACGAGATCGGTGTGATTGACCTCGAGTTCCTTCGCCACGACGACCTCGTACTCGTCGGAGATCGTGAGGATCTCGCGCAGCAGCGCGGTCGACTCATGCACGCGCGGAAACGCGCGACCCCGTTCATCCCCGGATTGCATGGAACACATCCTAGCGCTAGGTTAGCTAAGCAAATTGATTACTAGTGAATTTAGGCGGTTCGTCCATGCGTGGCATCATCCGATTCATCACCGGCAAGGCAAGCGGCGCGATCGTCATCGCCGTCTTCGTCGTCTTGAGCGGCCTCGCGTTCTTCTGGGGCTCGGGTGAGGGCGGCGACGTCGCGCCGGCCGGAGACCTTCCTGCCTCCGCCGAGTCCGCCAAGGTCGAGGAAGCGCTCGCCACGTTCGAGACCGAGGACAGCAGCGCCGCGATCTTCGTGTTCCACCGCGACGGCGAAGCGCTCACTCCCGACGATCTGGCGGCCGTCTCCGCGGCCAGCTCGGGCATCGCCGACGCCGCGGGCGTCGACGCGTTGCCGCCGGCCTTCCCAGCCGAAGACGGCGAGGCCATGATCCTCACGGTGCCGCTCGACGCGACCACCGACGTCGATGCGCAGTCCGCGCGCGCCGAAGCCATGCGAGCCGCCGCGGCCGACGGGCTGCCAGACGGGCTCATCCCGGTCATGACGGGGCCCGAGGGCTTCGCGGTCGACATCGCCGCAGTCTTCGATGGCGCCAACTTCACGCTGCTCACGGTCACCGTCCTCGTCGTCGCCTTCCTCCTCATCGTCACCTACCGCAGCCCCGTCCTCTGGCTCATCCCGCTCTCCGTCGTCGGGCTCGCCGACGGCGTCGCCGGCATCGTCGCCACCCGGATCGTCGGCGCGTTCGGCTTGACGATGGATGCGTCGATCAAGGGCATCCTGTCCGTCCTGGTCTTCGGCGCGGGCACGAACTACGCGCTGCTCCTCATCGCCAGGTATCGAGACGAACTCCGTATCTCGGCCGACAGGCGCGAGGCCATGGCAACCGCCCTGCGCGGCGCGGGCCCCGCAATCATCGCGAGCGGTGGGACCGTGGCCCTGAGCCTCGCGACGCTGCTGTTCGCCTCGCTCGGCGGAAACGTCGTCCTCGGCCTCGCCTGCGCGATCGGCGTCGTCATCGCCATGGTGTTCGCGCTCGTGCTCCTGCCAGCCACCCTCGTGCTCTTCCCTCGCGGTATCTTCTGGCCGGTCGTGCCACGCGTCGGCGACGATCAGCACGGCAAGGGCTTCTGGTTCAAGCTCGGAACCGGCGTCTCGAAGCGTCCAGCCATCGTCGCGGGCGCCGGCATCGTCGTGCTCATCGCGCTCGCCGCCGTCGCGCCCAGCATCAAGGTGGGGCTCGCTCAGACGGAGCGGTTCACGTCCACGCCGGAGGCGGTCGTCGGGCAGGAGCTGCTCAACGAGCATTTCCCCGACCTGGCAGGCGCACCGGCGGTCGTCGTCGCGAATTCCGGTGCAGCGCAGGCGGTGGCCGATCGTGCCGCCGAGATCGAGGGTGTCGCGTCCGCGTCGGTGGGCGACTCCAGCGGCGAGATCACGCGCATCGATGTCGGGCTCTCCTCTCCTGCGGAGACGGAGGAGGCACTCGCCACCGTCGAGCGCCTCCGCGCGGAACTGTCCCAGGTCGACGGCGCCGACGCGATCGTCGGCGGCCTGGACGCTCAGGCCCTCGACGAGCAGGCCGCCCAGGACCGGGACCAGCTGCTGCTGTTCCCCCTCATCCTCGCGGTCGTGTTCGTCGTGCTCCTGCTCCTCCTGCGGTCGCTGGTCGCCCCGATCCTGCTGCTCCTCACCGTCGTCGGCTCGTTCTTCGCGTCGGTGGGTGCCAGCTGGCTGCTGTTCGAGAACGTGTTCGGCTTCCCAGCTCTGGACACCTCGGTGCTGCTGTTCAGCTTCCTCTTCCTCGTCGCGCTCGGCGTCGACTACAACATCTTCCTCGTCACGAGGGCTCGCGAGGAGGCGGTGAAGCACGGAACGAAGGACGGGATGATCCGCTCGCTCTCGGCGACGGGAGGCGTGATCACGAGCGCTGGGATCCTGCTCGCCGCCGTGTTCGCGGCGCTCGGTGTCCTGCCGCTCATCACGCTCACGCAGATCGGCATCATCGTGTGCGTCGGCGTGCTCCTCGACACCCTCCTGGTACGAACGGTGATCGTGCCGGCGCTCGCCTTCCTCACCGGTGACCGCTTCTGGTGGCCGAGCAAGGGCATCCTGGAAGACCCGAGGCCAGCGCACGCCGAGTCGGCTCATCCTGGCCAGGCGGACGGGGGCTCGCACCACGCGAAGCCTGCGCACGCGAAGCCGGCCCACGCCAAGTCGTAGGCTGCCTGGTCACGCCGCGGCCGTGGTGCCTGGGTTGCGACCTACGATGGTCGGCATGCAGGAGCTCTCGGTCGCGGTCGACGCCTACCTGCGCTCGCTGCGCTCCGAGCGTGGGCTGTCGCCGCGGACTGCGCAGGCCTATGCGGGCGATCTCGGCATCCTGCTCGACTCCTGCGAGCGCGCTGGGATCGACGGGCCGGGCGCGCTCAGCTTGGAGGTCTTCAGGGATCTGCTGTGGCAGCAGACGCAGGCCGGCAAGGCCGCGTCGAGCATCGCCCGCATGGCGGCTTCGTTTCGCGGGTTCACGTCGTGGCTCGAGGAGACCGGCCGCGGCCCGGATTCGGCGCGGCGCCTGAAGAGCCCGAAGGCGGGGTCGACGTTGCCGCGGGTGGTGTCGGCTGACGGAATGCGGGGGATCCTGGACGCGCTCGCCGAGCGAGCGTCCTCGGGCGATCCGGTGGAGCAGCGCGATGTCGCGATCATCGAGCTGCTGTATGCGTCGGGCATTCGTGTCTCGGAGTGCTGTTCGCTCGATGTCGGGGCCGTCGATCTGGGGCGGCGCGTGGTGAGGGTCGTCGGCAAGGGCGACAAGGAGCGAGTGGTGCCGTTCGGGGCGCACGCTGCGAAGGCGGTCGAGCGGTGGCTCGAGGTCGGCAGGCCGGTGCTCGAGCAGCCGCGTTCTGGGCAGGCGCTGTTCCTCGGTGCTCGCGGCGGGCGGTTGGATGCCCGCACCGTGTACGCGCTCTCCCGTGAGGTTCTGGGAGCTGCGCCCGGCGGTGGCCCTTCGGGGCCGCACACGTTCCGCCATACTGCGGCGACGCACCTGCTGGATGGGGGAGCGGACCTCCGCGCCGTCCAGGAGATCCTGGGCCACTCCGACCTGGGGACGACGCAGATCTACACCCACGTCTCCGCGGAGCGCCTGAAGGCGTCGTACCTGCAGGCGCATCCCCGAGCCTGAAGCCGGGGTCGATCTGGCTGGACCCCGGACGGCCGGACGCTGGACGCTGGACGCTGGACGCTGGACGATGCAGGCCGGCAGGCCAGCACACCGGCAGGCCGACACGCCTCGACGGCCGGGTCTGGCCGCCGAGGCGTGCCTGCGTCCTCGCGGATCTGGCTCCGCTGCGTGGAGGCGGGTCAGGCCTGGCGTCGGCGACTCAGCAGTCCCCAGGCGAGCGCGCCGATGCCGATGACAAGCGCTCCGGCGCCCAGGAGCAGGGGCCAGCCGATACCTGCGGCCCCGGTCTGGGCAAGGGTGTCTGGCGAGCTCGACGGCGATGGTTCTGCGGCTCCCGAGCTGGCGGCCGGCGGTGACGCGGGCGCCGTGCTCGGCGCTGGAGTGCCCGCCTTCGCGCTGGGTGCCGGCGTCGTGGACGCCGGCGGCGACGCGGTGGCACTCTGCGTTGCCGTGGGCGTCGTGCTCGGCCTGGAGATCTCCGGAGGGTTCGAGCTCTCCGGAGGGTTCGAGCTCTCCGGAGGGTTCGAGTTCTCAGGTGGGTTCGTGTTCCCCGGAGGCGTCGTCATCGCGGGAGCCGTGGGCGGCGCGGCGCTGACGGGCGGGCTCGTCGGGGCAGAGCTCGCAGGGATCGGAGGAGCGCTCGGGGTCTCGCTCGGTACCGGTGTGGCCGTGGCTGTCGGCGTGGCCGTTGGTGTGCGGGTTGCCATTGGTGTGGGCGGAGTCGTTGGGGTGTGCGTTGCCGTTGCCGTCGGCGTGGGCTTGGGTGTTGAGGTCGGCGTGGCTGTCGGCGTCGCCGTCGGGGCCGGTGTGGGTGTTGGGGCCGGCGTCGCGACGGGCACCCGAGGCACTCGGTCCTGGCCGACAGCCGTGAACTCCCCGGGCAAGGTGCCGCCGCTTCCGCCGAGCAGCTGAGCGCCTGGCGTGTGCAGGACGAGGATCTTCGCGGCCCAGGGCCGAGACGGTGAGGTGACGCTCGCGGTGCCGCTCACCGTGACGGGCCCGCGGTCGAGGGCCGCGGGGCTGACCACGATCGGAGCCGATTCTCCGCCTCGAATCGTCGAGGTCTCGGCGCCGGTGGCGACGAAGGTGGCGCCGCTCAGCACCACTGTTCCCGTGGCTCCGGGTACCTCCGTTGCCAGGGTGACGGTGCCCGTTCTCGCATCTGCCCCGTCGGTCGTGAACGCAAGGCTGCCCTTGAGGTCGACCGGCGCGCTGGCGCCGACCTTCGCCGCATCCGCGCGAATGGCCGCGAGGGTGCTGCCGACGTCTGCCCGCTTCTCCTCGGGCACACGTCCGAGGTAGTGCTCGTCTCCGCTCACCGCATGGCCCGAGTAGCTTTCGGGGGCCGCGAGCGACCAGACGAACATGGCGACGGCGCTGGTCACCGTCGGGTCCGCGGACTGCCCGTGGGTCGAGATGGCCCAGTTCACGCGGGCTGTGTCGTCGTCGCTCATCTGGAACTGCTCGCCATCGACGACGCTTCCTTTCGTCGTCTCATCGAGCGGGCGGGGCAGCCAGGGCTGCAGGCAGTAGACGTTGCGTCCCTCGAAGCTGTAGGCCCCGATCCGTCCCTGTCCGCCGTTCTGGGCGTCGTCGAAGCCGGGGCCGTAGCCGGCTGCGCTCGCGGTCTGCGCTCCGGAGAACAGCAGGAACGACGCGGTCATGGCGAGCATGACGAGGCCAGCTGCGGCGCGAGGAAGTCGAGTGGTCCAGCGCGATGGCGAGTGCGCGGTGCGATGGGCAGTCCCGGCGGGCGAGGGCGGTCGCTGCTGGTGGAGAGGAGACATGTGGTGCCTTTCTGGTGTGGGTCGTGGCGAGCGTCGGCTGCTCATCGGTAGAGAGGAAGCAAGACGGCCGCAGGAGGTCGCAGCACCTCGAACAGCGGGGCGGGGTCGAGGTAGGCGCCGTCGCGTCGAACCCCGAGGTGCAGGTTCCCTTCGGGCGTGTGGCGATGCCCGATGCTCAGCTCTCCGATGCGCTGACCGGTGGAGACGACGTCTCCCGGTCTCAGCTGTGTGACGACCGGCTCGTAGCTGGCGAGCAGGCCGTCGGCATGCTGGATCGAGAGCACCGGTCGGTCGACGACGAAGCCCGCGAACGTGACGGTTCCCGGGGCGGGGGAGCGGACGTTATCGCCCGGTGCCGCGGAGATGTCGACGCCGCGGTGGCCGGCTCCGTACCGGGCGGCGAGGTCGAATCCACGAGCGACGTTCGGAGGCGCTTCCACGGGCCAGCTCCACGTGCTCGAAGCCCCGGCCGCGTGCGGAGCGCCACCCAGAGTCGCGCTGGCCATGAGCAGGAGGAGAATGAGCGTCGCGAGACCGCGCCGGGGGCGGACGAGGGACGCTGGGGACTCCGGGGTGCGGTGCATGGTGTCATCGTGGTGCCCGGTGAGCGGGCCCCTGCGGCAGACGACCACGAGGTGTGGAGGACGCCTGTCCACAGGCTCGGCTGCACCTGAGTCCGTGCACCGGTTCCCTGCGCCACCGCTCCTGTGTAGACTGACGCCAGCAGCCCGCCATGCGGGCTGACTTCGCGTGCCCATCGAGGCGTGCATCCATCGGTCTCCAGCACTTCGGTGCGAGAGCGGATGCGCGCTGGGCACCAGGCTGTGCGGCCGCCGGTCGCAGAGAACAACCGCGCGCAGGAATGCGCATTCGAATAGGGAGAACGACCATGGCAGTCGTCACCATCCGCCAGCTGCTCGACAGCGGCGTGCACTTCGGGCACCAGACCCGTCGCTGGAACCCGAAGATGAAGCGATTCATCTTCACCGAGCGGTCCGGCATCTACATCATCGACCTCCAGCAGTCGCTGGGCTACATCGATGCTGCTTTCGACTTCGTCAAGGAGACCGTCGCACACGGCGGCACCATCCTCTTCGTCGGCACCAAGAAGCAGGCTCAGGAGTCCATCTCCGAGCAGGCGACCCGCGTGGGCCAGCCCTACGTGAACCAGCGCTGGCTCGGTGGCCTCCTCACGAACTTCGGCACCGTCCAGAAGCGCCTCAACCGTCTCAAGGAGCTCGACCTCGTCGACTTCGACGACACGACGCGCGGCTTCACGAAGAAGGAACTCCTCATCCAGCGTCGCGAGCGTGACAAGCTCGAGAAGTCGCTCGGTGGTATCCGCAACCTCTCGAAGACGCCTTCGGCGCTCTGGGTTGTCGACACCAAGAAGGAGCACCTCGCGATCGACGAGGCCAAGAAGCTCGGCATCCCGGTCATCGCGATCCTCGACACGAACTGCGACCCGGACGACGTCAACTACCCGATCCCGGGCAACGACGACGCCATCCGCTCCGTTGCGCTGCTGACGCGCATCATCGCCGACGCAGCAGCTGAGGGCCTGATCCAGCGCCACCAGAAGCCGACCGAAGGCCAGGCCGAGGTCGAGCCGCTGGCTGAGTGGGAGAACGACCTGCTGCAGGGCGACGCTCCTGCCGCTGAGGCCGTCGTCGAGGCTCCTGCTGAGACCGAGGCTCCTGCCGAGGCCGAGGCTGTCGAGGCAGCTGAGCCTGCCGAGGCCGAGCCTGCTGAAGCAGCCGAGGCTGTCGAAGCCGTCGAAGAGTCCAAGTAACTTCAAGCACTAGGGAGAACCCCACACATGGCTAACTTCACCCTCGCTGATGTCAAGGAGCTGCGCGAGCAGCTCGGTACTGGCATGGTCGACACGAAGAAGGCGCTCGAAGAGGCCGACGGCGACAAGGAAAAGGCCGTCGAGATCCTCCGCCTCAAGGGTGCGAAGGGCAACGCGAAGCGCGCTGACCGTTCCACCAGCGAAGGCCTCGTCGCCGCGAAGGACAACGGAAACGGCACCGCGACGCTCATCGAGCTCGCAACCGAGACCGACTTCGTTGCCAAGGGCGACAAGTTCATCGCACTCTCCGAGAAGGTGCTCGATGCTGTGGCCGCCGCTGGCGCGTCGAACGTCGACGAGGCGCTTGCCGCCCCCGTCGACGGCACGACCGTCAAGGAGACCATCGATGGCGTCGCCGCGATCCTGGGCGAGAAGATGGAACTCCGCAAGGTGAGCCTCCTCAAGGGCGCCAACTTCGAGATCTACCTGCACCGCACCTCGCAGGACCTGCCACCGCAGGTCGGCGTCGTCGTGGCGTACGAGGGCGACGACGCGGCTACGGCTCGCGGCATCGCTCAGCACATCGCGATGTTCGACCCGCAGTACCTCACCCGTGAGGACGTTCCTGCCGAGGCAATCGACAAGGAGCGGGTCATCGTCGAGGAGATCTCTCGGAGCGAGGGCAAGCCAGAGGCAGCCCTTCCGAAGATCATCGAGGGACGCCTGACCGGCTTCTTCAAGCAGATCGTGCTCCTCGAGCAGGACTACGCTCGCGACAACAAGCAGACCGTGAAGAAGATCGCTGACGCCGCAGGCGTCAACGTCGTCGACTTCGGTCGTATCCGCGTCGGCGCCTAACGCCAGACGCACACGAATTCGGGGCCGGATGCGCAAGCATCCGGCCCCGTTTCGTGTCCCCGGAGCCCGCTCGAGGAGGTCCGCTGAGACTCGTGCGCGCTCCGCACAAGGTAGGCTCGTGGACGATCAGCGATCCCACAAGGAGCACAAATGTCACCACAGGCCCCGCGCAGACGCGTTCTCCTCAAACTCTCTGGCGAAGCGTTCGGTGCAGGCAAGATGGGTGTCGATCCCGAGGTGCTCACGAGCATCTCCAAGGAGATCGCCGCTGCTGCACGCGACGTGGAAGTCGCCATCGTCGTCGGCGGAGGGAACTTCTTCCGCGGCGCTCAGCTCGCGAACGCCGGCATGGACCGCGCGCGAGCCGACTACATGGGCATGCTCGGCACCGTCATGAACGCCCTCGCGCTGCAGGACTTCATCGAGCAGGCGGGCACCCCCGCCCGTGTGCAGTCCGCCATCGAGATGCGCCAGGTCGCCGAGCCGTACATTCCGCTCCGCTCCAAGCGCCACATGGAGAAGGGCCGCGTCGTCATCTTCGGCGCAGGCGCCGGCCTGCCGTACTTCTCGACCGACACGGTCGCCGCACAGCGTGCGCTCGAAGTCGGAGCAGACGTGGTGCTCGTCGCGAAGAACGGTGTCGACGGTGTCTACACCGCCGACCCGCGCCAAGACCCCAGCGCCGAGCTGCTGCATTCGGTCACCTACCAGGACGCGCTCCAGCGTGGCCTCAAGGTCGTCGACTCGACCGCCTTCAGCCTCTGCATGGACAACGGCATGGACATGCGCGTCTTCGGCATGAGTCCAGAGGGCAACATCGCCCGCGCCATCCTCGGCGAGGACATAGGGACGCTCGTCACGTCGAGCCTCGACTAGTCGAGAGCCCCACCGCAAGCGCCACCCCGCGACAATTTTCGTCAGTGCGCCGCGCCCTCGAGCGTGGCGTGCGCATCCGACCATCTCGGTAGGATGATGCAGAACGCCCTGGAAAGGACACCCCGTGATCAACGACGTGCTCACCGAGACCAAAGACAAGATGGCGAAGGCCGTCGACCACGCGAAGGAAGACTTCTCGACGGTGCGAACGGGGCGGGCGAACCCCCAGCTCTTCACGAAGATCCCCGTCGACTACTACGGCACCGCGACGCCGCTCGAGCAGCTCGCGTCGATCGCCGTCCCCGAAGCTCGTGTTCTCGTGATCACGCCCTACGACAAGTCGGCGCTCAAGGAGATCGAGAAGGCCATCGTGTCGCGGCCGAACCTCGGGGTCACGCCGAGCAACGACGGCAACCTCATTCGCGTGGTCATGCCGGAGCTCACGGCCGACCGCCGCAAGGAGTACGTCAAGCTCGTGCAGACGAAGGCGGAGGAGGCGCGCGTCGCCGTCCGCAACATCCGTCGCAAGGCGAAGACCGACCTCGAAGCGCTGAAGGACGAAGTGGGCGAGGACGACATCGCTCGCGGCGAGAAGGAACTCGAGACCTTCACGAAGGCGCACATCGATCGCATCGACGAGGCTTCCAAGCACAAGGAAGCCGAGCTCCTCGAGGTCTAGTCGCTCGTGTCCACGACTGGGAGTGACGGGGCAGACCCCGGCGAGCGCCTGGACCGCGAGGTCCGGGAGACAGAGGCGGAGTCCGAGGCGCGCGAGACGCCGAGCGCCTTCGGTCCCGCCGCCAGCGAGGGCGGCGGCGCACCAGCGGCCGGAGCCCCCGCGGCTGCTGACGATCTCCCGGTCATGGGCGACGGCGCTCCTGCGCCGCCCCTGGCCCCGCTCCGCCCACCATCGCGGCTGGGCGACACCGGCACGAACATCCTTCACGACCTGGAATCGCGCGCGCAGCAGGCGCGGACCCAGGTGCGGGAGCAGCGCGACAAGCTGCGGGCACGCAACGACGCGATCAACGCCCGCAGTGGGCGCAACCTGTCCTTCGCGATCTTCTTCGGCGTCGTGCTCGGGGCGCTCCTCATCTCGAGCCTCATCTTCATCAAGCAGCTCTTCATCCCGTTCGCGGTCGCTATGGTCATCTTCGCGACGATCGAGCTCGCGAGCGCGATGCGCGGCGCCGGGCGCGACGTGCCGCGCATTCCGCTTGTCGTCGCAGCCGTCGCCATCCAACCTGTCGCCTACTACTTCGACGTCGTCGGGCAGTGGCTCGCGCTGCTGATCGGCGTCTTCGTCGTGACCGTGTGGCGGCTCGTGGAAGCCTCGGTGTCCACCGATCGGCCACCGCGGAAGGCGGTCTGGGCCGACTTCCTGGCCGCCGCGCTCATCCTCATCTACGTCTCGTACCTCGGCTCGTTCACGGTGCTCCTCACCTCGCAGGAGGACGGCCAGTGGTGGGTGCTCGGCTTCCTCATCATCGTCGTGGCCGTGGACGTGGGTGCCTACGTCTTCGGCCTCAACTTCGGCAAGCACAAGCTCGCGCCGAAGATCAGCCCGGGCAAGACCTGGGAGGGGTTCGCAGGAGCCGGCCTCACGTCGATCGTCGTGGGCATCCTCGTCAGCATCTTCCTCCTCGACCAGGACTGGTGGTTCGGCCTGATCATGGGGCCCCTGCTGCTCATCACCGCCACGGCCGGCGACCTGACCGAGTCGATGATCAAGCGCGACCTCAAGATCAAGGACATGAGCTCCTGGCTGCCCGGGCACGGTGGGTTCTTCGACCGCATCGACTCGATCCTGCCGTCGGGAGCGATGGCCTTCGCGCTGTACTTCTGGAGCGCAGACTCGACGCTCTGGTGATGCCCCACCGGGGAGCCGTGCGACATGTTCGCTCGTGATGCGGCAGAATGGACCGCGTGAGCAGCACTTCATTCCCTCTGGCATCTCGTGGCACCCTCGGCTACGACGCCGAAGAGGTCGACCGTGCATTCCGCGTCGCCCGGCAGCGTTACGACAACTTCGACAACGGCACGCAGGGCAAGCGCCTCTCGACGAGCAGCATCCGCCACACGGCGTTCACGATGCGCAAGGGCGGGTACTCCGCCCCGCACGTCGATGCCGCGCTCGAGCGCCTCGAGGACGCCGTCGCCATCCGCGAACGCGACGAGCACATCGACCGGGTCGGCCGTGATGTCTTCCTGCGCGAGACGAAGACGACGGCTCGGGCGGTCCTCGCTCGGCTCCGTCGCGAAGACGGCGAGCGCTTCGATCGCGTCTCCGTCCTGCAGCGTGGATACGACGTCAAGGAGGTCGACGAGTTCTCCAGCAGGCTCGCTGACTTCCTGCGCGGTGGAACCGCCATGTCGCTCCGCGAGGTACGCGGGGTCGCGTTCACGCCGAAGCGCCACGGCTACAAGGAGACGCAGGTCGACCTGCTCATCGACGCCGTGATCGACGTCATGCTCGCCATTCGTTAGGTACACCTGCCACCTCAGCTGAGCCTGAGCGTTGTCAAATCGTGACCTCCCCGTTACGATTGCGTGGTCCCCTCGGCCCATCGGTTGGAGCTCCATGCCGGAAACCACTGCAACTCGCGGAGAGCGTGCACGCCAGCGTCGCAAGACTCGCGCCAAGCGCCGCGCCGCGATCTTCGGCTCATCGGCGCTCGGCGTCGTCGCAGCCGGGGCCATCGCAGTGACCACCCTCACGGGTGCCGGGGCCACAGCCTCGGCTGACGCGTCGCTGAGCCCGAGCATCCAGGAGCTGTCGCAGGAGCAGGCGCAGGCGTACGCGGTCCTCGCCGTCTCGGGGGAGAGCTCGCAGGGGACCACCATCGACGACCGGGGCTCGAGCGTCAGCATCGACGTGGTGCCGACCGACCCTGCCTCGCTCAAGAAGATCACCGAGGAGATGGTCAAGACCCAGTACGGCTGGGGTGCCGACCAGATGTCCTGCCTCGACAAGCTGTGGATGAAGGAATCCGGCTGGAACTACCTGGCCGAGAACGCCGATTCCGGTGCGTACGGCATCCCGCAGTCGTGGCCCGCTGAGAAGCTCGCCACGATGGGCGCCGACTGGAAGACGAACCCGCTGACGCAGATCAAGTGGGGGATCGACTACATCGACCGAGCGTGGGGCACCCCGTGCGCCGCCTGGAACCAGCACAACGGCTCCTATTGACCTCGGACCCGCTGCCCACGACCGCAGCGTCACCTTCGGCTGAAGACCTCGCCACCGCGAACCACCTGGGAGTACCCGCATGACCACCACCGCCATCCGCACCGGCTCGACGCGGGCCTCACGGCCCGCAGGCCTCCGCCGACGTGCGGGAGCCCGCGTGATCGTTCCGACCCTGGCAGGGATCGCGATCGCTGCCCTCGCGGTCACCGCGACCGTCCAGCTGGGGGCACAGGGCGATGGTGAGAGCGAAGTCGTCTCCGTCGCATCCGTCGACGAGCTGACCGCCGCGGGGGCGCAGGGCTACGCCGTGAGCCTCGTCTCCGCAGTGGATGCGGTGCCGGCAGACACGAGTCGTACGAGTGACATCGCCAGCATCGTCGTGGTCACCCCGACGCCGACCCCGACGCCCGAGCCGGAGCCGGAGCCCGAGCCTGAGCCGGCACCCTCGCAGTCGAGCAAGAACTCCTCATCCGGGGGATCCTCGTACAAGGAGGCCGACGTCTCCTCGGACCCGAGCATCGACGCCACGCTGGCCCGCATCGCGCAGTGCGAGTCCGGTGGCAACCCTTCGATCAATACTGGGAACGGCTACTACGGCATGTACCAGTTCTCGCTTCCCACGTGGCAGTCCGTCGGCGGGACGGGCCTGCCCTCCGACGCATCGCTGGAAGAGCAGACAATGCGCGCCAAGATGCTGCAGGCGAAGGCCGGCTGGGGGCAGTGGAGCTGCTACTGACCAGGAAACCGGCCAGAATTCCTGGGCCAAGAGCTGCGGCAGTCGGCGGGCGACTGATGCCGTTTTCGTTGCCATTCCGTGACCATTCCGTTATCCTCGGGGAGTCCCTAGTTCCAACCCCGGGAGATCAATGACCACGTTGCAGCGCACAGGCTCGACGCGAGCAGCGCGTCCGACGGCCGCACGACGCTCACGGGCGAAGATCATCGTCCCCATCGCCGCGAGCACCGCTGTCGGTGCCCTTGCGCTCACGGCCATCCTGCAGGCGGGTGTCGCCGGCGGCGCCTCCCCAGCTCTTGCGATCGCGCCGAGCGTCGCGGACCTGACTGCCGCGGGGGCCCAGGGATACGAGGTCAGCCTCGTCTCCGCCGTCGAGGCGAATGGCGACGCAACGGTCGAAGATGAGGGCACTGCCGCCCCGACTGCGACTCCGCGAGACAACGATCTGGCCGGCATCGTCGTGACGACGCCGACCCCGACGCCGACCCCCACTCCGACACCGACCGAGAAGGAGTCGAGTTCCTCCTCCTCCTCCTCGTCGTCGTCGAACAGCAGCCCCGACTACGTCGCGCCCGACCCGGGCACGTCGAAGGCGGTTGCCGCCGACGTCGTCGCGTCCATGGGCTGGGGTACCGGCGAGTTCGCCTGCCTCGAGAAGCTCTGGCAGCGCGAGTCCGGCTGGAACGCGGCGGCCGAGAATCCCTCGTCAGGCGCCTACGGCATCCCACAGTCGCTTCCCGGCAGCAAGATGGCCACACACGGCTCTGACTGGCGCACGAACCCCGAGACGCAGATCCGCTGGGGCATCGACTACATCAAGGGCCGCTACGGCACTCCCTGCGGCGCGTGGGCGCACTCGGAAGCCAACAACTGGTACTGATCCACTTCTCCTCGAGCCCGCTGGGCCCAGCCTCACGACGCCGCGTGACCTCAGGGTCACGCGGCGTCGTCTGTCAGCTCGGTTCCCACGAGCTTCCTAGAATGGTTGTCATGCCCCGCTCGAACCGATCCCGCCGTCCAAGCGGTGATCCGTCCCCGAGGACGAAGGGCGGTCGCGCGGCGAAGCGGCAGCAGGCTGCCGCCGACCGCGCTGGCGACCAGGCCGACGAGCTCGAGCGTCTCCGCGAGGGCTGGCGCCGCACGGAGGTGCGCCGCGGCGTCTCCTACACCGTGCAGCCGATCTCGGCGGTCCGGGCGGTCAAGGACTACGTGTGTCCTGGCTGCCCCAACGCCGTCGAGGCGGGAGTCGCGCACGTCGTCGTCTGGCGGGCCGAGGGCATCCTCGGAGACGAGCACGCCTTGGCGGCCCGCCGCCACTGGCACAACCACTGTTGGAGGATGGCATGACCGACGCATCGACGGCCGGAGAAGCTGGCGAGTCCATCGAGATCCGGAGCGGAACGGAGCTGCCAGCTCGCCGCGAGGAGATCGAGCTGCACACGAGCGACGGCCTGACCCTCGTCGGGGAGCTGGCGCTGCCCCTCCACCGTGAGCCGGTCGCGACACTGGTCACCCTGCACCCCCTGCCCACCGCGGGCGGGTTCATGGACTCGCACGTGCTGCGCAAGGCATCGCTGCGTCTGCCCGCGCAGGCGGACCTGGCTGTGCTTCGCTTCAACACGCGCGGCACGAGCTCTCCGCGAGGCACGAGCGACGGCGAGTTCGGTGACGGAGAGACCGAGCGCGCCGATGTCGAAGCCGCCATGGCGTTCGTCCGCGAACGCAGTCTGCCGAACCCGTGGCTGGTCGGCTGGTCGTTCGGCACCGAGCTCGCGCTCAAGCACGGCCACGAGCACGCGGACGTCAAGGGTCTCATCCTGCTGTCCCCGCCCCTGCGGCGCACGAGCCAAGCCGAGCTCGACCGCTGGGCGGACGCGCGCATCCCGGTCGTCATGGTCGTGCCAGAGCACGACGACTTCCTCAAGCCCGACGAGGCGGCGCAGCGTATCGCGCACCTCCCGAACCTCGAGCTCGTGCCCGTCGACGACGGTCGGCACCTGTGGGTGGGGGAGAAGCAGACGAAGCGAGTGCTGACGGAGATCGTGCAGCGCACGAACCCGGCGGCGCTTCCGCTCAGCTCGTCGTGGCCGAGCGGCGAGTGATCCGCGTCACGATCCGGTGCATGAAGCCGAGCTTCACCTCGGTCGGAGCGTTCAGCACGAACGGGTAGAGGTCGTTCTGGCCCATCGCTCTGCTCAAGCGGTTCAGGAGCAGCGAGACCTCGTGCCAGTCGGCGAGCACCCGCTCGATGGGCTCCTCCGTGTAGTCGAGGAGCGGGGTCGTCTCCGGCTGCAGCACCACGTTCGAGGCGGCGGCCGTCCAGAGCGATCCGAGGATGTGCAGGTAGTGCGCGAAGGTCTCGGCGAAGTCCTCCCAGGGGTGCATCGTCGCGTACTCGGAGATGTACGACGCCGACCAGCCCTCGGGGGCGCCCAGGCGGTAGTGGCGTTCGAGCGCCTCCCAGTAGCTCGCGCGCTCGTCCCCGAACAGCTCTCGGCACTCGTCGAGGAGCGTCTCGTCGTCGACCAGGATCGACTGGTAGTAGTGGCCGATCTCGTGCCTGAAATGACCGAGGAGGGTGCGGTACGGCTCGCCCAGACGCACTCTGAGCGCTTCGCGGTGCGCATCCAGGGTCTCGGCCAGGTCGATCGTGATGATACCGTTCGCGTGGCCGATCGACACTCGCTGGCCTGAGCTCCGGCTCGAGAGCAGGTCGAACCCGAGACCCCCGTCACGTTCCGCGTAGCTCTCGATGGGGAGGCGCAGGTGCAGGCACTGCGCGAGCAGGCGCCGCCTGTCCGCGTTCGCCTCTGCGAGCTTCTCGAGCGCGAGGGTGTCGTCGGACTCAGGGCGCTTGCGAACGAGCCTGCAGGAGAGGCATGACGAGGTCGCGATGCCGTCCTCCACGAGCCAGTTGCACCGCCAGCTCCGGTTCCCGCATTCCCGCCACAGCCTGCCCTCGACGAGGACGGCTCCGCCGCTGACGTCGACGAAGACCTGCGTCTCGTCGTGGAAGGCGATCGGCGTCGCGCAGGCGTCGCACGACAGCGACTCGAGCATGACGAGCGACGCGCAACGGGGGCACTGGATGCTCTGCACGCCTCGAATCATAGGTGCAGAACGGGCCGTGCAACGCTCGGCCTGCGTCGCCGTGAGGCTAGCGCTCGTTCTGCGCCGGTATCCAGACTTCCTTCACGATGAGGAGGATGGCCGCCGCGATCGGGATCGCGACGAGAGCGCCGAGGAGCCCGAGGAGCGTGCCTCCCGTGAGGGCGGCGATGACGACGATGGCGCCGGGGACCTGCACGGCCGAGCTCATGATGCGAGGGCTGATGACGTAGGCCTCGACCTGCATGTAGACGACGTAGTAGATGGCGGCCATCCACCACACGCTGCTGTCGACGGGCATGAGCGCCAGCTGCAGCACGACGATGATGACCGACGCCGACAGCGTTCCCACGAGGGGGATGAGCGAGCCGAGGAAGGCGATGATCGCGAACACGGCGGGCATCGACGCGCCGATGATGGAGAGGAACGTGAAGGACAGGATCCCGTTTGCGAGGCCGAGCGCCAGCTGCCCGAGGACGAACTTCCCGACGGACGCCGTGATCTGCTCGGTCAGCTCGGCCGTGCGGGCCCGGCGGGAGGCCGGCAGGAGCTGGTAGAAGCCGCGCTTGATGCTGTTCATGCTCGAGACGAAGTAGAGCATGAGGATGAAGACGATGAGCACCCCGAAGAAGGCGTTCACGATGCCGAAGCCGACTTCGAGCACGCCACCGCCGATGGCGGCGAGGTTGTTGCGCAGCCACTCGAGCGCGTCGGTCACGAACTCCTGGGCCTGGAGATCCGGGAAGCGCTCGTCGACCCACTCGATGACGTTCGAGCCCGCGAGGTCGTTCACGATCGACGTGTAGCGCGCCGAGAGCTGCTCGACCTGGCTCGAGATGCTCGGGATGAGCGCCCACACGACAAGACCGAGGGCGAGCGCGGCTCCTCCCAGCGAGGAGATGATCGCCGCCCACCTGGGCCAGCGGTGGCGCTCCAGGAACGCGATGATCGGCTCGAAGCCGAGCGCCAGGAACAGTGCCGCACCGATGTAGGTGAGGATCGTGCTCAGCGAAGCGATCATGCCACCGAGGACAAGAGCTACGAGCACGCCGACCGTCGCGACGAAGCCGAGCCTGAACGGATTCTCGATGCGCATGCGGTGTTCCCCCTGATCGGATCCCGGCCGATGGCCGGGATCCGAGTCTAGACGCGCGGGAGGGGTCGAGATCGCACGCTGGGCCTACCGCTGGCGCGGACCTCCGCGCTTCTGGCTCGGGTTCTGTCCGCCGCCCTGGCCCGCGGCCTGAGCAGGGACCGGCTCGTCCTTCGAGGTGCTCTCGTCAGCGGGCTCGCTTGATGTCTCGGACGTCGCACTCACGTCGTCGGCTGCAGTCTCCTGCTCCTGCTGGGAGCCACCGCTCGAGAGCGCGAAGGCGTGCGCCTCGGCTGCGTCGGTGCCCGAAGCCGCCGCCTCGGTGTCGTCAGCGGCGGGCCGCTTCGTGATCTGCTCGTCGGCCTCGGGAAGGCTGAAGTCGGTACGCGAGAAGGCTCGCTTGAGCTGGTCAAGGTAGCTCTGCACCTGGTCGCGCTCCTCGCGGAGCTCCGAGAGGCGCTGCTCGGCGTTGTCGAGCAGGCTCTGCGTGTGCTGCTCGACCTCCGTGTTGCGCTCGCGCGCCTGCTTGTTGCTCGTCTCGAGCAGGTCGGCCGCCTTGCGCTCTGCCTGGTCCTGCGTCTCCTGCGCGCGGCGACGCGCATCCGCCATGATCTTTCCCGCTTCGCGCCGAACCTGCTCGCTGCGCTGGTTGAGGTCGGCGAGCTGCTCGGTCGCGTCGTCGATGAGCTTCTTCGCTGCTGCCTCCGCCTTGCGGCCAGCGGCCACGAGCTGCTGCTCGAACGCGTTGCGGCGCTTCGAGAGCTCGACATCGAGCTCCGTGCGCTTCGCGTTCATCTCCCGGACGGAACCCTCGCGGAGCGCGTCGAGCTCGCCCTTCGCTGCCTGGCGCTCCGCCTCCTGCTCGTGCTCCATCTGCGTGCGGCGAGCCGCGGCTTCGCGTTCGAAGTCGGCGCGCGCCTTCTCCATCTCCCGCTGCCGCTCGGCGAGGCGAGCGGCGGACTCGGCGATCTCGTTCTCCACGGCCTGACGCTTCGTGGCCAGCTCCTCGTCGACCGACGCGCGCAGCGCGCTGATCTCGAGATCGGTCGAGTGGCGCAGCTCGCGCAGCTCGGTCGTGACCTGGTCCTTGACCGTCTCGATCTCGCGCTCCTGGTTGGTGCGCGTGAGATCGGCTTCCTGCTTCGCGTTCTCCAGGAGGCTGTCGGCCTCCGAGCGGGAATCGCTCAGCACGCGCGAGGCTCGAACATCCGCCTCACGTGTCACCCGCTCCGCGTAGTCGTTGGCTTCCTGGTGGATGCGGGCCGCGTTCCGGTGCGCTTCGCTGAGGATCTTGTCGGCCTCGCGCTGCGCCTCGGCAGTGAGCTTCTGCGCCTGCTGCTCGGCCGTCGCGAGCGTGCCCGCAAGCTTCGTGCCGAGGCCGGAGTAGGTGGGATTGCCGACCTCGTTGAGCTCGGACTCGAGCTGCTTGATGCGGGTCCTCATCGCCGCGATCTCGCGGCTCGCACCGGAGTCCTGGTTGCCGGCCTGGGCGAGCTGCGTGCGCAGTGACCTGATGACCTCGTCGACTTCTTCGCGGTTGTAACCGCGCATCGCCGTGTTGAAGTTGATGTCGTCGAATGCCAAGGACGCCTCCGCGTGAGTCAGGGTGCAGGTGCGCGCCGACCGCCTGCGCACGTCCTGAAGTCTAGACGGCGGCTCCGAACAGCGCCCTGATGAGGCTCGGAATGGCGGAGACATCTCTCCGGAAATCGCAGCTGCTCGGGACGTGACCGCGGGCGCATTCACCGAATTCGGGGGCGAAACCGGCGTATTCCAGGGGAAGTGCGGGCACGGTGCGTTAGATTGAGGGGTCGAGAGTCTCCATGAACCTCATGGAAGACGACGGCACCCTCGCGAGAGGAGCACGTCGAGCGCACAAACGATGCACGGCGCAATCACTCGAGAAGGAGTCACTCAGTGAGATTCATCCTAGCCGCGATCGCATTCCTCGGAAGTGTCGCGCTGCTTGTCGTCGGCTGGCTGCAGGTCACGGAAGCGCGGGCGGCCGACACGGTCGTCGCGACGGGCACGCTGACCCAGGAGTCGCCGTTGCTGGTCATCCCCAGCGACACGCTCATCGAGCACGCTGGCACGCAATCCATCACGATCCGCGGCGATGGCCCCATTCGCGTCGCGATCGGGCGCCAGGCGGACATCGCAGGCTGGGTCGGAACGACGCAGCACGAGATCGTCACCCTCGACGACACGAGCGGAGCTCTCGTCTTCACGCCGGGCGAGGCTTCGGCGGATGAGACGACGGCCCCCAACATCCTCGGCAGCGACCTCTGGTTCCAGGAGTACGAGGGGGAGGGGCAGCTCGAGATGCAGCAGACGCTTCCCGTCGGCTTCGCCCTGCTCGTCCAGTCGGACGGGGAGGCCTCCGCGCCCAACGAGATCTCCATCTCCTGGCCGCTCGACGGACGCGCGCCCATGGCCGGTCCGCTCCTGCTCGGCGGCGGAGTCCTGCTGCTGATCTCCCTCGGCCTGCTGCTCTGGGCGCTGCTGAGCATGCGCCGCCGCTCGAAGCCGCAGCGACAGGCTCGCGAGGAGCTCGCCTCCGAGATCCCGGTCGTCGTGCCCGCCTCTGACGGCGGAACCGCGGCGACGCCGGCGTTCTCCTTCGGAGGCTCAACGCAGGTCGCGGACGACGGGCTCGATTCGTCCGAGGTCGATCCGATCGAGCAGTCGCAGAGCGTCGTGGCCGAATCGGTCCGGCTCTCCGAAGGCGACGCTCGATCCGTCGAGGCAGACCACGACAGCTTCAGGCCGGTCGAGGAGCCCAGCTGGGCGCCACCGGCCACCGTCGACGCGGCGGACCGGCAGCCCCAGGCTGCCGCCTTCCCTTCCTTCCGGGCCCCGAGCGCCGAGGCAGCAGCAGTCAGCCAGGCACCTGGCGCACCCGTTGCTCCGGCGGTCGACGACCCGTTCAGCTGGAGCGGCCAGGAGGAGGCATCGTCTCCGGATGCCGGCGACTCCCCGTCCGAGTCGGCAGCGCTTCCAGCGGACGACGACACGGACAAGGCGGACTCAGGCAAGTCGGACGACGACGACTCCACCGGTGGCGGGGAGCCTCCCGCTGGCGGAGCGCCCGGCCCTGACGCGACCGCACCATCCGGCGACGCGCCCGCTGCTGAGCCTCAGCAGTGGCGTCGACCCCGCGGTCGCGACCGGAGCCAGGCCCCGAAGCGACTCTTCAGGCTCATCCCAGTGCTGCTCGTCGGATCGATCGCGCTCTCCGGATGCTCCGCCGACTTCTGGCCAGAGCAGTTCGGCGGGTCGACGAGTGCGCCGACGACGCCGACGCCGACCTCCTCGATCGACCAGGCGCTCCTCACCGAGGGCGAGGCACTGCCCGCCGTGAACGCGCAGCAGCTCACGGAGATCCTCGACGACGCAGCCAAGCTCGCCCAGGAAGCCGATGCCGCCAACAAGCCGGATGGGCTGGCGCCGCGATTCACCCAGGCCGCCTACCAGGAGCGCGCAGCCGAGTACAAGGCGAAAGCCGCCGACAACGCGCTGCCCGGCCCCGTGGCCTTCCCGACCGGCGAGATCGTCTACGCCGTGCCGCAGGCCTCCGAGGCCTGGCCGAAGTCGATCTTCGTGGTCCGGGAAGCCGGCGGAGAGACGCCAACGGCACCGTTCGGCATGATGCTCACGCAGTCGACGGCCCGCGACGCCTACAAGGTGGCATCCATCGTGCAGCTCACCCCCGACGTGACCCTGCCGGAGGCGGCCCCCGTCGAGATCGGAGCCCCCGGTATCGACGGCCTCGCACAGCCGCTTGTCATCGCTCCTGAGGAACTCGCCGCGGCCTACGCCGACGTCATCAGCAACGGCGACGGCTCGCAGTTCGCCGCGCTCTTCTCTCCCGACGGAGATTCCCTGCGCACCCAGATCGCCGATGCCAGGGCAACGGTCTCGGGCGAGATCGACGCGAACGCGGCGCGGATCGAATTCCAGACGCGGGCGAGCGACGATCCGCCCTTCGGCGTGCAGACGCTCGACGGGGGCGCGATCATCGCGGTCTCCATCGAGGAGGTCGAGAAGCTGAGCGCACGCACGCAGCTCGCGACGCTGAGCGTCCAGGGCCGCACCGCCGCTCTTGCCGGTGCCAGCTCCTCGTCACTCGGGTTCGAGACGCTCTACACCAACCAGCTCATGTTCTACGTGCCGTCTGAAGCGACAGGCGGCGCAGTCCAACTGCTCGGCTACGCCAACACCATGACCGGCGCACGCCAGCTCAACGCCAACGAGGTTACCTATGGCTGAAACCCCTCCACTCAACCCAGCGAGTCTCTACGGAGCCGTCGATCTCTCCTCGCTCGTCCAGCGCGCGAACACGCCGGCGGGTCAGGAGCCCGGCGCTCCGGCAGCCGGCGCTCCAGGACAGCCCACGCAGCCAGCAGCCGGAGAGCCGGTTGCGACGCTGCCGGACGTCGTGGTCGATGCCGACGAGCAGACGCTCGAGCAGTTCATGCAGCTCTCGCAGTTCCTGCCCGTCATCGTCGAGATGCACGCCGCCTGGTCGAGCGATGCGCAGGCCCTCTCGCCCGTGCTCGCGAACATCGTCCGCAGCGCTGAAGGACGCATCGTGCTCGTGCGGGTCGACCTGGATGCGCATCCGCAGCTCGGGCAGCAGCCGCAGGTCATCGCCATCATCGGCGGTCGGCCGCTGCAGCTCTTCTCCGGCAACCCGCCCCAGGAGCAGATCACGCAGATCGTCGGCGAGATCCTCCAGGTCGCTGCCCAGCAGGGGCTCACGGGCCACGTCGCGGTGGATGCGGCACCTGAGGCCGAGGCGGAGGCCCAGGCCGAGCCTGCCGCACCGCCGCTCCCGCCGCTGCACGCTGAAGCCTTCGAGGCGCTCGAGCGCGGAGACTATCCTGCAGCCATCGACGCCTACGAGCGCGCCCTCGCTGAGCGCCCCGCCGACGACGAGGCTCGCGCCGGCCTCGCCCAGGTGCAGCTCCTCGTCCGGCTCCAGGGCAAGACGCTCGAGGAGATCCGGCAGCGAGGCGCCGCCAACGCGGACGACCTCGATGCGCAGCTCGACGTCGCGGACCTCGACCTGTCGGGCGGGCATATCGACGACGCGTTCGACCGCCTGCTGACGCTGTTCCCGAAGCTCGACGCCGAGGGCAAGACGACGGTGCGCGAACGCCTCCTCGATCTGTTCCTCGTCGTGGGCGTGGCAGACCCCCGCGTGGGGGCTGCACGGGCACGGCTCACGAACCTGCTGTTCTGACCTGAGCTGGCGAACAGAGCGAGGCCCGGATGCGATCAGATCGCATCCGGGCCTCGCTCCGTTGAGCCTGCGGGTCTCCTAGCCCTCGAACTTGAGCCAGACTGCCGCGAGCGGCGGGAGGGTGATGGCCGCTGACTGCGCGAAACCGTGGGACGCGACGTCCTCGGTCGTGACGGAACCGTAGTTGCCGGCCCCCGAACCCGCGTACGTCTCCGCATCGGTGTTGAGCACCTCAGACCAGCGTCCGGCGTGTGGCAGGCCGAGGCGGTAGCCGCCGATGGCCTGGTTCGAGAAGTTGAAGATCATCGCGACGTCCGGAGTGCCGTCGAAACCACGGCGCGCGAATGCGAGGACGCTGTTCGCTGCGTCGTCGCCGCTGAGCCACACCATGCCGGACGAGTCGTCGTCGAGCTCCCAGAGCGCGCCCTCGTGCTTCGCGAGACGGTTGAGGTCTCCGACGAGACGCTGGACGCCCGCGTGGCCGGGGTTGTCGAGCTCCCACCAGTCGAGGCCGCGGGACTCGCTCCACTCGGTCTGCTGCGCGAACTCCTGCCCCATGAAGAGCAGCTGCTTGCCCGGGTGGCCCCACTGGTACGCCAGGAAGAGGCGCGTGCCGGCGAGCTTCTGCCACTCGTCGCCTGGCATCTTCGAGTACAGAGACCCCTTGCCGTGGACGACCTCGTCGTGGCTGATGGGAAGCAGGAACCGCTCGCTCCACGCGTACACGAACGAGAACGTCAGGTCTCCCTGGTGGTGGGAGCGGTAGATGGGGTCGCGCTCGACGTACCTGAGGCTGTCGTTCATCCAGCCCATGTTCCATTTGAGGCCGAAGCCGAGGCCGCCCCATTCGGTCGGCTTCGTGACGCCAGCCCAGCTCGTCGACTCCTCGGCGATCATGGCGATACCGGGGTAGAGCTTGTAGGCCGTCGCGTTGACCTCCTGCAGGAAGGCGATGGCCTCGAGATTCTCGCGCCCGCCGTGGATGTTCGGCACCCACTCCTCGCGCGAGTAGTCGAGGTAGAGGATGGAGGCGACGGCGTCGACGCGCAGCCCGTCGATGTGGAACTCCTCGAGCCAGTACAGCGCGTTGGCGACGAGGAAGTTGCGCACCTGGGAGTCACCGAAGTTGAAGACCTTCGTGCCCCAGTCGAGCTGCTCGCCGAGCCGAGGGTCGGCGTGCTCGTAGAGCGCCTGGCCGTCGAACTCGGCGAGGCCGAAGCTGTCCTTCGGGAAGTGGCCGGGCACCCAGTCCATGATGACGCCGTAACCGGCCTGGTGGAGCCGGTCGATGAGGTAGCGCAGGTCGTCGGGCGAGCCGAGGCGGGAGGTCGGCGCGTAGTAGCCGGTGACCTGGTAGCCCCACGAGCCGCCGAAGGGGTGCTCCGAGAGCGGCATGAACTCCACGTGGGTGAACTCGAGGCCGTCGAGGTACTCGACGAGCTGGTCGGCCAGCTCGCGGTAGCCGAGTCCGGGACGCCAGGACATGGCGTGGAGCTCGTAGGTGGTCATGGGGCCCGTGTGCGGGTCCTTCTGCGCCCGGGACGTCATCCAGTCGCCGTCGCCCCACTCGTACGTGCTGGGGTTCGCGATGACCGACGCGGTCTGCGGCGGCTGCTCCGCGTGCAGCGCCAGGGGGTCTGCCTTCTCGACCCAGTCGCCGGAGGCGGTGCGGATCTGGAACTTGTAGGTCTCGTGCGGCGTGACGCCTGGCACGAAGAGCTCCCAGATGCCGAGTGCGTCGAGGCGGCGCAGGGCGTGCGCCCGGCCATCCCAGCCGTTGAACGAGCCGATGACGCGCACGGCCTGGGCGTGGGGTGCCCAGACGACGAACGAGGTGCCCCAGACGGCGGAGTGGGTGCCCCAGTGCTCGCGGTGGTGGGCGCCGAAGACATGCCAGAGGCGCTCGTGGCGCCCCTCGCCGAAGAGGAACTGGTCGACCTCGCCCACGACGGGGAGGAAGCGGTAGGGGTCGTCGACGATGTGCGGAACGCCGTCGCTGTAGACCGTCTCGATGCGGTAGTCGTCGAGGCCGTGCTCGTGCACGCCCTGCCAGATGCCGTGGGCGAGATGCTGCAGCTCGACCCGCTCGCCGCTGGACTCGAGGATCGCGGTGACGCGCTCCGCGAGGGGGCGACGCGCTCGGATGAGCGTGCGGCCGTCTTCCTGCAGGTGCTGCCCGAGGATCGCGTGGGGGCCGGAGTGCGTGCCCTCGGCGACCGAGCGCAGCTCACCCTCGGGAACGCCGATCGGTGCGGGAGCGGCGGGCTTGAGTTCGTCGGTCATGGTGTTTCCGTTCTCGAGATCGTCCGGTCGCGCCGCCTGGCGCGACCGGACGACGGGTCAGAGTGCCGAGTGCCTGACGCGCAGGATGTGCGCGGGGAGGGTGGATGGGTCGAGGCGCACGTAGTTCGCGCCGCCCCAGACCCATTCGTGCCCGCTGAGGAGGTCTTCCACCCCGAACTCCGTGTCGGACGCGAACCCGAACTTCGTCTGGTCGATGTAGACGGTCGCCTCCTCGATACCGGAGTGGTTGAGGTTCACCGCGACGATCACCGTGTTGGAGACGCCGTCGGCGGCGTACTCGGCGGGCAGGTGCTTGGAGAAGACGAGCACGTTCTCGTTGTCGCTGAACTGCACCTCGAAGTTGCGCAGCTGCTGGAGCGCCGGGTTGGCGCGGCGCAGCTCGTTGAGCTTCGTCAGCAGCGGAGCGAGGGAGTAGCCGCTCGCTTCCTGGGCCGCCCAGTCGCGCTGCTTGAACTCGTACTTCTCGTTGTCGATGTTCTCTTCCGAGCCGGGGCGGGCCACGTTCTCGGCGAGCTCGAATCCGGCATAGACCCCCCACAGCGGGGAGGAGGTGGCGGCGACGATCGCTCGGATCTTCGCGGCGTTGCGCCCACCCTTCTGCAGGTACTCGGTGAGGATGTCCGGTGTGTTGACGAAGAAGTTCGGGCGAAGGAAGTCGCTGGACTCCTTCGATACCTCGGTGAGGTACTCCTCGAGCTCCGTCTTCGTGTTGCGCCAGGTGAAGTAGGTATACGACTGCTGGAAGCCGGCCTTCGCGAGCGCGTGCATGATGGCGGGTCGGGTGAACGCCTCGGCGAGGAAGATGACCTCGGGGTGCTTGGCGTTGACCTCGTGGATCAGCCACTCCCAGAACTGCAGGGGCTTCGTGTGCGGGTTGTCGACGCGGAAGATCTTGACGCCGAGGTCGATCCAGTACTCGACCGTGTCGAGGACCTCCGCGTACAGGCCGTTGCGGTCGCCGTCGAAGTTGATCGGGTAGATGTCCTGGTACTTCTTCGGCGGGTTCTCGGCGTAGGCGATGCTGCCGTCTGGCAGCTGCGTGAACCAATCAGGATGCTCAGCTACCCACGGGTGGTCGGGGGTCGCCTGCAGGGCGAGGTCGAGGGCGAGCTCCATGCCGTTCTTCTCGACCTCGCTGACGAAGTACCGGAAGTCCTCGACGGTGCCCAGGTCGGGGTGGATGTCGCGGTGGCCGCCTTCTGCGGACCCGATCGCCCACGGGGAGCCCGGGTCTCCAGGCTCCGTCGTGAGGGAGTTGTTCGGCCCCTTGCGGTTGGTGTGCCCGATCGGGTGGATCGGCGGAACGTAGAGCACGTCGAAGTTCATGGCTGCGACCGCAGGCACTCGCTCGGCAGCGGTGCGGAACGTGCCGGAGGTCCAGCTGCCGTCCGCCGCCTGCCTGGCGCCCTCCGAGCGGGGGAAGAACTCGTACCAGGCCGCGTTTCCGGCCAGCGCGCGGTCCACCTGGATGCTGCGCTTGGCCGAGCGCGTCACGAGGGAGCGGACGGGGTGCGCCTCGACGACCTCGAGCACGTCTTCGGCGAGCAGCGAGGCGAGGCGGAAGGAAGCGGACCGGGAGGTGAAGCGCGACGCGGTCGCCGCGTCCCGCAGCACGGCACTCTGATGCGCGGTGAGCTCAGGATTGGTGGCCGCACGGTCGACGACCATCGCGCCGAGCTCGAGCATGACGTCGACATCGATGCCTGCGGGGATCTTGATCTCCGCGTTGTGCTGCCAGGTCGCGAAGTCGTCGTTCCAGGCTTCGACCCACCACTCGTGGGTGCCGGCGGCGGTGACCTGCGCCTCGGCGAGCCACGAGTCGGTGCCCTTCGGGCCAGGCTGCATGCGGATGCGCGTGGCCTCCGCGCCGGGCTCGGTGAGCACGAGCTCGACGCCGATGATGTCGTGTCCCTCGCGGAAGGCGACGCACGAGAAGGGCACGACATCGCCCACGTACCCCTTCGTCGGGAAGAGGTTGTCGACGAGCTGCGGCTGCAGGTCGAGGATGGGGATGCGGCCGATCACCGGGACGTAGCCGGAGCCCGGGAAGGCGTCGCCGGTCGGCGGGAGCGCCGTCGCGACGGCCGCGGCTGCGGCCGGCATCGCCGCTGGAGCCTTCGGCTTGCGCGCCCTTGGCGCCTTGTCCGAGGAGGGCTCGGGTGCTGCCGCTGCGCTCACTGGCGCGTCCTGCGCCGCTGGGGCAGGCTTCGGCGAGGTGCTCGCTCGCTTCGCGGCTGCCCGACGTGGGCGGCTCGGTGGAATCTGGTCGTCTGACGCTGGTGTCGTTGCCACATCCGAACGCTACCAACACCCACCCGCATCGGGGCTGTTCGCGTGTCACGGAATGCGAACGACCCCCCACGCCGTGGGCTAGATGTGGTGGTGTCCCGGCTCGACGTCCACGGTGTAGACCTGCACGGAGGGTCCCTCGAGACCGGTGAGCTGACCTGGGACGAGCACGCGACTGGCGCTGAGCGCCTCGTCCGGGTGCTCGTGCGTCGAGTCCCAGAGGAGCCGGTACCCGGTGATCTCGTCGACGGCTGGCGCGCGGAGCGCCGCGTCGTCCTCGCTGCCGTGCACGACGAGCAGGAGCCGGTCGGTGAGCATCCGCACCCCGTCGACGAGCTCGGCGTCGCCCGTGAAGTCGGCATCGGCTTCCGGGATGTAGGCGTCCAGCAGCACCTGCAGGGTTCGCCCGCCCGGCCCCTGCCAGGAGCCGTCGCCCATGGGGTTGCCGAGCGCGTCGAACCACCGGCGCCTGGTGCCGTGCTCGCTGAGCGCGTGCCCGTGGTTGAAGCTGCTCGGACGCAGCACCTGGTGCTGCGCACGCAGCTCGATGAGCCTGCGCGTGTGCGCGAGCTGGGCGAGCTGGACCTCGCTCAGCTCCCAGGAGAACCAGGTGAGGGGCGAATCCTGGTTGTACGGATTGTTGTTGCCCTTCTGCGACCGCGCGACCTCATCGCCGGCCGTCAGCATGGGCACACCTGCGCTCAGGAGCAGAGTGCCGAGGAGGTTGCGCATGGAGCGCCTGCGCAGCGCTTCGATGTCGTCGCGGTCGCTTGGCCCCTCGACGCCGAAGTTCCAGGAGCGGTTGTCGCCGGTCCCGTCGCGGCCGAGCTCGGCGTTCTGCAGGTTGTGCTTGACGTTGTAGGAGACGAGATCGCGAAGAGTGAAGCCGTCGTGGGCCGTCACGAAGTTGACGGAGGCCAGGGGCCCGCGGTCGTCGCTGAACATGTCGGACGAGCCGGCGAGCGAGGTGCTGAACGCGCCAGCACCCTCGGGATGCACGCCGGAGCTGCGCGCCTCGGCGATGTCCCTGACCCAGAACGAACGTGCGTGGTCGCGGAAGCTGTCGTTCCACTCCGACCAGTCCTCCGGGAAGTTGCCCGTCTGCCAGCCGCCCATGCCGACGTCCCACGGCTCCGCGATGAGCTTCGTGTCGGCCAGGCGGTCGTCGCGGACGATCGCCTCGAGCAGGGGGTGATGCGTCTCGAAGGCATGGTGCGCATTTCGGCCGAGCGTCGCCGCCAGGTCGAAGCGGAAGCCGTCGATGCGGAACTCCTCCACCCAGTACCTGAGCGAGTCGAGGATGAGCTCGCGCACGATCGCCTCCGACGTGTCGAGCGAGTTGCCGCAGCCGGTCTGGTCGATCGGGTTGCCGTGCATGTCGTGCCGGTAGTACGTGGCGTTGTCGAGGCCGCGGAACATGGACGTCTCGTCGCCGCGCCCACCCTCGGAGGTGTGGTTGTAGACGACGTCGAGGTACACCTCGATGCCGGCTGCGTGCAGGTGCTTGACCATGCCCTTGAACTCGCGCGCGATCGCGTGCGGGCCAGCCGCACGGGCGGCGGGGGAGGCGTAGTCGGCATGCGGGGCGAAGAATCCGAGCGTGTTGTAGCCCCAGTAGTTCGCCATGCCCTGGCGCCGCAGGAACGACTCGGACGCGAACGCGTGCACGGGAAGCAGCTCCACCGCCGTGACGCCGACCGATTGGAGGTAGGCGATCGTGTCCTCGTGCGCGAGGCCGGCGTAGCTGCCACGCAGGTCTTCCGGCATGTGCGGGGCGAGCTGCGTGAATCCCTTGACGTGCGCTTCGTAGACGACGACGTCGCGGAGGGGGAGGAGCGGTGCTCGGACCTGGCCCCAGTCGAAGGGCTCGGACTCGACGACCTGGGCGGTCCAGACCGGGACGGCCGGGCTGCCGACGTTCGCGACCTGCCTGGCGTACGGCTCGACGAGCAGCCGATGCCTGTCGAAGGCGTTCGTTCCGCTCGACGGCCCGTCGGCGCGCACGGCGTACCGCTGCCCGTTCACGAGCTCGGCGCATTCTGCCTGCCAGACGCCGCCTGGCATGCTGGCCATCTCGATGGTCCGCGTGACCGTGCCGTCGGCGGCCACGAGGCACAGCGTCATCGAAGTCGCGTGCATCGAGAACACGCGGAGGCGCGCGATTCCCTGGCGGTGGGTCACGCCGAGGTCTGAGCGGGTCTGGGAATCGGGCATGAGGCCTAAACTGTTCGAATCGAGCGGCCGGGCGCCGTCCGGCGGCTTCCTGGTCACATGCGTGCGTCCTGGTGCGCACAGATCGCGCAAGTCTATGTCGAGAGTGAGGCGAGGAGCGAAATGGCCGTTTACCTCGACCACGCCGCGACGACGCCGATGGTGCCGGAGGCGAGGGCTGCGCTGCTCGCGGGACTCGAGCTGACGGGGAATCCGTCGTCGATTCACGGCCACGGGCAGGCAGCGAAGCGGATGCTCGAGGGGGCACGAGAGCGCGTCGCAGCCGCGCTCGGCGCGGACCCCATCGAGGTCGTGTTCACCTCTGGCGGCACCGAGGCCATCAACCTCGGCGTCAAGGGCCTCTACTGGTCGCGGCTGCGGCAGCGGCCGACCCGAACGCGCATCCTGGCGCCTCGAGGTGAGCACCATGCGACGGTGGATGCGCTCGAATGGCTCGCCGCGCACGAGGGAGCGGTCATCGACTGGCTGCCTGTCGATGCAGCAGGCCTCGTCGATCTCGAGGTCGCGGCAGCACGGATGCGCGAGCACGCCGACGAGATCGCCCTGGTCACGGTCATCCTCGCGAACAACGAGGTGGGCTCCGTGCAGCCCGTGCGTGCGCTCGCCGAGCTCGCGAACGAGCAGGGGATTCCCGTGCACGTCGACGCCGTCGCGGCGTTCGGGCACATTCCCGTCTCCCTCCGCGATCTCGGCGTCGCGGCGCTCAGCGTCTCCGCGCACAAGATCGGCGGACCCGTCGCGATGGGGGCCCTCGCCCTCGCGCGCGCCCACACGGTCGAGGCGCTGATCCACGGGGGAGGGCAGCAGCGGGGCGTGCGCTCGGGCACGCAGGACGTACCGGCGGCGCTCGCCTTCGCGGCGGCCACCGATGCCGCGATGACGCGTATGGCTGCGGAGGGGGCGCGCCTCGACGGCCTCGCGCTGCGGCTCTCGGAGGGCCTCGACCGCATTCCGGGCGCGCAGCTCCGAGGGGCACCGCTGGACGGCGCGCTCGTCGATCGCGGCGTGGAGGTCAGGGCGCGGGTGCCCGGGAACGTCCACGTCACCTTCGACGGCTGCCAGGGCGACTCGCTGCTGTTCCTGCTCGACATGGCAGGGTTCTCGGTCTCGACGGGCTCGGCCTGTCAGGCCGGCATCGCGGAGCCCTCTCACGTGCTGCTCGGCATGGGCCTCGACGAGCGTGCGGCGCTCAGCGCGCTCCGCTTCACGCTGGGCGCCTCGACGTCAGCTGCGGACATCGACGCCCTCCTCGCAGTGCTGCCGCGGATCGTGGAGCAGGCGCGCACCGCCGGTTTCTCGGACCGCGCCGTCTAGTTTCGAGTCGTCTCCGCTGAGCAGGCCTCGGCTCTCGCCTCAGTGTCGGCGGATGCGCCTACGCTGACGCCATGACGATGCGAGGCGCTGGAGGCGGGCCCCCTGCCGGAGGTCGCGTGCGCGATGAGTCCGTGCTCCGCGCGGCGAACGAGCAGGCCCCACAGATCGACGACCTGTGGCAGCGGGTCATCCGACTGTTCTCGCCGTACCGGCGGAAGATCGCCATCGCGCTGGCGCTGGTGCTCGTCACCGCCGCCATCTCGGTGCTGCCTCCGCTGCTCACCGAGCAGGCGTTCGATGTCGGCCTCTTCCCGCCCGATGGAGCTGGGCCGAACATCGGCGAGCTGTGGAAGATCGTCGGGCTCATGGCGCTGCTGTGGGTCGCCTCGAGCGCGCTCGGGGTCGTGCAGACGTACTTCACGGCCAGCGTCGGCAACTCGGTCATGGGCGACCTCCGCGTGCGGCTCTTCGAGCACCTCCAGCGCATGGAGCTCGCGTTCTTCACGCGCACGAAGACCGGCGTCATCCAGTCCCGCCTGCAGAACGACGTCGGTGGCGTCGCATCCACGCTGCAGTCGATGATCACGAGCGTCGTCGGGAACATCGTCACCGTCCTCGCAGCCGTCGTCGCGATGGCGCTGCTCTCGTGGCAGCTCACGATCATCGCCTTCGTGCTCATGCCAGCGCTCGTCTGGGCGCAGCGTCGGGTCGGCCAGGTGCGTGCCCGGATCGCGACGAAGACGCAGGAGTCGCTCTCCGAGATGACGGCCATCACGCAGGAGTCGCTGAGCGTCTCCGGCATCCTGCTCGCGAAGTCGTTCGGTCGCGAGGAGGCCGAGGGGCAGCGGTATCGCGCTGAGAACCTCAAGCAGATCGGCCTCCAGGTCAAGCAGACCATGAGCGGCCAGAGCTTCTTCGCGTTCGTGTCGATCGTGTTCTCGCTCGTTCCCGCGGCCGTCTACATCGTCGCCGCGTACCTCATCACGGGTGGCGTCGATCTCACGGCCGGGGCGATCGTCGCCTTCACGACGGTGCAGACGAGGCTCACGATGCCGCTCATCGGACTCATGCGGATCGGTCTCGAGGTGCAGACGTCGAAGGCGCTCTTCGCCCGCATCTTCGAGTACCTCGACCTGGCTCCCGCCATCACGCCGTCGCCGGCGCCGACGCCCCTCGACGAGTCGAGGCTCGGCGAGGTGACGTTCGATCACGTGTCGTTCAGCTACCCGGACGCGGAGACCGACGCGGCCCCCACGCTCGACGACGTCTCGTTCACGGTCCGTCCCGGTGAGTTCGTCGCGTTCGTCGGGCCGAGCGGTGCCGGGAAGACGACCATCGGCTACCTGGTTCCGCGGCTCTACGAGGCGTCATCCGGAGCCGTGAGGTTCGCCGGCACCGACGTGCGAGACCTCGACCACGACGCGCTCATCGCCAACACGGGCATCGTGAGCCAGGAGAGCTACCTGTTCCATGCGTCGATCGCAGAGAATCTGCGCTTCGCGAAGCCCGAGGCGACGCAGGCGGAGATCGAGGATGCGTGCCGGCAGGCCAACATCCACGAGACCATCTCGAAGTTCCCCGACGGGTACGAGACGCTGGTGGGGGAGCGCGGGTATCGGCTCTCCGGCGGTGAGAAGCAGCGCGTCGCCATCGCGCGAGTTCTCCTCAAGGACCCGGCCGTCCTGGTCCTCGACGAGGCGACCAGCGCTCTGGACACACGGTCGGAGCGATTCGTGCAGCGTGCGCTGGACGCCGCATCGCGGGGGCGCACGGTGCTCGCCATCGCGCACCGCCTCTCGACGGTGAAGGACGCCGACGTGATCTGCGTCCTCGACGAGGGCCGCATCGTCGAGCGTGGCAGCCACGCAGAGCTCATGGCCGGCGGCGGGCTCTACGCCGCGCTTCACGAGGAGCAGCGCACCGACGTCGAGCCAGAGCTCGAATCCTGATTCAGCGGGCCAGCTGGATCTCGTCTTCGATCTTCCACTTGCCAGCAAGCGCGGGGGCGAGTGGGATGACGCCGAGGGTGAGCACGGCGAGGAGGCCAAGCGGGATCGACCAGTTGCCCGTCGCCGTGGCCAGCACGCCGACCGTGAACGGCGCGAGGGCGGCGAGGGCGTAGCCGACGAGCTGGACGAAGCCGCTCAGGATAGCCGACCCGCGCTGGCCCGATGCGCGAAGGCCGATGAGCGTGAGGCAGATGGGGAAGATCAGCTGCCCGAAGCCGATGAGCAGCACCCAGACGACGGGGGCTGCCGTCGGGGCCAGGATGAGGCCCAGGTAGCCGAGCGCGAATCCGGCCGCCGCGGAGATGAGCGGCCACGTGGTGCCGAGGTGCTTGATGACAAGCGGGGTCGCCAGCGAGAGCGGGATGCCCATGGCCGCGAACAGCGAGAGGTAGCCGGCCGCGGCGACCGTGTCAGCGCCCGCCCGCTCCTGCAGGATCGTTGGGAGCCAGCCGAAGCAGCAGTACGCGTTCATCGACGAGATCGCGAAGGTCGTGGCGAGCGCCCATGCCCGCTTGGAGCGCCAGATGGAGCGTGCGGGCCGTGCGGGCTTGCCGTTCGGCAGCGTCACGGCGCCCGTCGTCTCGGGCACGTGTCCGCGCGCCGCTCGCACCTGGGCGCGAACGAGGAGGATGAGCCACGGCACGGCTGCCGAGGCTGCGACGATGCCCCACATCGAGAGCGAGGTCCGCCAGCCGGAGGCCAGGGCGACGGGCGCCGCGAGCAGCGGAGGCAGCATCGTGCCGAGCGCGACGACGATCGCGTAGGTGGAGGTCATGACCGGGATGCGCGACCGGAAGTACGTGACGACGACCGGCGGCAGGAGGATGTTGCCGATGCCCATGCCGAGGAGGGCGATGCCGCTGCCGCCGAGGAGGGTGGGGACGTCGGGGGCCGCTCCTCGGAGCAGGTGGCCGGCGATGATGGCGGCCAGGGCGAGGACGATGAGCAGCTCGAGGCGCACGCGACGCAGCAGCCACGGGGTGACGAGGCCGGCGATCGCGAACGCGACGGGAGGCAGCATCGTGAGGAGCCCGGTGGTGGCGCCCTGGAGCGGGAGGTCGACGGAGATGAGATCGAAGATCGGCGAGGCGTTGGTGACGGCGGTCCTCAGGTTCAGTGCGAGGAGCACCAGCGCGAGGACGGCGAGTGCCGTCCAGAACCACGGGGACCGTGCGCTGCCAGAGGGGTTCGGAGCGGGGAGAGTCGACACGAGGTGCCACTGTACCCAGGACCTGCACAGGAAACTTGCACTTGTGAAACTTTGCACTCATGCATATTCTTGAGTGGTGTCGAACCCAGCCCTCTCCCTCCGCGAACGCAACCGCATTGACTGCTGGCACGCCATCCACGATGCCGCTGCCGACCTCACGATCGAGCGGGGCCTCGACGAGACCACGATCGACGCGATCAGCGATCGCGCCGGCGTCTCACGCCGAACCTTCTTCAACTACTTCCCGAGCAAAGAGGATGCGGTGCTCGGCATGCAGGCACCGACCCTGCCCGACGGCGCCCTCGAGGACTTCCGCGCAAGCGGGGGTGACTCGTTCGGCCGCACGATGCGGCTCATGCTGGCCGTCCTCGATTCGGCGATCCCCGACCACGACGACTTCCCACGGCGGCGCACGCTCGCCGACCAGAACCCAGTGCTCGAGGAGCGCCTCAGGCGCCACATCAGCGCGGCTGAGGACATCGTCCTCGCGATCCTGACCGAGCAGGACGGCGACAGCTCGACCGAGCCGCTGCCTGACGGCATCGAGTCCGCCAAGGCACTCCTGTCGCTCGCCGCCACCATCCTGCGCTTCACCAGCCGGAACGACCCCCACGGCATCCTGGTCGACCGGGAAGCCGCCATCAACCGCTCTATCGACGTATTCAGGAAAGCGATCTCAGAATCCCTATGACGACTCCCCCCAGCATCGATTCGCAGGCCCGCGCCGAGACCGGCACAGGAACCGGCGCGAGCGACGGCGCGCGCGCAGCGAGGCCCGCGGCTGGCGCGACGACCGGCACGTCCCACAAGCGGAGCATCGTTCCGCTCTTCCTCGGCCTGATGGTCACGATGCTCATGGCATCGCTCAACAACACGGTCCTCTCCAGCGCCATGCCGACCATCGTGGGGGAGCTCCACGGAGTCGAGCACATGAGCTGGGTCGTGACGTCGTTCATCCTGGCGTCGACCGTCATGATGCCGGTCTACGGCAACCTCTCCGACCTGTTCGGACGCAAGCCGCTGCTGCTCATCGCCATCGGGCTGTTCATCGCCGGCTCGGTGCTCGGCGGCCTGGCTCCCTCGATCGAGCTGCTCATCGGCGCGCGCATCGTCCAGGGGCTCGGCGGCGGTGGCCTCATGATCCTGTCGCAGGCCGCCATCGCCGACGTCGTCCCCGCGCGCGAGCGTGGCAAGTACATGGGGGTCATGGGCGCGGTCTTCGCCTTCTCCTCCGTGGCTGGCCCGCTGCTCGGTGGCTGGTTCACGGAAGGGCCGGGATGGCGCTGGGTGTTCTGGATCAACCTGCCGCTCGGTGCTCTTGCGCTGCTGGCGACGATCTTCCTCCTCCGTCTCCCCAAGCGCCCCGCGCAGGAACGCACTCGGATCGATGTCAGCGGCATGGCCCTCATCTCCCTCGCGACGACCGCGCTCGTGCTCGTCGGAACGTGGGGCGGGTCGCAGTACGCGTGGACGTCGCCGACGATCCTGCTGCTCGCAGCGCTTGCCGTCGTCTCGGCCACGGCGTTCGTCTTCGTCGAGCGCGGTGCCGCCAACCCGATCATGCCGCTCGGCATGTTCCGCGACCGCAACTTCATCCTGACGACGATCGCCAGCCTCTCCACGGGCGTCATCATGTTCGGCACGCTCGGCTACATGCCGACCTACCTGCAGATGGTGACGGGGTCCGGACCAACGGTGTCCGGCCTGCTGATGACCCCCATGATGGGTGCGCTGCTGGTCACATCGATCCTGAGCGGCCAGTACGTCTCGCGCACGGGGCGCTACAAGTGGGTCCCCATCGCGGGGTCCGCCGTGCTCGGTGCCGGGCTCCTGGTGCTCTCGTTCGTCACGGTCGACAGCCCGGTGTGGATGATCTGCGTCGCCCTCGGCATCATGGGAATCGGACTCGGCGGGAGCATGCAGCTGCTCACGCTCATCGTGCAGAACTCGTTCCCCGCTCGCATCGTGGGCACCGCGACGGCGGCCAACAACTACTTCCGCCAGGTCGGCGCGACGCTCGGCTCCGCGGTTGTGGGCTCGGTCTTCGCAGCGCGGCTGACGCAGATGGTGGCCGACCGTCTTCCGGACGGGGCAGCCGCCGAGGACGGCGCGAGCTCCTTCACGCCGGCGGCGATCGCTGAGCTGCCCGATCAGCTCAGGGCCATCATCGTCGGCTCTTACAACGAGGCGCTCATCCCGATCTTCCTCGCGCTTGTGCCCCTGACGGTCATCTCCATCATCGCGCTGTCCTTCCTGAAGGAGAAGCCGCTCGCGACCGGTGCTGAGCCGGCCACGACGACCTCGGCGACGCACATCGGCTGACCCCAACCTGTTCCGCACACGGGGCGGTGTCGGAGGCCCGACGTACACTTATCCGGTGAAAGTTCTAGCCGCCATGAGCGGCGGGGTCGATTCCGCCGTCGCAGCAGCCCGAGCCGTCGAGGCCGGGCACGAAGTCATCGGCGTGCACCTCGCGCTCTCCCGAATGCCAGGCACGCTCCGCACGGGGTCTCGAGGGTGCTGCACCATCGAGGACTCGATGGACGCCCGTCGTGCCGCCGACCTCCTCGGCATCCCGTTCTATGTGTGGGACTTCTCCGAGCGGTTCAAGCTCGACGTCGTCGATGACTTCATCGCGGAGTACAGCGCCGGCCGCACGCCGAACCCCTGCATGCGCTGCAACGAGAAGATCAAGTTCGCGGCGCTCCTCGAGAAGGCCATCGACCTCGGGTTCGATGCCGTGTGCACGGGGCACTACGCCACCCTCGCGACGGGCGAGGACGGACTCGTCGAACTGCACCGAGCGAGTGCTTGGGCGAAAGACCAGTCGTACGTGCTCGGCGTGCTCACCCAGCAGCAGCTCGAGCACTGCTACTTCCCGCTCGGAGACACGCCCTCCAAGGATCTCGTCCGTGCGGAGGCCGCCGAGCGCGGAATCAGCGTCGCGCAGAAGCCCGACTCGCACGACATCTGCTTCATCCCAGACGGCGACACTCGGGGATGGCTCGGTGACCGCATCGGCACAGCCACCGGCGAGGTCGTCGACAGCGCCGGCGCGAAGCTCGGCGAGCACGACGGAGCGACGGCCTACACCGTCGGCCAGCGCAAGGGGCTTCGGCTCGGCGTTCCAGCCCCCGACGGGAAGCCGCGGTTCGTGCTCGAGATCCGCCCGAAGACCAACGAGGTCGTTGTGGGGCCGAAGGAGGCGCTCAACATCGCGGAGATCGCCGGCCAGCGGATGAGCTGGACGGGCGCCGCGAAGACGGAGGCCGACGGCGCGTTCCGCTGCGACGTCCAGATCCGCGCCCACGCCGATCCGGTCCCCGCCACCGCGCGTGTGAGCACGAGCGCCGCGAGCACGCGTGACGACGCCACCATCCCGGGCGTCGAATGGAGCGTGGTCGTCGACGAGCCGCTTGTCGGGGTCGCACCAGGCCAGACTGCCGTGGTCTACGTCGGCACGAGCGTGCTCGGCCAGTTCACGATCGACCGAACCGTGAGCGCCGTGCAGGAGAGCACCGCGCAAGATGGCGTTGCAGGCAGCGCAGACGGGAAGGAGGCGGCATGAGCAAGCAGGCTGAGGGCTCGGTCCTGAAAGACGGCGAGGCGATGGACATGCTCACCGACCGAGCGGAGCGCTGGGCGGCGAAGTACAAGAACCTCTCCGACTCGGAGCGCTGGCGCAGTGACTACGACGAGCACTTCGACGCGCCAGCCCTCCAGCTCGCGAAGCGCTGCACCCTGGAGGCGCGCCCGTTCGGAGCGAAGGACTGGATCCTCGCCCTCGTGCTCTGGTTCCTCATCGGCGGCACGGTGTTCCTCGCCTCGAACTTCCTCATGCAGCTCGAACCCACCTGGCAGATCGTGTTCGCCGTCTTCGCCGTGCTCATCGCCGTCGTCGGCATCGTGCAGAGCTACCTCGAGACGACCAGCGAGCGGCGCGCCGCCAAGCGCCTCGCGGGCAAGAAGGACTGGCTCCTCTCCGTGAGCCGCAAGGCCGCGATGGCGACCCTGAGCTCCCGTGCAGGAGCGACAGCGTGACGAGCTTCGAGGATGCACGGGAACGCGTCGCCGAGGTGCGGGAGCTCGTCGCCGAGTACCAGGCGGCGTACTACGAGCGCGACGCGCAGCTCGTCTCGGACGCCGAGTACGACACGCTCGTCCGCGAGCTCGACGAGCTGGAGCGCGAGCATCCCGAGCTGCAGTCGCAGGACTCCCCGACGCAGACGGTCGGCGGCGGCGTCGCTGACGGCCTGCGGCCCATCGAGCACGCGGAGCGCATGCTCTCCCTCGACAACGTCTTCTCGATCGACGAGCTGCGCGAGTGGTGCGCCAAGACGGAGGCGGCCGCGGGCCGCCGAGTCGCCTGGCTCACGGAGCTGAAGATCGACGGCCTCGCCATCGCCCTGCGCTACGAGCACGGCAGGCTCGTCACCGCGGCAACTCGCGGTGACGGTCGCACGGGCGAGGAGGTCACGCAGAACGCGCTGCAGATCGACGGCATCCCCGAAGCGCTCTCGGGCGAGGGGCACCCGCCGATCGTCGAGGTCCGAGGTGAGGTCTTCATCCCGGTCGCCGCGTTCACGCAGCTCAACGAGTTCCAGGCGTCGCTGCGCCCCCGTGCCGTCGACGAGTACCGGGCGAGGTGGGAAGCCCGGCCCGCCGCGACGCGCGGTGAGTTCGACGAGCAGGCCGAGCTGGAGCGGGCCACGAAGCGATTCCCCGACTTCGCGAACCCGCGCAACGCGGCCAGCGGGGGCCTGCGGCAGCAGCTCGAGAAGAAGAGCGGCCTCGAACGCGAGGCCGGCGAGCTCCGACTCCACTCGCTGCGGATGTACGTCCACGGGATCGGCGCGTGGCCCTCACCACCGGTCGATTCGCAGAGCCAGGTCTACGAGCTCCTCGCCGGATGGGGCCTGCCCGTCACCCCGTACGCCAAGGTCGCCGAGGCGGTCGACGACGTCGTCGACTTCGTCGAGCACTACGGGGCCGAACGCCACTCCGTCGAGCACGAGCTGGACGGCATCGTCGTGAAGGTCGACGAGCTCGAGCTGCACGACGAGCTCGGCATGACCAGCCGCGCGCCGCGCTGGGCCATCGCCTACAAGTACCCGCCAGAAGAGGTGCACACGAAGCTCCTCGACATCGCAGCGAGCGTGGGACGCACCGGGCGCGTCACGCCCTTCGCGATCATGGCACCCGTCAAGGTGGCGGGCAGCGTCGTGCGGATGGCGACCCTCCACAACCAGGACGTGGTGCGGGTCAAGGGCGTCAAGATCGGCGACACGGTCGTGCTGCGCAAGGCCGGGGACGTCATTCCGGAGGTGCTCGGGCCGGTGCTCGAGCTGCGCGGCGACGACGTGCGCGACTTCGTCATGCCGAGCGATTGCCCGGAGTGCGGGACCCCGTTGCGTCCCATGAAGGAGGGCGACGTCGACCTGCGCTGCCCGAACGCCCGCTCGTGTCCTGCCCAGGTCCGAGGCCGAGTCGAGCACATCGGCTCGCGCGGGGGACTCGACATCGATGCGCTCGGCGAGGTGACCGCCGCAGCGCTGACCCAGCCGACGGTGCCCGAGCTGCCTCCGCTCGAGACCGAGGCTCGGCTCTTCGCGCTCACCCTCGAGGAGATCGTCCCCATCGAGGTCGTCGTCCGCGACTCGGAGACGGGAGAGCCCAGGACCGACGATGAGACGGGCGAGCTCATCCGACGAGCTCCGTTCCAGAAGGTCTCACTCGTCTACCCGCCGGGCTCCGAGGAGATGACGCCCGCCGAGCGGCGCAAGGCCGGCATCAAGAAGGACTTCAGGCTCGTCGAGCCTTCAAAGCAGGCGACGACCCTCCTCGAGCAGCTCGAGGTCGCCAAGACGAAAGACCTCTGGCGTCAGCTCGTCTCGCTCAACATCCGCCACGTCGGCCCCGTTGCCGCGCGGGCACTCGCGGACTGGTTCGGTTCCCTCGAGGCGATCGAGGCGGCTCCCGCCGAGGAGCTCGCCCAGGTCGAGGGCGTCGGCCCGACCATCGCGGACGCGATCGTCGAGTGGCTCGCGGAAGACTGGCACCGTGACATCGTCGAGGCCTGGCGCGCTGCCGGTGTGCGTTTCTCGACGCCGGACCATCCGGGCCCCGGCGCGCGGACCAGCACCGAGGGACCGCTCTCCGGCCTGAGCGTCGTGGCGACGGGAACCCTCGAGGGGTTCACGCGGGACGGCGCCAAGGAGGCGATCATCGCCGCCGGAGGGAAGGCCGCTGGCAGCGTGTCGAAGAAGACCGACTTCGTCGCGGCAGGGCCCGGAGCGGGCTCGAAGCTGACGAAGGCCGAGGAGCTCGGCATCCCCATCCTCGACGCAGACGGCTTCCGCCTGCTCCTCGAAGGTGGACCCAGCGCGGTCGAGCACCTGCGAGCCGACGCGGAATGAGAGCTCGGCGCGCACCGGCGACAGGAAGCGGACTCCGAGGCGGCGGACCGGTCGCTCGGCTACAGTGTGCAGGCCGTGGCAATGGCTCGCCGCGGGGGAACGGGGAACCATGCTCAGCGTGAGCTTGCAAGATCTGGCGGACGACGCCGCCATCCTCCACTTCGACGCGCACGCGCAGCTCACGGAGCAGCTCGGCGACGCCGGATGGGACGTCGACCTCACCGCCCCGTCGATCACGTATCAGACCCAACCGGCCGCGACGGTGCTTCCGGTGCAGCTCATCGGCAGCGTCGCGCAGAGCGCCGGCACGTGGATGTGGGGCTGGAACAACGTCAACGGCTTCCCGGAGCAGGCCATCGAGCTTGCCGGCCGGGTGCGCTCGTTCGTGCTCGACGGCGGGCCAGAGCAGCTCTCCTCGTCGGTCGTGAAGACCGAAGAGGCGTCTCCGCTCCACCTTGTCCTCGCGGCCAAGGCGCTGACGCGCTCCCGCGACAGCGTCGTCGTCGAAGCGGCGCCCGGCGTCCAGGTGCATCTCATGGTGCAGGCGGGGCCCGACGCGACCACGACCGCAGAGCGCGCGACGCGCGCCATCCTCGACGCCGTCGACGCGGGTGTCCTGAGCGACCACGTGCGTGCCCTGCACTCCTACGCGGCGCGGACGCACTCGCAGCTCCAGCGCACGGGAGCCGCCAGCTACGAGCTGGCGACCGGCGACGGACTGGTCGAGATCACACTCGACGACGCCCAGCAGGTGCTCGTGGTGCGCGTGGCGCCCGCCGCCGCGGTCCCGACCGGAGACGACAGCGCTCCCGAGGCCGCAGTCGAGCCTGCGCCCGTCTCGGAGCCCGCGCCGATTTCGGAGCCTGAGCCCACTACGGAACCCGACCCCGCTCGGGAGCCCGCGCCTCTCTCGGATCCCGCGCCCGCTCCTCATCCCGGTGTCGAGCACACCACCGCAGCGGACCCCCACCCGGCTTCCGAATCGGCCGCGGACACCGCCTCCTCTTCGCTGACCGCCCCATCGGCCACCCTCGACTCGCGCACCGAGGGCGAGCAGGGCCCAGAGGCCGAGCTTTCATCGGAGAGCCAAGCGCCGGCCGAGCTGCACGTCAGCCCCACCGCCTCCTCGACCGCCGCTCCGCCGGTGCATCCTCGCGAGGCGCCGTCGTTCGAGGCCCAGCAGCCCGCGCCCGTCCCGGTCGTGCCGCCGGCGGGGCTCCCGACTCCGCCTCCGCCCGTCGTGCCGGCTTCAGCTCCGTACGTGCCGATCCCGCAGCGCCGGGATCAGCCGAGCGCGGCGTCGGCGTCGCAGGCGCCAGCAGCATCCTCGGCTACTGCCCAGCAGCAGGCGCCGAGCGCGCCCTGGCAGCCCTTCGACGCCTCGCCCCGATGGGAGCGCACACCAGCATCCGCCGTCGCTCCTCCCAACGGCGGACCTCCGCCCGTGCCAGCACCTGCGCCTGGTGAGGGCGCGGCCCAGGGGTTCCTGCCGCCGCACCTGGCCAACCCACCGCAGGTCGCTCAGCCGACGCAGTTCGGGCAGCCGAGCAACCAGGGCCAGCCTCCTCGTCAGGGCTGGCCGCAGCCCGGCGCCCAGCCCGGGCCTGGCCAAGGCCAGGGAGCGTGGCAGCAACCTCAGCCGCAGCAGAATCCCGGACAGGCCTACCCGGCGGGGCAGTCATTCCCGGGCCAGCAGGCGCCGGGACGGCAGTTCCCCGGCCAGCAGGCGCCGGGGCAGCAGTTCCCAGGGCAGCAGTTCCCGGGTCAGCAGTTCCCGGGCCAGCAGGCTCCAGGTCGGCAGTTCGCGGGCCAGCAGAATCAGGGTCCCCAGGGTCAGGGGCAGCCTGGCTCGGCAGGCGGCTACCAGCCTCAGGGTCCATGGGGTGCAGCGCGCCCCGGACAGGGCCAGCAGCCAGGGCCGCAGGGCCAGCAGGGACAGCCGCCCCAGGGGCCGCCACCGCAGCAAGGTGGCTCCTGGCAGGGGCAGCAGCCGGCAGCCGGCAACGACTTCGGTCGCGCGCCGTCCCAGCAGCAGCGTGACCCACGCCAGGGACAGCCGCAGTATCCGGGCCAGCACAACCAGGGTCAGCAGTATCCGGGCCAGCCCAACCCGGGCCAGCCCAACCCGGGCCAGCCGTACCCCGGCCAGCAGCAGCCGGGCCAGCCGTACCCGGGCACTCCCTACCCTGGCCCGGCCGGGGGCTTCGATCCCCGCCAGCAGGGCGCCCCGCAGCAGTTCCCGCCGACGCGCGGCGCGCAGCAGAACCCGCAGCCCGGCGGATGGAACGGCCAGCCTGCGCGCACGCAGCCCCAGCACGGCCAGCCGCCGTACCAGGGCCAGCCGCAGACTCCAGGCCAACCGCCGTACCAGGGCCAGCCGCAGTACCCGGGGCAACAGCCCGCTCAGCCGGGGCAGCCGCCCTACCAGGGGCAGCCGCAGTACCCGGGGCAGCAGCGCGCCCAGCCGGGGCAGCCCGGATACGACCCCCGCTGGCAGGGCAATGGGCCATCGTCCCAGCCTCCCCAGCAGCAGCCACCACGCCAGTAGCCACGGATGGAGCACGGCCGCGTCAGCACGCGGCCTAGACTTGTCCAGCCCTGGCCGACTCACTATCGGAGACGAATGACCGACATCACTGCCGCCGACGTTGAGCACCTCGCTCAGCTCGCGCGCATCGACCTCGCCGAAGGCGAGATCGAGCGCGTCACCGGCGAACTCATCGAGATCCAGCACCTCATCCAGAAAGTGCAGGAGGTTGCGACGCCTGACGTCCAGGTGACGACCCACCCGATCGCCATGCACAACGTGACGCGAGCCGACGAGGTCGGCGAGCCGCTGGACCGCGACGCCGCACTCGCGGGTGCCCCGGACAGCGATGGAACTCGCTTCCGCGTGACCGCGATCCTGGGGGAAGAGCAGTGAGCACCGACATCACGCGCCTGAGCGCGACCGACCTCGCCGCGGCGATCGCCGACGGCAGCATCAGCTCCATCGAGGCGACCACCGCGCACCTCGAGCGCATCGAGGCAGTCGACGGAGACGTCCACGCCTTCCTCCACGTCGACGCCGACTCCGCACTCGCCGCAGCCGGACGCGTCGACGCGAAGCGCCAAGCGGGGGAGCAGCTCTCGCCGCTGGCCGGTGTCCCCGTCGCGGTCAAGGACAACATCGCGACCAAGGGCACCCCGACGACCGCTGGCTCGCGCATCCTCGAAGGGTGGGTGCCGCCGTACGACGCGACCGTCGTCGAGCGCCTCCGCGACAACGACCTCGTCATCATCGGCAAGACCAACCTCGACGAGTTCGCGATGGGCTCCTCGACGGAGCACTCCGCCTACGGGCCGACCCATAACCCGTGGGACCTCGAGCGCATCCCAGGCGGGTCCGGCGGCGGTTCCGCCGCTGCCGTCGCCGCCTACGAGGCGCCGCTCGCGCTCGGCACCGACACGGGCGGGTCCATCCGTCAGCCCGCATCCGTCACCGGAACCGTCGGCATGAAGCCCACCTACGGTGGCGTGAGCCGCTACGGCGCGCTTGCGCTCGGCTCGTCGCTCGACCAGATCGGGCCGGCAGCACGCGGCGTGCTCGACACCGCCGCACTGCACGACGTCCTCGCCGGTCACGACCGACGCGACTCCACCTCCCTCACGGGCGAGTGGCCGTCGTTCACGCAGGCGGCACTCGCGGGACGCGCGGACGACTCCGTCCGTGGCCTGCGCATCGGCGTCCCCAAGCAGATCGCCGACGGAGCCGGCTTCGAGGCCGGCGTCACGCAGCGATTCCAGGAGGCGCTCGCAGCCCTCGAGGAACGCGGCGCGATCATCTCCTGGATCGAGACCCCGCACTTCGAGTACGCCGTGGCTGCGTACTACCTGATCATGCCAGCGGAGGCCTCCAGCAACCTCGCGCGCTACGACTCCGTGCGCTTCGGCCTGCGGGTCACCGACCCCTCGGGGACCACCGTCGAGCGAGTCATGTCCGCGACGCGCAGCAAGGGCTTCGGCGACGAAGCCAAGCGTCGCATCCTCCTCGGCACGTACGCGCTCTCCGCCGGCTACTACGACGCGTTCTACGGCTCCGCGCAGAAGGTGCGCACACTCGTGCAGCAGGACTTCGCCGCCGCGTTCGCCGAGGTCGACGTGCTCGCAGCACCCACCTCGCCGACGACCGCCTACAAGCTCGGCGAGAAGGCGGAAGACCCGACGGCCATGTACCTGGCCGACCTCACGACGATCCCGGCGAACCTCGCCGGCGTCCCCGGCATCTCCGTTCCGGGCGGCCTCGCGCCGGAGAACGGCCTGCCCGTCGGCATCCAGTTCATGGCAGCCGCTCGGGACGACGCGCGCCTCTACACGGTGGCCGCGGCACTCGAACAGACTCTCGAAGACCGCTGGGGTGGGCCCCTGCTCTCGCAGGCCCCCCAGCTGAAGGCAGGTGCACGCTGATGGCCAAGCCAGAGCTCATGGACTACGACCGCGCTCTCGAACTCTACGAGCCCGTCATCGGTCTCGAGGTGCACGTCGAACTCGGCACCAAGACCAAGATGTTCTCCGACACCCCGAACCACTCGGGCAACGAGGTCGGCGGAGAGCCCAACACCAACATCGGGCCCGTCGACCTCGGCCTCCCGGGCACCCTGCCCGTCGTCAACGAGCAGGCGGTCCGCTACTCGATCGCACTCGGGCTCGCCCTCGGCTGCGAGATCGCTGAGGTCTCGGGCTTCGCGCGGAAGAACTACTTCTACCCGGACAACCCGAAGAACTACCAGATCTCGCAGTACGACGACCCCATCGCGTTCGACGGCGAGGTCGAGGTGGAGCTGGAAGACGGCACCGTGTTCCACGTGCCCATCGAGCGCGCCCACATGGAAGAGGATGCAGGGAAGCTGACCCACGTGGGCGGCTCCACCGGGCGCATCCAGGGCGCCGAGTACTCCCTGGTCGACTACAACCGCGCTGGCGTCCCACTCGTCGAGATCGTGACGCGGCCCATCTTCGGCGGCGAAGCGCAGACGCCGCAGCTCGCAGCGGCCTACGTCTCGACGATCCGCGACATCGTGCGCGCCCTCGGCGTCTCCGAGGCCCGCATGGAACGTGGCAACCTCCGCTGTGACGCGAACGTCTCGCTGCGTCCGCGCGGTGAGGAGAAGCTCGGCACCCGCACGGAGACGAAGAACGTCAACTCCTTCCGGTCCATCGAGCGGGCCGTCCGCTACGAGATCCAGCGCCAGGCCGCGCTCCTCGCAGCAGGGGGCAGCATCACGCAGGAGACGCGCCACTGGCACGAGGACACGGGACGCACCTCGTCCGGTCGTCCGAAGTCGGATGCCGACGACTACCGGTACTTCCCGGAGCCCGACCTGATGCCGCTGCGCCCGAGCCGCGAGCTGGTCGAGGAGCTGCGCGCCACGCTGCCGGAGGCACCCGTCGCTCGCCGCCGCCGCCTCAAGGCGGAGTGGGGCTTCGCCGACCAGGAGTTCCAGGACATCGCCAACGCGGGCCTCCTCGACGTCGTCGACGCGACCGTCGCCGCCGGCGCCACGGCTGCCGGTGCGAAGAAGTGGTGGATGGGCGAGCTCTCGCGCATCGCCAACGACCGTGGCGTGCAGGCGACCGACCTCGCGACGCCGGCGCAGATCGCGGAGCTCGACGGGCTCATCACGGCGGGCACCGTCAACGATCGACTCGCGCGAGACGTGCTCGAGGGTGTGCTCGCAGGCGAGGGCTCACCCGCGGAGGTCGTCGAGTCACGCGGACTCGCCGTCGTCAGCGATGACGGTCCGCTCATCGAGGCCATCGACGCTGCCCTCGCGCAGCAGCCCGACGTGCTCGCCAAGATCCGTGACGGCAAGGTGCAGGCCGCAGGCGCGGTCATCGGCGCCGTCATGAAGGCGATGAGGGGCAAGGCGGACGCGGTACGCGTTCGCGAGCTCGTGTTGGAGCGCGCGCAGAACTCGTAGGACCCACGTCGTACACCGAGGAATTGTCGGGCACGACTGAGGTGCCTCTGTGGCTCTGGCGCTAGCGTCAGAGCCACAGAGCCTCGGTGAACGGAGCAGTGAGTCGTATGGGCAAGAAGTCGAACAAGAAGTCAGGCAAGAACACGCCGGTCGAGCGACCCGACGCCACCCAGGGCGGCCCTCGGGCGAAGGTCAAGAAGGAGCGCGTGCAGCCGCCAAAGACGGTGCTGCGGCCGGCTTCCCTCGGAGACGTGGCCGCGCCGTCAGCTGCCGATCCCGTCGCCGCGGCAGAGCCCAAGGGCAAGAAGCAGCACGCCGAGTCCGCCACGAAGACCACGTCGGCCAAGAAGGCCAAGTCGGACAAGAAGAGCAAGTCGGACAAGAAAGATAAGTCAGACGAGAAGGCCAAGTCTGACAAGAAGGCCAAGTCAGACGAGAAGGCCAGGTCTGACAAGAAGGCCAAGTCAGACGAAAAGTCGAGGTCGGGCAAGAAAGCCAAGTCGGACAAGAGGGCCAAGTCTGACAAGAAGAGCGAGACCGGCAATCCCGGCCGCGAAGCCAAGCAGGTCGGCAAGAGCTCCCTCGAGGAAGACTCGTCTGCCGAGAAGCCTCGCGCGTCTGCTCCGGACGACGGGCTCAGCACGCCAACGCAGCCAGGAGCGAGGAAGCCGGAGGCGAAGACGCCAGGCAGACCCGCTCCCGCAGCTGGCAAGCAGAAGCCGGGCAAGGCCGAACCGAGCGCGCGTGAGCGCACCGTCCGCGACGCGGCGCTGCTCTCCGACGAAGGCGACGAGGCGCACGGCTTCGCGCGTCTCATCCGCGCCATCCCCGGCATCGTCGCGCTTGTCGAGCAGCATGACACCTCCGTGCACCGTGCAGTCTTCGATACCTACGTGACCGCCGTCGTCGAGTTCGGCGTCGACGCGGCGGATCTCTCTCCCATCGACATCCGCACGGTGGCCCCCGATGCGCCGACGAAGGACGAGAGGCCCACCAGGTCGTCCGGCCGGAGCGGCTCCGGTGCCGCCAGCGTCGGGTCGGGGGTGGAGGCCAGCGCCAGACGCGCGCGCCGCCCCTCCGGGATCAACAGCGCCAAGGACCCGGAAGCCGTCTCGCCCTCGTCCGTGACCGGTGCGCCGGGGCGAGTCGAGGATGAAGCGGCAGGGCCAGGACGGGTGCGAAACCCAGGCTCGTCCGTGCGCGCGTCGACTCGAGTCCGTGCTGGTCAGGGGCGAGCGTCCGCTGCGGGGCGAGCCGGCGACTCAGCTCCAGACAGTCGCGGTGGGAGCACCAGCACTCCCATCGCATCCCGCACGAGGGCGGGTGCGCGCGGCGCCGCGTCGAGCCGATCTCGTGCCGCCTCGCAGGCGAAGCGCAGTCTCGAGGACCTCGCGTCCGACCTCAAGCCGACGAACAACGGGCAGCGCATCGCGATCGCGGTCGCCGCCATCCTCAGCGCCGATGGTGAGGTCACGGCCGCGGAGATCGCCAACGCATTCGAGCGCATGACGTGGCGTGTCCCCGTCAACGTCGCCGCGTCGGTCCGGCAGGCAGCACGAGCGGGTCTGGTCGAGCTCGAAGGCCCCACGGGGACCCGCCTGAGCGAAGACGGCGAACGGTACGTCGCAGGGGGCTGATCGCCTCCCGAGGCTGCGGCCCGCCCGTGCGTCGCAGGGGCGGGCCACCCGCTATTTTCCGGTCGTGTCGGAGGCTGACTCGGCCGCCGCTCCGCCATCCGCATCCGGAGCAACGCTGTCATCGGCTGGCGCAGCTGTCGCGTTGCGGTTCTGCTGGAGCGCATCCCGCACCTTCTTGCGCAGCACCTTGCCGATGAGCGACTTCGGGAGCTCCTCCCACACGACGTAGGAGCGAGGGACCTTGTGCTCCGAGAGTCGCTCGCGAACGAATGCGCGGGCCGCTCCCTCGTCGAACGTCGCCCCCTCGTCGAGCACCACCACTGCGGTGACCACCTCGGCACCCCCGCCGCGCTTGATGCCGACGACGGCAACCTCGGCGATACCAGGGAACTCGGTGACGACCCGCTCGACCTCGGAGGGCGAGACGTTGAAGCCGCCCGTGATGATGAGCTCCTTCTTGCGGTCGACGACCGTCACGAATCCATCCTCGTCCTGCACGACCAGATCACCGGAGCGCACCCAGCCGCCCTCGATGAGCACCTCAGCGGTCTCCTGGGGGCGGTTCCAGTAGCCCTGGAAGGTCTGCGGCCCCCGGATGAGCAGCTCGCCGACCTCGCCGAGCTCCACCTCCGTGCTCGGGTCGCTGGGGTCGGTGACCTTGATGTGCGTGGAGGGGAAGGGGATGCCGATGGTGCCGGTCTTGCGCTTGTCGGTGAAGGGGTTCCCGAGCGCCACGGGGGAGGTCTCCGTGAGGCCGTAGCCCTCGACGAGCTGCCCGCCTGCGACAGCCTCCCACCGGTGCACGATGCCGTCGTTCAGCGTCATGGCGCCGGAGATCGCGTAGATGACGCCGGAGAGGTCGAGCTTGCCGTCCTTCGCGACGCGAGCGAGCCTGTCGTACATGGGCGGGACGGCCGGGATGAACGTCGCCGGCGACTTCTTGGACGCCTCGATGACGAGCTCGGGGTCGAACGTCGGGAAGAGCACGGCCTTCGCGCCGACGCTCACGGAGTAGATGACCGACAGCAGCACGCCGAACGCGTGGAACATCGGGAGGACGCCGTAGATGGTCTCGTTGCCTGCCGTGAACTCCGGCATCCACGCCGCGCCCTGACGGGCGTTGGACCACAGGTTGCGGTGCGTGAGCATGGCGCCCTTGGGGTTGCCGGTCGTCCCGCTCGTGTACTGCAGGCTCGCGAGATCCTCCGGTCCGGGCGTCGGGATGCTCGCGTCGAGGAGCTGCTGCTTCGCGAGCTTCTCGAACGGCACCGTCCCCGGAGCCTTGGCGCTGAGCTTGGCGCGCGACGCGCGCGCCTTGGCGATCGGCAGGCGCAGCAGCAGCTGCGTCTTGAGCGGCATGCCCTTCGTCACATCGACGGCGATGACGTGGCGGATGCCAAGGCTGTGGGGGAGGGACTGCACGGTCGGGGCGGCCTTGTCCCAGGCGATGACGATCTCGGCACCGTGGTCTTCGAACTGGGTCCGGAGCTCATCGCGCGTGTACAGCGGGTTGTGCTCCACGACGATGGCGCCGAGGCGCAGAACCGCGTAGAAGGCGACGACGTGCTGCGGCGCGTTCGGCATGATGAGCGCCACCCTGTCGCCTCGCTTCACCCCGATGCGGCGCAGGCCCTGCGCGAACCGCAGCACCTGGTCCTGCAGCTCCGAGAAGGTCGTCTGGGCGCCGAAGAACTCGATCGCGGGCTTGTCGGGGAAGCGCTCGGCGATCTCCGCGAGCATGTCCGGGAGTGATCCTGTGGGGACTTCGATGTCCTTCGGGGTTCCGGGTGCGTAGAAGGCGGTCCAGGCGCGAGACTCGTTCAGCTGCATGCGCAGAGTCTATTCGCGCAGAGCGTCCAGCAGATGTCGGTGGGGCGACGCACAATGGATGCATGACCAGGAAAGACATGGGGGCGCGGCAGACGGGTGCGGCGTCCGACCGCGACGCGTCCGCGAGCATCCTCCATGTCGACATGGACGCGTTCTTCGTGGCCGTCGAGCTGCTCGAGCGGCCCGATCTCGTCGGCAAGCCGGTGATCGTCGGTGGCACCCGGGAGCGGGGCGTGGTGTCGAGCGCCAGCTACGAGGCGAGGGCCAGGGGCGTCCGGAGCGCCATGCCGATGCATCAGGCGATCGCCCGCTGCCCGGAGGCGGTGGTGCTGCAGGGCAACATGGGCAAGTACCGTGATGCCTCGCAGCAGGTCATGGAGATCTTCCGCGAGTTCACGCCGCTCGTCGAGCCGCTCTCGATCGACGAGGCGTTCCTCGACGTGTCCGGCGCGAGCCTGCTGTTCGGCTCGCCGGGTGAGATCGCGGCGAGCCTGCGCGCGCGGGTGAAGGCGCAGACGGGGCTGACCTGCTCCGTGGGTGCCGCATCCACCAAGTTCGTGGCGAAGCTCGCGTCGGGAAAGTGCAAGCCGAACGGCATGCTCGTGATCCCGCACGAGGAGACGATCCCGTTCCTGCACCACCTGCCGGTCGGCGCGCTCTGGGGTGTGGGCGAGAAGAGCGAGGCGAAGCTGCGCGGCATCGGCATCCACACGGTCTTCGACCTCGCGCACACGCCGGGGCCCGTGCTGGAGCGGGCGGTCGGCAAGGCGGGGGCGGGCAAGCTGCACGCACTCGCGTGGGGGAGGGACGAGCGGGGAGTCGAGGAGGCGAGCCGTGAGAAGTCGATCAGCCACGAGCAGACGTTCCTGGAGGACGTGACCGACTTCGTCTTCCTGGAGCGCGAGGTGCGGGCTCAGGCGGATGCGGTGGCGACGCGCCTGCGTCGCGCGGGGCTGCAGGCGCGCCAGGTCGGCATCAAGCTGCGCTGGTCCGATTTCTCGACGATCACACGCTCGCACACGCTTGCCGAGCCCAGCGATGTTGGCCACTCGCTGTACCTCGCTGCGCGGGAGATGCTGCGCGCGGCTCTCGTGCCGCCCAGGCCGGTGCGCCTCATCGGCGTGCGTGCTGAGCGGCTCGTGGAGGCGGGGAGCTCGGGTCAGCTGTCGCTCTTCGGGGCGGAGGAGGACGACGACTGGGAAGCGGCGGAGCGCGCCGTCGACCAGGCGGTCGCCCGCTTCGGGAAGTTCGCGCTTCGACCGGCGTCACTGCTCGGCCGCGGGGAACGCAGCGACGGCACGGTCGGCATCAGCGAACGCGCGAACCGCAAGCAGGACGAGGCCCCGAACCAGCACTGAGACAGCGGGCTCGGCCGGGTGTGCGTGCCTAGGATGCCGCCTTTGCGCCGCTTGTCGTGGTGGCGCCCGCCTCGCGTGCTGCGACACGGGCCTCCACCTCGGGGCGACGCAACGGCGGCACGGTCTTCGGCGGCTGGCGCCGTTCCGGGAGGTCCTCGAGGAGGTGCTCGGTGATGTGCGCGATCTCGCGGACCGCCTTCTCGAAGGCCTCGCGCGTGCGCGCGGTCGGGTGCGTGATGCCGGAGACCTTGCGCACGTACTGGCGGGCGGCGGCTTCGATCTCGTTGTCGTTCGCGGCTGGTTCGAGCCCGCGCAGCTCTGTGATGTTTCTGCACATGCGCGTCAGGGTACGCCGAGGCGCTGCAATCACCAGGCGAACAGCGCCCCGCTCCGGTCTTCCCCGCCCCGGTTCCGGGCTCGGTTCGCGATGACTGTGTCCAACTTCAGTGCAGATCCTGGCGGTTGTGCCGGTTTCTGGTCGGCTGCGTCCGAATGTGCACTGATGTTGGTCAGCGCGGGCCGCCGCCGACTCTGCGGCGCCCCGGGCGGGCTACCGGTGTTCCCGCCGGCAGCTCCGGGTAGCCGGTCAGAAGCTAGCTGACGCGAAGGACGGCGGCGCTCTCAGCTGGAAGGCGGAGCGGGACGGCGGACGCGCCCACCGGTGCGCCCGTGACGGTGCCGGTGGTCTGGCCGAGCGTTGCCCGTGCATCCGTGGAGAAGAGCACCTCGGTGGCTCGGTCGACTCGAAGCTCCCGCTCGTCTGCCGAGAAGTTCACGGCGATGACGAGACCGCCTCGCGTGATGACCAGCGTGCCGTCTTCCTGCGACGCCTCGACGCTGCTCGCATCGATCCAGGGCGTGGTGATGTCCGCCTCCCGCCTGCGGAGTGCGATGAGCTCGCGGTAGGTCTCGAGGAGCTGGGCGTGCTCCGGCTTCTCGAGCTCGCTCCAGTCGAGCTTCGACCGCTCGAACGTCGCAACATCCTGCGGGTTCGGAACGACGGCGGCGTCCCAGCCCATGCGCGCGAACTCGCCGATACGGCCCTCCGTGGTCGCCTTCGCCAGCTCCGGCTCCGGGTGGGAGGAGAAGAACTGGAATGGGGTCGTGGCGCCCCACTCCTCGCCCATGAAGAGCATGGGAGTGAAGGGCGAGGTCAGCTCGAGCGTGGCCGCGATGGCCAGCTGGCCGGGGGAGAGCGTCGCCGTGAGGCGGTCGCCGATGGCTCGGTTGCCGATCTGGTCGTGATTCTGCGACGAGACGACGAGCCGCCAGGCGCGCGTGTGAGCCGGCAGGGGGCGACCGTGATGGCGCCCTCGGAAGGTCGACAGCGTGCCGTCGTGGAAGAACCCCTTCTCGAGCACCTTCGCGAGGGCATCGAGACCCTCGAAGTCGGCGTAGTAGCCGCTGGTCTCCCCGGTCAGGTTGACGTGCACGGCGTGGTGGAAGTCGTCCGACCACTGGGCGTCGAGTCCGTAGCCGCCTGCCTCGTCCGACGTGATGAGGCGTGGGTTGTTGAGGTCGGACTCGGCGATGAGGGTCAGCGGGCGACCGACGTGCGCTTCGAGCTCGGCGACGTCCCGGGCCAGCTCCTCGAGGAGGTGCACGGCGCGGTCGTCGATGAGGGCGTGGACGGCGTCGAGCCGGAGCCCGTCGACGTGGAAGTCACGCAGCCACATGGCCACGTTGGCACGGATGAACGCGCGAACCTCGTCAGAGTTCTCCCCGTCGAGGTTGACGGTGTCGCCCCACGCCGTGGCGTGGTGATCGGAGAGGTAGGGCCCGAACTTGCCCAGGTAGTTGCCGGAGGGGCCGAGGTGGTTGTAGACGACGTCCTGGATGACGCCGATGCCACGCTCGTGGCAGGCCTCGACGAAGCGCTGGTAGGCGGCCGGTCCGCCGTAGCCCTCATGGACGGCGAACCAGTCGACGCCGTCGTAGCCCCACCCGTGGGTGCCGCTGAACGCGTTGACGGGCATGACCTCGACGAAGTCGACCCCGAGCTCCTGCAGGTGGTCCAGGCGGTCGATCGCCGAGTCGAGCGTGCCCTCGGGGGTGAAAGTGCCGATGTGCACCTCGATGATGACGGACCCCGCGAGCGGGCGGCCGGTCCAGTCGCCGTCCACCCACGGGTGCCGGTCGGCGTCGAAGGTGCGCGAGAGGCCGTGCACGCCGTCCGGCTGCCACCGCGAGCGGGGGTCCGGGATGGGGGTCGTGTCGCCGTCGACGAGGTAGCCGTAGTCGTGGGTGTCCTCGTCGAGCTCGAGCGCCGCGTCCGGTACCCACCAGTCGCCGTCGGTGCGCCGCATCGGCAGCTCGGTGCCGTCGAGGTGCAGAGTCAGCGTCTCGGCGTGTGGTGCCCAGACATCGAAGCGGGAATCGCGCACGGGGAAAACTCCTTGGTGGGAAGCGAGGTGGTGTGGATGCGGGTGCCGGCTAGGACCTGGCGAGCAGCGCCACGGGGTACTGCTGCAGGAGCGCGGCGAGCGGGACGTCCTTGCCGCCTGTGAAGACGGCTGCGGTGAGCTGGTCGATCCACTCGCCCTCGGGGAGGGGGATGGTCGTGCCGATCCATCCGCCGCCCTGCTCGAGGCCGATGGGGAGACGCGTGCCGATCGTGATGGCACCGCCCCGCGAGAACGCGAGTGCGTGCTCTGCCGCCGGCCCGTCGGCGGTGATGCCCTCGTACTCGGTGAAGAGCTCCGGTCGGCTGCGGCGCAGGCGCAGGCAGGCCGCGGTCACGAGCAGCTTCGCGGCACCGGAGTCGTCGATAGCGGGGACCGCCCCGTGCAGGATCGCGTCGAGCGCCGCAGTGCGCGACGAGTAGTCGACACTCTGCCGGTTGTCTGGGTCGACGAGGGTGCGCGTCCACAGCTCCGTGCCCTGGTAGACGTCGGGGATGCCCGGCATCGTGAGCTGCACGATCTTCGCGGTCAGCGAGTTCGACCAGCCCGCCTCCTGCGTCTCGGCGACGACGTTCTGGACGACGTTCGACGCGACGGGGTTGTCGAAGACGGCGTCGACGGCCGCGTGCAGCTGCCCCTCGAACGTCTCGTCCGGGTTGGTCCAGCTCGTGTGCAGGTCCGCCTCGCGCGCGGCCTTCTCGAGGTAGTCGGTGAGGCGCTCGCGGGATGCGGGCCACGCACCGACGATCGCCTGCCAGGTGAGCTGCGCGAACGCGTTGTCATCGATGGGGGCCACGTTCTGGAGCTCGGCGACGCTCTCCGCCCAGAACTCGGGGACCTCGCTGAGGGCGGTGATGCGTGCGCGAGTGTCCTCGCCGCGCTTCGTGTCGTGGGTCGACAGCGTGGTCATGGCGTCTGGCCAGTCACGGGCGCGTGCCGTCTGGAGCTCGTGGAACCGCTCCGGGGTGATGGAGAAGACGTTCGGGTCGCCGCCGACCTCGTTGAGGGAGGTGAGGCGTGCGTAGCGGTAGAACGAGCGGTCTTCGACGGCCTTCGCCATGATCATGCCGGTGGTCTGCTGCAGACGCAGCGCGGCCTCGGCTTCTGGCGCCTCGAGGAACGGCAGGACGCGGGCGATCGACGCCGCGAGGTCCGGTCGCTGCTCGGTGGCGGCCCTGGCCGCGTCGGCGAGGTGGTTCGCGCCCGTCGGAAGGTAGCTGCGGTACACGCTGAAGTGGGCGGCGATCTCGGCGACGGAGTCCTCGATGAGGTCGTCCTCGAGACCCGTCGCACGCAGTTCTCGCGCGATGCGGCGGATCTCGGCGTTCAGTGACACGTCGGCCACGGCGCGCTTCGCCTCGTGGATGAGCTGCTCCCAGTCGACCGGGTCGCCGTCTGCTCCCGCCGCGAGCTCGTCGAGCGGCTCCTCGGCGTCGGCGTCGACGAGCACCCGGTCAATCTGGCCGAGCGCGTCGTAGCCGGTCGTCCCTGCCGTGCGCCAGTCGGCGGGCAGCGCCTCGTCGCCCTCGAGGATCTTCTCGACGAGCACATACGCTCCGCGCGTTCGGTCGGCGAGGTGGCGCAGGTAGCCGCCCGGGTCGCGGAGTCCGTCCGGGTGGTCGATCCGGAGCCCGTCGACGAGGCGGTGCCGCATCCAGTCGAGGATCTCCGCGTGGGCTTCCTCGAACACGTGCTCGTCTTCGACGCGGATGCCCGCGAGCGAGGTGATGGTGAAGAAGCGGCGGTAGTTGAGGCGACTGTCGCCTTGGCGCCAGTGGATGAGCTGGTAGTGCTGGTTGTCGAGCACTTCCCGCACCGATGCGCCTTCGGGTGCCGAGCCTTCCGCGAGCGGGTACTCGGTGGAGTGGTAGCGCAGCACGCCGGCCTCGGTGTCGACGGTCACGTTGCCGATCGCGTCGCCCCGCTCCCTGGGCATGTCGTCGTCGCCGACGGTGGGGATGAGGAGCTTGCCGCCGCCCGCCTCCCAGTCGATGTCGAAGGACTCGGCGTGCGCGGCCTGCTGGCCGTGCTCGAGCACATCCCACCACCACGGGTTGTCGCGTGGTGTGCCGACTCCCATGTGGTTCGGGACGATGTCGACGAGCACGCCGAGGCCCAGCTCGCGGGCCTTCGCGGAGAACCGCTCGAGCCCCTCGCGCCCGCCACGTTCGTCGTCGACCCTCGAGGGGTCGACGACGTCGTAGCCGTGCGTGCTGCCTGGGGTCGCCTGGAGGATGGGCGAGAGGTACACCCATCCCACGCCGAGCCGCTCCAGGTAGGGCAGCTGCTCGGTCGCGGCGTCGAGGTCGAACTCCGACGTCAGTTGGAATCGGTACGTGCTGGATGGGATGCGCATCATGGTCTCCGTGGCGCGAGGTGCTTCTGAGATGGCTCTGGCGGGGTCAGCTGCCGAGGGGCGGCCGCGTGATGATGGGGATGGGGGTGGTCATCGCGGCGACGGAGGCGGCGACCGAATGGTCTGGCTTCTCCTTGAGCTCGGCTTCGCGCAGCACGACGAGCGAGCGCGGCTCGAGTGGGATGGTTGCTCCCGGCTCGACGGCCTCGAGGTCGGTGTGCATGCCGGAGGTGTCGATGACGATGTCCCAGTGGGAGGTGATCTCGACGCTGGGGATGGTCGCCTCGACGACCGTCTCGCTGGCGTTGAAGTAGACCATGAAGCTCACATCGGTGATCTCCTCGCCCCGCTCGTCGCGTCCGGCGATGGCGTTGCCGTTGAGGAACATGCCCATCGACTTCACGAACTCGGCGTTCCAGTCTTCGGATGCCATCTGCGTGCCGTCGGTCGAGAGCCACACGATGTCGGGCAGCGCGGATCCCTCGGCGCGCTCCTCGACGCGGCCGTTGAAGAAGCGGCGTCGACGGAACGTCGGGTGGTCGGCGCGCAGCTGCGCGACGGCCCGCGTGAACTCGACGAGCGGCTCGTCTGCGTTCTCCCAGTGGACCCAGCTGATCTCGCTGTCCTGCGCGTAGGTGTTGTTGTTGCCGTTCTGGGTGCGCCCCAGCTCGTCGCCGTGGAGGAGCATGGGCACGCCCTGGCTGAGCAGCATCGTCGCGATGATGTTGCGCTGCTGGCGGGCCCGCATGGCGTTGATCTCGGGGTCGTCGGTGGGGCCTTCGACGCCGAGGTTGTAGGAGCGGTTGTGACTCTCGCCGTCGTTCCCGTTCTCGCCGTTGGCGTCGTTGTGCTTCTCGTTGTAGGAGACGAGGTCTCTCAGCGTGAAGCCGTCGTGGGCCGTGACGAAGTTGATGGAGGCGAAGGGGCGGCGTCCGGAGTGCTCGTACAGGTCGGCGGAGCCGGTGATGCGGCTCGCGAATTCGCCGAGGGTCGATGGCTCGCCTCGCCAGAAGTCGCGCACGGTGTCGCGGTACTTGCCGTTCCACTCTGTCCACTGCGGTGGGAAGTTGCCGACCTGGTAGCCGCCGGGGCCGACGTCCCACGGCTCGGCGATGAGCTTCACCTGCGAGACCACCGGGTCCTGCTGCACGAGGTCGAAGAACGTGGACAGCTTGTCGACGTCGTGCAGCTCGCGCGCGAGGGTGGAGGCGAGGTCGAAGCGGAAGCCGTCGACGTGCATCTCGGTGACCCAGTAGCGCAGCGAGTCCATGATGAGCTGCAGCGAGTGCGGGTGGCGCATGTTGAGCGAGTTGCCGGTGCCCGTGTAGTCGGTGTAGTAGCGCTTGTCGTCGTCCTCGAGCCGGTAGTAGGCGGCGTTGTCGATGCCGCGGAAGCTGAGGGTCGGGCCGAGGTGGTTGCCTTCTGCCGTGTGGTTGTAGACGACGTCGAGGATGACCTCGATGTTGTTGGCGTGCAGCGTGCGCACCATCGACTTGAACTCCTGCACCTGCTGGCCTGCCGTGCCCTGGGAGGCGTAGTCGGCGTGCGGGGCGAGGAACGAGATGGTGTTGTACCCCCAGTAGTTGCGGAGCCCCTTCTCGATGAGGGTGCTGTCCTGCACGAACTGGTGCACGGGCATGAGCTCGATGGCGGTGACGCCGAGGCGCTTGAGGTGCTCGACGATCGCGGGGTGCGCGATGCCGGCGTACGTGCCGCGGATCTCCTCTGGCACATCCGGGTGCAGCTCGGTGAGCCCCTTGACGTGCGCCTCGTAGATGAGGGACTCGTTGTAGGGGATGCCCGGCTTCCGGTCGCCAGCCCAGTCGAAGTAGGGGTTGATGACAACGCCCTTCATCATGTGGGGCGCTGAGTCGAGGTCGTTGAACGAGTCGGGATCGCCGAAGTTGTAGCTGAAGAGCGACTGGTCCCAGTCGATCTCGCCCGTCGTCGCCTTCGCGTACGGGTCGAGGAGGAGCTTCGCCGGGTTGCAGCGGCTTCCGTTGACGGGGTCGTAGTCGCCGTGCATCCGGTAGCCGTACTGCTGGCCGGGCTGCACGTGAGGGAGGTAGGCATGCCAGACGTGCGCATCCTGCTCGTAGAGCCTCACCCGCTCCTCGTTGCCGTCGTCATCGAAGAGGCACAGCTCGACCTTGTGGGCGGCCTCGCTGAAGATCGCGAAGTTGGTGCCACTTCCATCGAACGTCGCTCCGAGGGGGTAGGCATTTCCGGGCCACGTTTTCATGCACGCTCCTATTGCTTCATCGAAGAACATCGCGTGTGGATGCAGGCACTAAAGCTACCAAAGGGTGGGAGCGCTCTCGCCCGCAAGCACACAGGACTTCTCCTGGTTGGCAGGCATGTCGACGACCTACGCTGGCCGCATGACGAACCTCACACAGAACCTCACGGACTCGGTCAAGAAGCTCGGCGTCACCCTCGCCTACGGCGAGAAGGTGGAACTCGGCAAGTCCACGATCCTTCCGGTCGCTCTCGTCTCGTACGGCTACGGCGGTGGTGAGAGCACTGAGGAGGGTCAGGAGAACTCGTCAGGCGGCGGTGGCGGCGGGGTGGCCGTGCCGGTCGGCGCGTACGTGGATGACGAGTTCGGCACGAGCTTCCGGCCGAACATCATCACGCTGCTCGTCGTGTCGATTCCGCTGGTGTGGACGGTCGGGCACGCGCTCCCGCGTCTCATCAAGGCGCTCAAGAAGTAGCTCAGGCGCGGTACGGCCTATACTCGGGGGTGTTCACGGGAGTCCGGTAGTCCGGGCTGAGAGGAAGGCTCAAGCCTTCGACCGTCAAACCTGATCTGGGTAATGCCAGCGCAGGGAGGCACATCTCCGAGCAGGGTCGCCCACGGCTCTGCGCCCGTGCACTTTCACTCGAAAGGGCACACAGCATGACAACTTCCCCGACTCCATCTCCGACTGCGGCAGCGCAGGTTCCGGCTCAGGCGAAGGCGCCGAAGAGCCGCTTCCGCTGGCGGGTCATCGACATCGTCACGGCGGCCGTCCTCGGTGTCGCGACGGGCCTCATCTTCATCTTCTGGAACAGCGTCGGCTACCTGTGGTTCACGACGATGGACGCGTTGACGCCGGGCTTCGGTGGCATCGCGGTCGGCATCTGGTTGCTCGGTGGCGTGCTGGGCGGGCTCATCATCCGCAAGCCGGGGGCTGCGCTCTTCGTTGAGGTGCTCGCGGCGTGCGTCTCCATGCTGCTCGGCAGCCAGTGGTCGATCGAGACCGTCTACTCGGGTATCGCGCAGGGCCTCGGTGCTGAGCTCATCTTCGCGCTCTTCCTCTACAAGCGCTTCGGTCTGAGCGTCGCGATGCTCGCGGGCGCTGGTGCTGCCGTCGCCGCGTGGGTGCTCGAGCTGTTCCTCAGCGCGAACATCGAGAAGGGCCCTGAATTCCTGACGATCTACCTGGTCGCTGTCGTGGTCTCGGGTGCGGTGCTGGCGGGAGTCGTCGGCTGGCTGCTCACGCGAGCACTCGCCGCGACCGGTGCGCTAAACCGCTTCGCGGCGGGCAGAAGCGCGAAGCGAATCGGCTAGCGGTCGTGGGCGCGAGAGTCGAGGCGAGGGGGTGGGGCTGGCGCCACGCCGATCGGGCGAAGCTGGCGGTCAGCCAGCTCGACCTGACGATCGAGCCCGGAGAGGCCGTGCTGCTGCTCGGGCCGTCGGGGGCGGGCAAGTCCACGCTCCTGGCGGCTCTTGCCGGGGTGCTCGGCGACCACGAGGACGATGGCCAGGAGCTCGGCTCGCTGCTGGTCGACGGCAGGCATCCGACGGATGCGCGCGGCGCGGTGGGGCTGGTCCTGCAGGATCCGCAGGCGAACACGGTGCTCGCCCGAATCGGCGACGACGTCGCGTTCGGCTGCGAGAACCTCGGTGTGCCGCGCGCCGAGACCTGGGTTCGGGTGCGCGAGGCGCTCGACGCCGTCGGGCTGCGGATGCCGCTCGACCGCTCGACCGCGCAGCTGTCCGGCGGTGAGCGCCAGCGCCTCGCGATCGCGGGCGTGCTCGCGATGCGGCCGAACCTCATCCTGCTCGACGAGCCGACCGCGAACCTCGACCCGGCTGGTGTCGAGGAGGTTCGCGAGGCGGTTGTGCGTGCCGCGGAGGTCACCGGCGCGACGCTCATCGTCATCGAGCATCGGGTGGATGTGTGGCGTTCGAGCGTCGACCGGGTCGTCGTACTCGGCACTGAGCAGCACCTGCTCGCCGACGGTGCCCCTGACGTGATCCTGGAGGAGCAGCGGGAGTCGCTCCTCGCGGCGGGTGTGTGGATAGGCGGCCACGAACCCTCGGTTCCCCGGGGCGAGCGCGCCCCGGGGGAGGACCTGCTCGTCGCCGACGGCCTCGGGTTCGGGCGTGCCGACCATCCGCTGCACACGCAGTTCGGGGCGACGCTGCGGGCGGGGGAGTCGACGGTGGTGCTCGGGCCCAACGGCGCGGGCAAGACGACGCTGGCGCTGACGCTTGCTGGCCTGCTCAAGCCGGTCGCGGGCGACGTGCGTGCGAGCAGTGCCCTGCGTGAAGCTGGCGAAGACGCTGACCGTCGACGGGGTGGCTGGACGCTCGGCGGGTTCCGCGCGGCGGGCCCGGTCGGCCCGCATCCGTCTGCCTGGCGTTCCCGTCAGCTGCTGACGAGGATCGGCACGGTCTTCCAGCAGCCCGAGCACCAGTTCGTCGCGGGCACGGTGCGGCGCGAGCTCGAGGTGGGACCGGATGCGGTGGGGCGCGGCAGACGCGAGACGAGCGAACGCGTCGACGAGCTGCTCGCGGCGCTGCGCCTCTCGCACCTCGCGGAAGCGCACCCCTTCACGCTCTCCGGCGGTGAGCAGCGTCGCCTGTCCGTCGCGACGGTGCTCGCGACGGCGCCTCGGGTGCTCATCTTCGACGAGCCCACCTTCGGACAGGACCGCAGGACCTGGACGGAGCTCGTCACGATCATGTCTCGCCTCGTCTCCGAGGGGCACTCGCTGGTCTCCGTGACCCACGACGAGCAGCTCGTGCGTGTGCTCGGCGACCAGCGCATCCGCATCGAAGCCCACGACCGAAAGAACGAGCAGGTGCCAGCATGATCGGCAGCGGCGCGGGCGTCGCCTCGGCGGATTCCTGCCCGGCATGGTCGGCCACATCGCCCCAGGTCGATGCCGACGGCGTGCCGCTCGAAGTGCTCCCCGTCGGCGGACGGTTCCTCGACCGCGTGAACCCGGTCACGCCGTTCCTGGCGGCGGTGCTGTACTCGATTCCCCTGCTGACGACGCTCGATGTCGTCTCGGCGGCCGTCGCGCTGACGCTCTCGCTCCTCGCCTTCGGCGTCGCCGGAGTGCGCCCCATGGAGGTCCTGCGATCGAGCTGGATCCTCCTCATCGCCGCCCCCGTCTCCGCCACGAGCATGCTGCTGTACGCCAAGCCCGGCGGGGCGAGCTACGGGCAGTTCCTCTACGCGAACATCACCGACAACTCCATCCAGCTCGCGATCGCCGTCGGCGTGCGCGTGCTCGCGATCGGCGTGCCGACGCTCGTCGCGTTGAGCCGCATCGACCCGACCCGCCTCGCCGACGGTCTGGCGCAGGTCGCGCACCTCCCGGCGAGGTTCGTGGTGTCGGCGCTCGCGGGCATCCGCCTCTTCGCCGTGTTCCGCGACGACTGGACGGCGATGAGCCAGGCGCGCCGCGCTCGCGGTCTCGGCGACTCGGGTGCCATCCGACGGTTCATGACGATGGCGTTCGCGCTGCTCGCTCTCGCGCTGCGACGGGCTGGGACACTGGCGACCGTCATGGAGGCTCGCGGCTTCGGCGCCGAGGACATCACGCGGACGTGGGCTCGCCCCTCACGTCTCGACTGGCGGGACCTCGTTCTCGTGCTTGCGGCAGTGGTCATCGCCGGCGCGGCTATCGGAGTGGCCGTCGCGGCGGGGTCGTACCGGCTCGTGGGCAGCGCGTGAGCGGGGTCGCGGCGCTGCTGGACCGCGTGCTCGCGGATGCCCGCGGCTCGCGCCCGGTCGTGATCATCGACGGCGGGTCGGGCTCGGGCAAGACGACGCTCGCGGGGGAGCTGCTGGCGGAGTTCCGGGCGCGCGGCTTCGAGAGCGCGCAGCTGGTGTCCCTCGACGACGCCTACCCGGGCTGGGGTGGCCTCGCTGCCGCCTCGCAGGCGGTGCACCGCGACATGCTCCATCCCGAGCAGCTGGGGCCTCCGCACCGCCCCGGCTATGAGAGCTGGGACTGGGCGGCGGATGCGCCCGGTCCGTGGCGCGAGCTCGACGGCTCCGCGCCGCTCATCGTCGAGGGCTGCGGTTCGCTGTCGCACGAGAGCGCGCCCCTCGCGACGACGAGCGTGTGGATAGAGCTCGACGAGGCCCACCGGAAGCCGCGGGCGCTCTCGCGTCCTGCAGACATCGGCGTCTTCGAGGAGTTCTGGGAGATGTGGGCGGCTCAAGAGCGCGAGCACTGGCGACGCAATGCGCCGTTCCTGCTCGCCGACGTCATCATCGAGGCCGCGCCCGGCGCGTGACGGGGTTTCGCGGCGGGAGCAGTGCCGTCAACGCGGGCCGGTGCCCGTCTGGTCTGAGCTCTGCCGGCGGCGAGCGCGCACGTAGCGCACGGTGAAGATCACGGCGATGACCAGCCCCACCAGCGCCGCGAGCAGCCAGATGCCACCGACGATGAGGCCGTAGACGGCGTCGTCGTAGTCGATGCTGGTGCCGGGACCGGCGTCGAGGGAGAGGCCGGTGCCGATGCGGTCGGCGACCGGCCGCAGCAGGAGACCGGCGAGCGCGCCGACTCCCGTCGCGAGGGGGATCGCGAATGCCCACCCCCAGAGCACGGAGCCGAACGTCGGACCGGCCGCGCCTGCTGTGCGACGAGCGGCCTGGATGCTCCGCGCCCCGAGCAGGATCAGCACGACGAGGCCGGCACCTGCCGAGACGAACATGGCCCAGAACGCGAACGCGGAGAGCAGCGTCTGCCCGGTCTCGACTAGCGGTGGGATGGGCCCGACGGCGTCGACCGTGATGCTCGCGGCAGCAAGCGCCGAGAGCAGACCGGTCACGGCCATCCACAGTGCGAAGGCTGGTGCCGCCAGGACGAGGACGATTCCCCAGAAGAGGCGTCCTGGCCGGAGGGGCCCGCGGGCTGGTGGCGTCTGCTGCATCCGGGAAGCGTACCGGGGACGCGCGACTCGGGAGGCTCTACGCCCAGCCGAGCTCGTGGAGCTGTGCGTCGTCGATGCCGTAGAAGTGCGCGATCTCGTGCACGAGCGTCGTGTGCACCTCGTCGCGGAGGGTCTCCTCGTCGTCGCAGATCGACAGGAGCGGTTCGCGGAACAGCACGATGCGGTCGGGCAGCTCGCCGAAACCGTACTGGCCGCGATCCGTGAGCGCGAACCCCTCGTAGACGCCGAGCAGGTCGAGCGAGCCGTCCTCTGGCCGGTCCTCGACGACGAAGATCACGTTGTCGAGGCCGTCGACCATCTCGTCCGGCAGTTCATCGAGCTCGTCGACGACCAGGGCCTCGAAGTTCTCCCGCGACATCTCCATCCGCTCATTGTGTCGCAGGGCGGCTGGACAGGGACCGGCGGCGAACCGAACTTGCACTGCGAGCGCAGTACAAGTTGTGCTAACTTCGCATCACAATATTTTGTCCGCACCGCGCGAGCGGCACCTTCGGAGGCATGAGTGATCGACCCAATTCTCAACTTCATCCGCAGCCTCTCTTCCGGGGTGCGGGAGTTCCTGCCGCTGGAGGTGGCCATCACCTTCGGCTTGGTCCTGTTCGCCGTCTCGTGGGTGAGGCCGCGCCGAATCGTCGCGCTCCCTGATTCGGGTTTCAGGCGGACGGTGCTGCTCTGGTGCGGGGTCGGTGGCTGCCTCCTCATCGTGGCCGTGGCGACGCTCACGAGCGCCCTCGCTACCGCTGGAGGAGGATCTGACGTCTCCGGTTTCGATGGATGGTGGCGTCGGCCCGCTCCACTCGTCGCCGCGATCGTGGTGGTCGCAGTGGCCGGTCTGGCTCTGCGTTCGGTCCCGCTGACCGCTCCCGGTACGAGGGCCCTCGCGCCTCGGAGACGCTGGAACGCCTTCGCTCCCGGTCTGTGGCTCTGGGCGGTGCGATTCTCAGCCGTGCTGATCGCCGTCACTGCGCTCTGGCAGATCCTGATCGCCGTCTCGGCACCGCCAGAGGGCCCGTTCTTCGGCGACGTGGCTCGCTACACCACGCTTCCCATCTATTCGCACTTCAACGGCAGCTTCGGGTACCTGGCGGGTGCCGGCTGGCCCAACCACCTGGCCACGCTTGCCACGCTTCTTGCCGCGGCGGGTGTCTTGGTCTGGGTGCTGAAAGCAGACGCGAACCGCCCCGAAGCCCTTCCCGCAGCCACGCTCAAGACCCATCGCGATGCGACCGCGCGCGTGCTGACGCTCATCGTCCTCGCGGGACTGGTCACCACGTTGGGTGCTGTCTGGATGCACGTCGGCTCCACGAGCACGATGACGGTCGGTCTCGACGAGCGCTGGGTGTCAGCGGAGGTCTCCTACCCGCAGCTCTACATCGAGGGGGGCTTCAGCGCGCTGTCGTACCCGATGAACGTGACCGGGTATCTGCTCCAGGGGGTTGGGGTCGCGCTCGCGCTCAGGCTCGCGGTGGACACCGTGCGTGCTGCCACGGCGCGGCCTGCCGCAGCCGCAGCGGGGGCATCGGTCTCGGCGGCCGCGCGTTGACCGCGTCAAAGTCTGCCGAGGATCTCGCGGAGTTGTTTCGGGGTGCTATTCGATCTGGCGTTCTGGGTGACGGCGAGAGGCTTCCCACGGTGCGGCAGACCGCACGCGACTTCGAGGTGGCGCAGGCAACGGCGGCAAAGGCGTATCGCTCGCTGGAGCGGGAAGGGCTCGTTGTCACTCGCACTGCGGCGGGGACGCGTGTGGCTCCCGGGGCATCACGCGCACCTCAGGCGGTGATCGAGCACATCCGTTCGCTGCTGGATGCGAGCCGTGAAGCCCGGGTGCCGCTCGATGACGTCGTTGCGATTCTCAGAACTGTCGCCGCTCAGGAGTCAGGCAGCCGCGACGGTTTGCGCGAACCTGAGTGACACCGCGGGTTCTTCGCCTCGACCCCCAGGTGAGTTCACGCGTCTCTAGACCTGCGCTGAGGCGTGGTCGTAGGCGAGGGGGAGGAGCTCGCGCGCGATCACGCTGATCAGGCCGTCAGGCCCGGGCAGGATCACCCGAATGTCGGGGTAGTGGTCGGCGAGCACCTGGCGGTCACGCCCGCAGGGGCTCATCACCCCGCGGCCGTGGTTCGCGACGGCGACGATGTGCGTCAGCTCGAGGGCACCAGCGGCGCGGGCCGAGCCGAGCGCCACCAGCTCGGCGCAGGGCCCGCCCGTGAAATGGTGCAGGTTCACGCCGACGTGCACCCGGCCGTCCGCCGCGCGCACGGCAGCCCCTACCGTGTGGATGCCGTCCTCATCCGGCCCAGCATCCGTCGTCGCATCGATCGTCGACCGGGCGGCTTCGACGAGCTCGAGCTCGCCTTCCGAGACGGGCCGGGCGGATGCGAGTTCGAAAGCGGTCATGACGCGAGCCTACGAGGTGTCCTCGAGAGGGCCTCCCGGCTCGATACGCGCGCGCCTCGCTAGGGTGCCCCTGTGACCGATGACGAATGCTCCCGCCCGCAGGAGTGGCGAGCTGCGCACGCCGCCGCCATGGTCGGCTGGGACTTCTCCGCCCTGGACGGGCGCATGACCGCCGACGAACCCCACTGGGACTTCACCGCCGAGTGCCGTGCCGCGATGGCGACTGCCACGCGCATCGCCGACCTCGGCACGGGAGGGGGCGAGCGGCTCATCGAGCTCATCGACGACTTCGGTGCCGCCGCCGAGTCCCTGGCCATCGCGGCAACCGAGGGGTGGGAGCCGAATATCGAGATCGCGAGGCGGAACCTGGCGCCGTTCGGTGTGGACGTGCACCGCTACGACTCCGAGGCGGGTGACTCCCTGCCGTTCGAAGACGCGTCGCTGGACCTCGTCGTGTGCCGCCACGAGTCCTTCGACGCCGGGGAAGTCGCCCGTGTGCTCGCGCCGGGCGGCCGGTTCCTGACCCAGCAGGTCGACGGACGGGAAGCGCACGAGCTCCGGGAGTGGTTCGGCGGCGACCCGCTGCACGACGACGTGACGCTGGCGAACGCGAGCAGCGAGGTGGCAGCCGCCGGGCTCCGCATCGAGCTCGCCGACGAGTGGACTGGGCGGATGACGTTCGCGGATGCTCGTGCGCTGGTCGAGTACATGGCCCTGGTGCCGTGGGATGTCCCAGGCTTCGAGGTCGACGCCAACATCAGCACGCTGCGTCGCCTCGACGCAGCGCGGCCGATCAACGTCACGCAGCGGCGGTTCCGACTGGCCGCAGTGCGCGACTGAGCTGCTCGACGCGCCAGAGCGTCCGCTCGCTGGCGTGGTGCGACGCGGCCCGCGAGAATGGGGCCATGATCGACGTCTTCGGGGAGACCCTGACCCATGAGACGGTCGCGCAGTTCGCCTTCTGGGGCATGGTGCTCGGCGTCGGAATCGCGCTGCGCATCGTCCGCTCGGTGCGGCCGCGCCTGCTCAACCGCACGCGCTGGGGAGTGCTGACCGCCGCCATCCTCCTGCTCCTCGTCGCTCTGAGCATCGTGAACCTGTCAGCCTCCGTCGTCCCCTCAGTGGTGTCGAGCTTCCTGCTCGTCGCGCTGGGGGCAGCCGGCGCCGGTGCCCTCGTCGCGCTCGCGGTCTTCTCCCTGCTCGAGTTCATCGCGCCCAAGCGGGGTCGCGACCTGGTTGCGGCTCCCGCGGGCGCTCCGCGGCGCTGACACCTCATGGGGGAGCGAGGCGACCTCTTCTGCATCCACGTCCTAGGATGCTCGCGTGTACGTGAAAGTGTGTGGCCTGGATTCTGTCGAGTCGGCGGCGGTTGCTGTCGAGAGCGGAGCCGACGCGGTCGGCATCGTCATGAGCCGCACGAGCCCGCGCAGGCGTTCTGCGGAGGAGGCCGCGAAGATCTTCGGTTCCGTTGCGGCGGGCGTCGATCGGGTGCTGGTCGTGCACGACATGTCGGCCACGGATGCGGCCGAGATCGCGGGAGCGGTCGGCGCGAACGTGCTGCAGTTGCACGGCTCCTACTCGGGCGACGAGGTTCGAGCTGCCGGCACGATCTTCCCGCGGATCTGGCGAGCCACCTCGCTCGCCGACGACCCTGAGCTGCGCGTCGGCGCGTTCGGTGAGGAACTCCTGCTGCTGGATGCGCCGAAGCCGGGGTCTGGCGAGCGCTGGGACCTCTCGGAGCTCGTCCGGCGTCGCCCCGAGGGGCGCTGGCTGCTGGCAGGCGGCCTGCACCCGGGGAATGTGGCCGAGGCGATCGGCGAGGCGGGGCCCTGGGGTGTCGACGTGTCGAGCGGGGTCGAGTCGAGCCCGGGCGTCAAGGACCACGCCCGGATTCGCGCCTTCGTGGAGTCAGCGAAGCGCGCCGGCTGACCGCTCGTGGCCCGATCTGCTGTCCAACTTGCGTGATGAAAGCCACCCCTGTCGCCGCATCGAGCATGCACTTGGGGTCCGATCACTAGAGCTGGTCAAGGGCGCGGTGGGTCGACCTCCGCGAACTCCGCCTCCAGGTCGGCGCCCGCGGCGGTGAGGTGGTCGAGGACGGTTCGCACGGCGAAGCGCGCCTGACGGTCTGGACGCGCGATGGCGACGATGCTGCGCACGGACCGCACGCCGTCGAGCGGGCGCAGCACCACCCCTGGGCGCGGGCGAGTCGTGAAGCGCGGCAGCAGCGCGAGCCCCGTGCCGGTTGCGACCAGCGCTTCCACGAGCCGGTTGTCGCGGAGCCGCTGCACTCGATCGAGGTTGGTGCTCGTGGCGTTCTCGACGGCGATCAGGATGCTGTCGAACGGGTAGCCGACGGGCACACCCACCCAGGTGGTGCCGAGCAGATCGCCAGGGACGAGGTGGTCGAGGTGCGCCAGCGGATGCTCGGACGGCAGGGCGACGTCGATCGGCTCCCGGGCGAGGACTCGCGTGTGCAGGTGCTCTGCCCCGCGCGGGACGTCTCCCGTGAGGCTGTGCCCGATGACGATGTCGGCGTCGAGGGTTCGCGCTGCGTACTCGGACTCGGCGAGGTCGAAGTCGTCGAGGTCGAGCTGGATCGCCGACCCGGCCGTGCGGCGGAGCAGGCCGGGGACAAGCGCCTCGCTGGCGCTCGGGAGCGCGCCGATCGAGACGGTGCCGCTCGGCTCGCCGAGGCTCGCCTCGAGCTTGGCCTGCACCTCGGCGAGCGCCCGGCCCACGTCGTCCGCGCCGTCGGCGAGGATCCTCCCGGCCGCGGTGAGGCGCAACCCTCGGGAGAACGGCTCGACGAGGCTCGCGCCGAGCTCCCGCTCTGCGGTCCTCAGCTGCTGTGAGAGGGCGGAGGGGGTGCGGTGCGTGGCCTCGGCCACCGCCGCGAGCGTGCCCCGCAGCGACAGCTCGCGAAGCAGCTCGAGGTGGCGAAATTCCATGTAGGGAGCCTACAGTTACCGGTCACGGATCATCACTGGTGCTTCAGGGTGAGCGCGCCGCACACTGATCCCGTGCCTCCTCGCCATGTCGCCCTCGCCTGCCTCGTCGCAGTCCTCTGGGGCGTGAACTTCCTCGCCATCCACGCCTCGCTCGAGCAGTTCCCGCCGTTCTTCCTCATCGCCCTGCGCTTCGGGCTGCTCGCGATCCCGACGATCCTGTTCATCCCGCGCCCGAACGTGAAGCTGCGGTGGCTCGTCGGGTACGGGCTCGGCTTCGGCACCCTGCAGTTCGTCGGGCTCTACCTCGGTATGGCGGCTGGCTTCCCCACGGGGCTCGCGTCGCTCGTGCTGCAGATGTCGGCGCCGTTCACCGTGCTGCTCGGCGCGATCTTCCTCCGCGAGAAGCTCACGACGCGTCGTGTCATCGGCATCGCGGTCGCGGTCGGCGGCCTGCTGCTGGTCGGTGTCGCCCGGGGCGGCGCCGGAAGCTGGTGGCCGTTTGTGCTCGTGGTGATCGGCGCGTTCGGCTGGGCCATCGGCAACATCTCGAGCCGACTCGCCGAACCGCCGAAGCCCCTGCACCTGACGATGTGGATGGCCGTGGTGCCTCCCATCCCCATGCTCGCCGTCTCGCTGCTCGTGGAGGGGCCCGAGCAGATCTGGGCGTCGCTCGCGACGGCGTGGACCGCCGCGGCGGTTCCCGCGTGGGTTGGGCTCGTCTACACGATCGTGCTCGGCACGGTCCTCGGCTCCGGCATCTGGGTGTGGCTCATGAAGCGCCACCCGGCGGGTGTCGTCGCACCGTTCTCGATGCTCGTCCCCGTGGTCGGCATCTCGACAGCGTGGCTCGTGCTGGGGGAGCGGCCCGGCCCGCTCGAGCTCGTCGGCGGCGCGATCGTGCTCTTCGGGGTCCTCTGGGCGAGCCGCATGCCGGCCACAGCGCTCGTGCCGGCCCCGGAACCGAGCATCCCGGAGTCACCCGTCGCCGAATCGCTTCCCCTTGAGCCGCCTCGTCCCGAGTCGCCTCTCCCGGACTCACCGAAACTCGAGGCCCCCGCGCCTCGTTAGAAGCACGCGGGAGGCGCAGATTCCCGGCACTGGGAACCTGCGCCTCTCGCGTGGATGCGGCCGGACTGTCTTCGCACAGACCTGGCCCAACGACGAAGGCCCCGAGTTCTCCAGCACTTGCAAGTGCAGGGAACTCGGGGCCTTCCAATATGGGGTGAGTAACGGGGCTTGAACCCGCGGCCTCCTAGACCACAACCAGGCGCTCTACCAGCTGAGCTATACCCACCATGTCTGTCGCACGCGTGCTCTCGCTCGCCTGCGACTACGAGAGTCTATTACAGATTTTGGGCGAAGTCGTTCACCACTTCTGCTGCGACCTCTCGAAGCTCCTCGCTGGTCGGTCCGGGCTCGGGCACGAGCACCGCCTTCCGGTAGTACTTGAGCTCGCGGATCGACTCGAGAATGTCGGCCTTCGCGCGGTGGCCGCCGTCCTTGTCGGGGGAGTGGAAGTACACGCGGGGGAACCAGCGGCGCGACAGCTCCTTCAGGGTGGAGACGTCGACGTTGCGGTAGTGGAGGTGCTGGTCGACCTCCGGCATGTACTTCGCGAGGAACATGCGATCGGTGCCGATGGTGTTGCCCGCGAGCGGCGCCGTGTTGGGCACGGGGACGTGCTTCTTCAGGTACGCGAGCAGCTGCGCCGTCGCGGTCTCGAGGCTGGCGCCGTTGGGGATCTCCTCGATGAGCCCTGACGTGGTGTGCATCTGCGTCACGAACTCACCCATGTTGGCCATGGCTGCGTCACTCGCCGAGATCACGATCTCGAAGCCCTCGTCGAGGATGTTCAGGTCGCTGTCGGTGACAAAAGCGGCGACCTCGACCAGCTCGTCGATGGACGGGTCGAGGCCTGTCATCTCGCAGTCGATCCAGACGAGACGTTCCTGAGCAATAGGCATGAGGGACATCGTAGTGATTCCCCGGGTTTCGTGGCGGCCAGTGCACCCTTTCGTGGCCCGCTATGCTGGCTGGGATCGCGCCCCAGTAGCTCAGTGGATAGAGCAACGGCCTTCTAATCCGTCGGTCGCAGGTTCGAATCCTGCCTGGGGCACCCTTCTCCGCAGCTCCTCGGCCCGGCCGACTTCGATTCCGGAGGCACTCCCGTGAACGTCACCCCGCTCTCTCCCCAGTTCGTGCGCGGCGCCGCGGACCTCGAGCAGACCGACCGGGGCGTTCGGCCCCACCGGCTGCCCGAGGCCGTCCGGTCGCAGTTCCCGGATCCGCAGCTGCTCCTGGTCGAGGCTCAGCCCTCGGGTGTTCGCGTGGTCTTCGATACGGCGGCCGAGAGCGTCGCGCTCGAGCTGCACCCCACGAGATCCGCCTACGCCGGCATCGAACGTCCTCGCGGGCGCGTCGATGTCTTCGTCGACGGCACGCGGCTCGTCAGCGACGAGCTGACGGGTGGCGACGCCGTCGAGGTCGACCTGCAGACCGGGGCGACGTCGTTCCACGCCGGCGCGACGCACACGACGACGATCTCGGGGCTCGCGGCGGGCGAGGTGAAGCGAGTCGAGTTCTGGCTTCCGCACAACGAGTCGGTCGAGCTGGTCGAGCTGCGCTCGGACGCACCGCTTGAGCCGGTCACGTCGGCGGGCCCGGTGTGGCTGCACCACGGCAGCTCCATCAGCCACGGTTCGAATGCGTCCGCCCCGAGCGACATCTGGCCGGCCGTCGCGGCCCGGCGAGCTGGCGTCGAGCTCCTGAACCTCGGGCTCGGGGGCAGCGCGATGGTCGACCCGTTCCTCGCCCGCGTCCTGCGGGACACGCCCGCGGACTTCATCAGTGTGAAACTCGGCATCAACGTCGTGAACGTCGACGCGATGCGCATCCGGGCGTTCGTGCCCGCCGTCCACGGCTTCCTCGACACGATCCGGGACGGGCATCCAGACACCCCGATCGTGCTCATCTCGCCGGTCTTCTGCGGCATCCACGAGCACACGCCGGGCCCCGGCGCGCTCGACCCGGAATCGCTCAGGGTCGGACGCGTGAAGTTCCTGGCCACGGGAACCTCGGGGGACGAGTCGCAGGGGCGCCTCACCCTCAGCGTGATCCGGCGCGAGCTCGCCTCGCTCGCCGAACGCCGTGCTGCCGACCCGAAGCTGTCCTTCCTCGAGGGCACCGAGCTCTACGGCGAAGCGGATGCGGAGCTGCTGCCGCTTCCCGACGACCTGCACCCTGGGCCCGAAGCCCACCAGCTCATGGGCGAGCGCTTCGCGGCATACGCGTTCTCACCCTCCGGTCCGTTCCGGCCGTCGTCCTGAGCGCAGCAGGCGCGTCTCCGAGGCGCGCCTGGCACGATGAAGCATGCCCTCTCGACTGCGGATGATCTTGGACGCGCTCACGCTCTCCGAACGCGATGCGCCGGTCCGGTCGCTGGTCGAGGCGTTCGGCGGCGCCCCTGCCTGGGTGTCCGAGGTGCTGGTGGGGGAGCCGGCAGTGCGGTCACGGCGGCTGCGGTTCGCCTCTGGTGGGGAGCTGATCCTGCAGGACGACGCGCTCGTCGCTGTGATCCTGCACACGGTGCCCACCGCCCACTCGCCATCGGCGATCGACCTGTCCGAGTGGCTCGAGGGCGCCCACAACGCGGCGACGCTCGACGACCTCAAGAAGGTCATCGCCGGACGCCGCCGCTTCGCCGGGCTCGGTACCCCCTACTTCGAGCTCGACGACGGATACGCGCGGGCGGAGTTCCGCGACCGCCGCGGCTGGAATGACCCAGGCAACCTCGTTGCGCTCGTCTTCACATTCGAGCAGCCGGGCCTCGTCGTCCGCCCTGAAGACGATCTCTGCCCCAGTTGCAGCGGCCTCGTCGTGCGCGACCGGGTCGGTGCCTGTGACCTCCAGACCACCGTCGACGCGATCGCGGAGGCGCTCGCGGCCGGCTTCCTCCAGGAGAGCGCCAGCTGGGTGCGCCTGTCGGATCTTCGCCCCCTCCACGCCTCCGGCCTCATGGAGCGGGTCGAGAGTCAGCTGACCTGCCTCACGTGCCGCCGCATCCTCTGCGTCACGCTCGTTCGTGGCGGCACCCCGGTCCTCAGCCACCTCGCGTTCGACCAGGCGCGGCGGCACCGGCTCGGCGCGATCCCGCCGGTCGAGCAGTGGGGCGACGCGGCACGCATCGCGGAAGAACGAGACGCCATGCGCTACGTCGACCACGAGCCCGGGCGCTGGTTCCTCGTCGCGCAAGGCGAGCGGCTGTACCTCGACGCGAGGTACGTGGTGACGAACATGGTCGACGACTCCGCCCTGATCTGCCTCGACGAGGACGAGCTCGAGCAGTACCGCCTCGCGGGTCGCACGTACCTCAGTGAGCTCGCAGAGCGAATCCACAACGGGTCGCCCCACCGTGAGACCTCGCCCTACTTCTCCCGTGATCTCCGGCGAGGTCCGGAGGGTGTCGCTTATCGCGAGGCGGTGAGTCGGGCCATCGTCAATCACACGTGGCTGGCGGTGCACCGCCAGCACGGCTAGCTCGCCGCGCCATCGGCTGGGGTCTCAGAGCTTCGCCAGCACGGTCGGGATGAGGATCGGCGCGTTGATCAGGAAGTGGAGGAGCATCGTCGCGACGAGGTTGCGACGGATGAGGGTGAACGCGACGAGCGCCAGGGTGCCGACGAGCTGATGGAACAGCCAGCTCGGCCCGAAGAACACCACGTGGGGCGCGATGAAGATCACGAGGCTCAACGCCGCGCCGATCCACCGCGAGTGCAGGAGCGATCCGAGGCGCTCCTGCAGGTAGCCGCGGAAGGCCACCTCCTCCGTGACGGCTGCGGTGACGATGAGCAGCAGGACCCCGGCGATGCTCATGCTCGTGATCGTGGCGACACCGCTGTTCTCCTCCTGCGGGGCCACGAGGCTGGCGATCCAGGACCACGCCATGACGCCCCCGAAGGCGTAGAAGGCCCACTCGATGTCCTTGCTGGTGGGCTTCGTGATGAGCAGCGAGGCAAGCCCCCGACGCTCGCCCCAGAGCACGAGTGCGATCAGGAGGAGCGCCCCGAGCCATTTCCAGGCGTTGCTCGACGCGGGTCCCGCCATACCCAGTCGGAGGTCGATGCCTGCCAGTTCCGGAACCGGCGGGCCGTTGTAGACGACCCAGAACAGCAGGAGCCCCGCGAGGAAGATCCAGCCGTCACGCGTCCGCGGCTCGAACGTCGGCGTGCCGATGCCGCCGCGCGCGGCGTGCCTGTCGATTCGCTCCTCCGTCGTTTCGCTCATGCTCTAGAGTAGACACTCTAGAGTGAACGCTCTACATCGGTTTCGAGAAGGTGGCGGGAGGCAGCGGATGGCGGCACGCACCGGAGGAACGCGCACGGCGATCATCGAGGCCGGCTCCCAGCTCATCGCCGAGCTCGGCTACGCGGGGGCGACGACGGCACGGATCTGCGCACGCTCCGGTGTCTCGTCCGGGACCTTCTTCCACCACTTCCCGACGAAGCTGCACCTTCTGGTCGGCATCCTCGAGGCGGATGCAGCGCAGTCGCGCACCCGGTTCGCAGCGCTCGCGGAACGCGCCCCGGACGATCCGCGAGGTGCGCTGCTCGCCTGGCTCGACCTGCTGCTCGAGGAGGCGAGCGATCCGCGCCTCGCCGGTTTCGTCGCCGGCCTGAGTGCAGCACCGAGCGACGAGCGCGTCGAGCAGCTGCTCGAGGAAGTCGCGTCGGGGCAGCAGGGCGCGCTCGAGGCGATCATCACGGCGGGGCAGCGTGAGCGGCTGTGGCGCTCGGATATCACGGGTGACCGGCTCGCCCTGTGGGTCGGGGTGGTCGCCGACGGAGTCCTGACGCGCAGCGTCGAGGATGCGACCTTCGACGCATCGGGCGCAGCTGACGAGCTGCATGACCTGATCCGCCGCTACCTGGCGCCCTAGGCACGGTTCGGTCGCAATTCGTCGCGTGGCCGAGAAGCGTCCGGTGCTCTGGAAGAATGGCGAGCGTGACGAGCTTCGATGCCGCAGGTCTCCACGATTCCGCCAACACCGCGATCGACGCTGATCGTCGCGCCTCCGGTCACAGCCTGGAGCGAGATCCGGGCATGCCGACCAGCACCTGGCGCCTGCGCAGCGACGCGTGGGAGTACCTGCGCTTCGCGATCAAGCGCCTCGAGTCGGGGCACGAGACATCGAGCATCCTGGATGCAGACGGCGAGATCTCGCGAAACCTCCGCGCCCTCGAGACGCTCGAGCTGTACTGGGCGGGCTTCGGGCAGCGCTACGTCGCAGAGATCCGCGAGTCGCTCGACAAGGGCGAGTACTCGACGGCCCTCGAGCGCATCGGCCGGGTCGTGAGTCGGCTGCGGGGCACGAGCATCCCTGCCGACCATCGCGAGGACCGCCTCGACGAGGCGGAGCGTGCAGAGCTGCAGGACGACGCCGACCCGCGTCCTCGCTTCGAGGTGCTGCTCGTCGACGAGACGACCACCGCCGACCGGGACGCGCTGCGCGCCGACATCCTCAAGCTCCGCAGCGCCGCGGACGCCTTCGTGTACGACTACGTGATCGTGCCGTCCGCGGACGACGCCGTCGCGGCCGTGCTCACGAACCCGAACATCCTCGCCGTCATCATCCGCCCCGGCTTCAGCGACCGCAGCCAGCAGCGCCTCAGCCGCGACATGCGCGAGACCATCGACCTGGCCCACGTCGACTCGGCCGGGACCACGGCGACGTCGCGCTCGAGCCTCGCCTCGGTGCAGCGCGTGCTCGGGCTCGCCGACACGCTCAACACCCTCCGTCCTGAGCTCGACCTGTACCTCGTCGCGGGCGCGCACATCGAAGACCTCGCCGGCGTGCTCACGAGACGCTTCCGCCGCGTGTTCCTGCGCGAGGATCAGCTCGAGCTGCACCTGTCGCTGCTGCGCCGCGTCTCCCACCTCTACGACACCCCGTTCTTCACGGCCATCCAGGAGCACGCCCGTCGCCCGGCCGGTGTGTTCCACGCCCTGCCGATCTCGCGCGGCGGGTCGGTGGTCACCTCGAAGTGGATCACGGACCTCGTCGACTTCTACGGCCTCAACCTCCTGCTCGCCGAGACGAGCGCCACCTCGGGCGGCCTCGACTCGCTGCTCGCCCCGGTCGGAGCGATCAAGAAGTCGCAGGAGCTCGCGGCCCGAGCCTTCGGGGCGAAGCACACGTTCTTCGTCACGAACGGCACCTCCACGGCCAACAAGATCGTCCACCAGGCGCTCGTCTCTCCCGGCGACATCGTGCTCGTCGACCGCAACTGCCACAAGTCGCACCACCACGCGCTCATGCTCACCGGGGCCCGCACGGCCTACCTCGAGGCCTACCCGCTCAACGAGTTCGCCTTCTACGGGGCGGTGCCCCTCGACCGCATCAAGCAGCTCCTCCTCGACTACCGCGCGGCGGGGCGCCTCGACGAGGTGCGCCTCGTGACGCTCACGAACTGCACCTTCGACGGCATCGTCTACGACCCGGAGCGGGTCATGGCGGAGTGCCTCGCCATCAAGCCTGACCTCGTGTTCCTCTGGGACGAAGCCTGGTTCGCGTTCGCCGCGTTCCACCCCATCACCCGCCGCCGCACGGCCATGGCGGCCGCGAAGCACCTCGAGGATCGCCTGGCCACCACCGCGCACGCGACCGCCTACCAGGAGCAGCGCGCTCGCCTCTTCGACCCTGAGACGGGCGAGCCTGCTGCCGACGAGGTGTGGCTCGCCGAGCGGCTCCTGCCTTCCCCGGATGCACGGATCCGGGTCTACGCCACGCAGTCGACCCACAAGACCCTCACCGCGCTGCGTCAGGGCTCGATGATCCACGTCTACGACAAGGACTGGTACCGAGAGGCGGAGGAGCCGTTCCACGAGGCGTACATGACGCACACCTCGACGTCGCCGAACTATCAGATCCTTGCCTCGCTCGATCTCGGGCGACGCCAGGTGGAGCTGGAGGGGTTCGAGCTCGTCCAGCGTCAGCTGGATCTGGCGACGAGCATCGCGCAGGCCATCGCGCGTCACCCGCTGCTGCGCCGCACCTTCCGTGTGCTGTCCGGCCACGATCTGATCCCGGCCGAGAATCGCGCCAGCACGAGACCCATGCCCCACCGAGACGGGTTCTCGACGATGTGGCAAGCGTGGGAGGAAGACGAGTTCGTCGTCGACCCGAGCCGGATCACGGTGGAGATCTCGCGCACGGGTGTCGATGGTGACACGTTCAAGCACGAGCACCTCATGGATCGCTACGGCATCCAGGTCAACAAGACGAGCCGCAACACCGTGCTGTTCATGACGAACATCGGCACCTCCCGCAGTTCCGTCGGCTACCTCATCGAGGTGCTCGTGAAGCTCGCGGAGCGCTTCGAGGAGGAGTCCCAGGCGCGGGAGATCGACGGCGAGCGCCCCGCGCCCGCGCCGATGCCGCCGCTGCCCGACTTCAGCGCATTCGCGCCGGAGTACGCCTCAGCCGACGGGCTCCCGGACGGCGACCTGCGGACCGCGTTCTTCCGGGGTCAGCGCCGGGCGAACATCGAGCACCTCAGCCACGCCCAGCTCGCCGAACGGGTCAAGGGCGGCGCCGCGCCGATCTCCGCGGGCTTCGTCACGCCCTACCCGCCAGGGTTCCCCGTGCTCGTGCCAGGGCAGCTCGTCACCGACGAGGTGCTCGACTTCATGGCCGTCCTCGATACGCGCGAGATCCACGGCTACGACCCGCTGCGCGGCTACCGGATCCTGCGCGAAGACTGATCTGCGCGCACCTCGGTCGGCGACTCTCAGCCGTCGCAGGATTCTGGATCTGAGCCTGGGAATACCTGCCAGGGGTATACGGTTGCACACACCGTACATACCCCCAGGGGGCACTGCCCCGGCAAGGAGATCCAGGATGACCACCACCACATACCAGGTCACGGGCATGACCTGCGCCCACTGCGAGCGCGCCGTCACTCAGGAGGTCAGCGACCTCGCGGGCGTCGCGAGCGTCGACGTCTCGGCCGAGACCGGGCGCCTCGTCGTCGAGAGCGCAGAGCCCCTCGACGATGCGGCCGTGATCGCCGCCGTCGATGAGGCCGGCTACGCAGCGACCAGGGCCTGACGTGAACGTGCCGGTCAAGCTCAGCCTCTACGCCGCGCTCCTCGCGGCGGTCTTCGGCGCGGCCTTCTTCACGGCGCAGCTCGCCGTCGACGCGGGCCCGGCTGACGACTGGCGCCCACAGATCCATCAGACCCCAGACGAGCAGTCCGAAGCCCCCGAGCACGGAGAGGGAGAACGATGAACACGACGACCGACATCGAGCTCGAGATCGGCGGCATGACCTGCGCCTCCTGCGCCATGCGCATCGAGAAGAAGCTCAACAAGCTGGACGGCGTCACCGCATCCGTCAACTACGCGACCGAGAAGGCCCGCGTCAGCGCACCGGATGGGCTCGACCCGCAATCCCTCATCGACGAAGTCGAAAAGACGGGCTATACCGCCGCGCTGCCGACTCCGGACGCGGCAGAACCGAGCCAGGGGTCTGCGGAGGCTGATCCCGAGCTCGCGAGCCTGCGCCAGCGACTCATCGGCAGCATCGTCCTCTCCGTCCCCGTGATCCTGCTCGCCATGGTCCCCGCCTTCCAGTTCACGTACTGGCAGTGGGCCTCGCTCGCACTCGCGGCGCCGGTCATCGTCTGGGGAGCCTGGCCCTTCCACAGGGCGGCCTGGATGAACCTCCGCCACGGCAGCGCGACGATGGATACGCTCATCTCGGTCGGCACGCTCGCCGCCTTCGCGTGGTCGCTCTACGCGCTCTTCCTCGGCACGGCGGGCGAGGCGGGCATGACGCACCCGTTCGAGTTCACCATCGCCCCCTCCGACGGCGCGGCCAACATCTACCTCGAGGTCGCAGCCGGCGTCACGATGTTCGTGCTCGCCGGTCGCTACTTCGAGAAGCGATCCAAGCGACAGGCCAGTGCGGCCCTCCGTGCTCTCCTCGAGCTCGGCGCGAAAGACGTCGCCGTCCTGCGTGGGGGAGCGGAGACCCGCATCGCGATCAGCGAGCTGCGCGTCGGCGACGAGTTCGTCGTGCGCCCCGGCGAGAAGATCGCCACAGACGGAGTCGTCACGGGTGGCCGCTCCGCCGTCGACGCCTCGATGCTCACCGGAGAGTCCGTCCCCGTCGAGGTCATTGAAGGCGACCGGGTCGTCGGTGCGACGATCAACGCGGGTGGGCGCCTCGTGGTTCGCGCGACGAAGGTCGGCGGCGATACCCAGCTCGCGCAGATGGCGAAGCTCGTCGAAGACGCCCAGACCGGCAAGGCCGAGGTCCAGCGACTCGCTGACCGCATCTCCGGCGTCTTCGTCCCCATCGTCATCGTCATCTCCGTCGCGACGCTCGGCGCCTGGCTCGGCGCCGGCTTCCCAGCCGCGGCTGCCTTCACCGCGGCTGTCGCCGTGCTCATCATCGCCTGCCCGTGCGCGCTCGGCCTCGCGACCCCCACGGCGCTGCTCGTCGGCACCGGACGCGGCGCGCAGCTCGGCATCCTCATCAAGGGCCCAGAGGTCCTCGAGTCCACGCGCCGAGTCGACACGATCGTGCTCGACAAGACCGGCACGGTCACGAGCGGCAAGATGGCCCTCGTCGGGGCGTGGAGCGCGGATGGCGTCTCGAGAGGTGACCTCCTCAGGCTCGCGGGGGCGCTCGAATCCGCGTCGGAGCATCCCATCGCTCGCGCGCTCGCGATCGGGGCCGCAGCAGAGGTCGGCCCACTGCCCGCCGTCGACGCCTTCCAGAACCACGAGGGCACCGGAGTGCAGGGCATCGTCGATGGCCACCTCGTCGTCATCGGACGCGAGCAGCTGCTTGCCGACTGGGCTATAGACCTGGGTGAGGAGCTGGCGACTCGCAAGCGCGAGGCCGAGGCCCTCGGGCAGACGACCGTCATCGTCGCCTGGGACGGTGAGGCGCGGGGAGTGCTCTCCGTGGCCGACACCATCAAGCCGACGAGCGAGCGTGCCATCGCCGAGCTGCGCCGCCTCGGGCTCGCCCCAGTGCTGCTGACCGGCGACAACTCCACCGTCGCGAAGCAGGTTGCGGCCGCAGTCGGCATCGATGAGGTCATCGCCGAGGTGCTGCCGCAGGAGAAGGTCGATGTGATCCGCCGCCTGCAGGGTGAGGGGCGCGTCGTCGCGATGGTCGGAGACGGCGTCAACGACGCAGCGGCACTCGCCCAAGCCGACCTCGGTCTCGCCATGGGAACGGGATCGGACATCGCCATCGAGGCTGCCGACGTCACGCTCGTGCGCGACGACCTCCTCGCCGCGGTGGATGCGATCCGCCTCTCCCGTCGCACGCTCGGCACCATCAAGGGCAACCTCTTCTGGGCGTTCGCCTACAACGTCGCGGCAATCCCGCTCGCGGCGCTCGGCATGCTCAACCCCATGCTCGCAGGCGCGGCCATGGCATTCTCGAGCGTGTTCGTCGTCGGCAACAGCCTTCGGCTTCGGGCCTTCCGAGGCCTCGAAGCTCCGAGCGCCACCCCAGAGCACACACCACGAAAGGCAGCATCATGAGCGAGATCACCGAAGCGGGCGGCCACGCCCATCACGGCTACATCGAGGACAAGAGCAGGTACCTCACGCGACTCAAGCGCATCGAGGGGCAGGCGAGGGGCATCCACCGGATGGTCGACGAGGAGCAGTACTGCATCGACATCCTCACCCAGATCTCCGCGATCACCTCCGCCCTCGAGAACGTCGCGCTCGGCCTCATGGACGACCACCTGAAGCACTGCGTCGCCGACGCCGTGCGGCTCGGGGGAGCCGAAGGCGAGCAGAAGCTCAAGGAAGCCTCCGATGCCATCGCCCGCCTCGTGCGCAGCTGAGCGGTCTCGTTCCGGGTCGCGGCGGCGACACTCTGGGTGCTTGCCCCTGAAAATGACTCCCCACCGAAACAGGCGCTCGCTAGGATCGGTCGCACCATGAGCGCACAACAGGAAATCATCACGGCCCTCGGCGTGAAGCCGGTCATCGATCCAGCGGCGGAGATCCGGGATCGAATCGCCTTCATGCGCGACTACCTGCTCGCAAGCGGCTCCAAGGGGCTCGTGCTCGGCATCAGCGGCGGCCAGGACTCGTCTCTGCTCGGCAAGCTCGCCCAGCTCGCCGTCGAGCAGGTCCGCGCGGAGGGTGGCGAGGCGACGTTCGTCGCGGTCCGCTTGCCGCACGGCATCCAGGCCGACGAAGACGACGCGCAGCTCGCGCTGGACTTCATCGAGCCGGACGAGCGCATCAGCTTCGACATCAAGCCAGCGACCGACGGTCTCCAGCATGCCTTCCTGCAGGCCATGGGCCGTGCCATCACCGATTTCAACAAGGGCAACTCCAAGGCCCGCCAGCGCATGGTCGCGCAGTACGCCATCGCGGGTGAGCGCGGCTTCCTCGTGCTGGGCACCGACCACGCGGCCGAAGCCGTGACGGGGTTCTTCACGAAGTACGGCGACGGCGGCACCGACCTCAATCCGCTCGCGGGGCTCACGAAGGGCCAGGGCCGCCTGCTGCTCGAAGAGCTCGGTGCTCCGGAGAGGCTGTACGTGAAGGCGCCCACCGCCGACCTGCTTGATGACACCCCCGGGCAGACCGACGAGGCGAACCTCGGTCTCAGCTACACCCAGATCGACACCTACCTCACGGGTGGGGAGGTCGATGCTGAGACAGCAGCCCGCATCGAGGCCCTCTACCGGAAGACCGAGCACAAGCGGCAGCTGCCGGTGCTGCCCACCGATACCTGGTGGCGAGCCTGAGGATTCCCGGCCACGACGCCTCCTCGGGATGAGGGCGGCGCTGCTCAGAGGTAGCGGAACGCCTTCACCGCCTCGGGGAAGTCGGAGAATTCGTCGAGCGTGAGGAACGTGGTGGTCGTGCGGCTCATGCGGGTCGCGGCATACACCACGCCCGAGCCGCGCGGGTGCTCCTCGACGTAGCCGCGCACTGCTCCGTTGGACCCTGTGATGCGCCACCGCGCGGCGTGGACCTGAGTGGCGGTCAGCTCGGCGAAACGCTGGGTGAATGGTCCGGTGCGGGGCGCCAGAACGGGAGCTTGCGTGGGCTGGGTCAGCTGCGTCGTGAACATGAGGTCAGGCTAGGAGCGACCACCGACATTCTTCGTCCGGTGCCGTGTTCGCGCAGGGCTCAGCCAAGTTCTCGCGCACCGGCGTAGCCTGGCCGCATGACCGAATTCGTGCTTGCAGGTGGCTGCTTCTGGTGTCTCGATGCCGTGTACAGGAACGTCAAAGGCGTCAGCGACGTGATCTCCGGCTACACAGGTGGTGAGCACCCGAAGCCCGACTACGAGCTGGTGTGCACCGGCACGACCGGGCACGCCGAGGCGGTGCGCGTCGTCTTCGACGAGGACGTGGTGCCGGCTGATGTCATCCTCGACATCTTCTTCACACTCCACGACCCCCGCCAGCTCAACCGACAGGGGAACGACGTCGGCACCCAGTACCGCTCCGCGATGTACTACGCCGACGACGCCCAGCGGGAGCTCTTCGAAGCCGCGCGCGACCGTGCCGACGAACTCTGGGGTGGCGGCATCGTCACCGAGATCTCGCCGCTCGGCCAGTACTTCGATGCCGAGGACTACCACCAGGACTTCTTCGCGAAGAACCCCGGCCAGGGCTACTGCAACTTCGTCGCCGTGCCCAAGGTCAACAAGGTGCGGTCGAAGTTCACGCAGTACATGCTCTGATCTCCCGGCACTCTGCCGACAGGGCGCCTGTGCACGCGATGCCGTGCACAGGCGCCTTTCCCATGGGCACGATCGTCTCCTCCCAGCTCGACACTGGTGCCACGATCCGGCGCGGAGCTCCCGGCACGAGCGCCGCGCCGGATCGCATCGCAGCCAGATCCAAGGGGGAGACATGCACGACCACATCACGCTCATCGGTAACCTCGGCAGCAAGCCGGAGCTCACGACGACGCCGAGCGGGCAGCTCGTCGTGAACTTCCGCATCGCCACCAACTCTCGTCGCCTGAACCGGGCGACGAACAGCTGGGAGGATGTCGACCCCAACTGGTACGACGTGGCCGCGTGGGGAGACCTCGCGACGCACGCGGAGAAGTCGCTCGAGAAGGGACAGCGGGTGATCGTCGTCGGCAAGCTCCGGATGCGCAGGTTCGACTCGCAGAACGGGCCTCGCACGAAGCACGAGGTGGTGGCGGATGCGCTCGGTCACGACCTCACGGCGGGCTCCTCGACGTTCGCGAAGCGTCTGCGCGTGCGCCAGGATGAGGGCGGCGCTGACCAGCGGCAGCGAGTCGGCGGGGCCCAGGGGCAGGGAGGAATGCAGGCCGAGGCCCCGCCGGAAGCAGATGAACCGGCGCCAGCACCCGACGAGGTGGAGTGGCACAAACCGCCCGTCTCCGACGAGAGCGAGTACCAGCCGCCCTTCTGAGCGCCTGGCCACCTACACTGGTGACCGCCCCGTCCGAGAAAGGTCACGAATGCGCCGTTTCGCTCTCATCGCCCCAGTGACTCTGGTGGCGGCGCTGGCGCTGGCGGGATGCTCGTCGCAGGAGGCGCAGCCCCCGGCTGAGACGACCGCGGCCGCCGAGGCGACGCAAGCGCCACCCGCGGCCTTCGTTCCCGGCGGAACGGCGAGCGACAACAAGCCGATCTTCGACGAGACGAACCTGCAGACGATAGCGAGCAATGGCTCAGCGAGCTCCGTCGAACTCGTCGACGGGCTCACCGCGACCGGCTTCGACAAGGCCGCCATGGAGGTCACGTTCGACCGCACGAACGTCGATCTCGAAGCCGACTACATCATCGTCTCCGTGAAGATCGGCGAGGAGTGCCTCGTCGGCCAGCGCGGCCCGCGCGGCTACACCTCGGACATCGTCGCCCCCGTCAGCACGGGCAAATGCCTCATCGGACTCACACAGCCCATCACCTGGTAGCGGAGCGCCGCGCGCCGAGTGCCAACCAACTCCTAGACTGGAACCCATGGCCGAGTACATTTATCAGATGATCCGCGCCCGCAAGGCGGTCGGAGACAAGCTCATTCTCGACGACGTGACGATGTCGTTCCTCCCAGGTGCCAAGATCGGCATGGTCGGCCCCAATGGGGCCGGTAAGTCCACGATCCTCAAGATCATGGCTGGCCTCGACACCCCGTCGAACGGCGACGCGACCCTCAGCCCGGGCTTCACGGTCGGCATCCTCATGCAGGAGCCGGAGCTCGACGAGTCGAAGACGGTTCGCGAGAACGTCGAACTCGGCGTCGCCGAGACGAAGGCGAAGCTCGACCGCTTCAACGAGATCTCCGCCCTCATGGCGGAACCCGACGCCGACTTCGATGCGCTCATGGAAGAGATGGGCACCCTCCAGGAGTACATCGACCACGTCGATGCCTGGGACCTCGACTCGCAGCTCGAGCAGGCGATGGACGCCCTCCGCCTCCCACCGGGAGACGCCGACGTCAGCGTCCTGTCGGGTGGTGAGAAGCGCCGCGTCGCGCTCTGCAAGCTCCTGCTCGAGAAGCCCGACCTGCTGCTCCTCGACGAGCCCACGAACCACCTCGACGCCGAGAGCGTGCTCTGGCTCGAGCAGCACCTCCAGAAGTATCCAGGCGCAGTCATCGCCATCACGCACGACCGGTACTTCCTCGACCACGTCGCCCAGTGGATCGCCGAGATCGACCGCGGCCGCCTCCACGGCTACGAGGGCAACTACTCGAGCTACCTCGAGAAGAAGCAGGAGCGTCTCAAGGTCCAGGGCAAGAAGGACCAGAAGCTCGCGAAGCGCCTCGAAGAGGAGCTCGCCTGGGTGCGCACCAACGCCAAGGGCCGCCAGGCGAAGTCGAAGGCGCGCCTCGCCCGCTACGAGGAGATGGCTTCCGAGGCCGAGCGCACCAGGAAGCTCGACTTTGAGGAGATCCAGATCCCCGCAGGCCCCCGCCTCGGCAGCATCGTCCTCGAGGCGAACAAGCTGAAGAAGGGCTTCGGCGAGCGAGTTCTCATCGACGGGCTCAGCTTCTCGCTGCCCCGCAACGGCATCGTCGGCATCATCGGACCGAACGGCGTCGGCAAGACGACCCTCTTCAAGTCGATCGTCGGCTTCGAAGAGCTCGACGGTGGCGAGCTCAAGATCGGCGAGACGGTCAAGCTCTCCTACGTCGACCAGTCCCGCGGCGGCATCGACCCCGAGAAGAACGTGTGGGAGGTCGTCTCCGACGGCTTCGACTACATGCAGGTCGGGAACGTCGAGATCCCGTCACGGGCCTACGTCTCCACCTTCGGGTTCAAGGGACCAGACCAGCAGAAGAAGGCAGGCGTGCTCTCCGGTGGTGAGCGCAACCGCCTCAACCTGGCGCTCACCCTCAAGCAGGGCGGCAACCTGCTGCTGCTCGACGAGCCCACGAACGACCTCGACGTCGAAACGCTCTCGAGCCTCGAGAACGCGCTGCTCGAGTACCCCGGCTGCGCCGTGGTCATCACGCACGACCGGTGGTTCCTCGACCGCATCGCCACGCACATCCTCGCCTACGAGGGCACCGAGGAAGACCCGAGCCACTGGCACTGGTTCGAGGGCAACTTCGAGGGCTACGAGGAGAACAAGATCGAGCGCCTCGGCCCAGACGCGGCGAAGCCGTCGCGGATGACCTACCGCAAGCTCACGAGGGACTAGTCCCACCAAGAACCCCGGGGTCGCACAGTGCGACCCCGGGGTTTCCTCGTCCCACCCCGCCAGACGACGTCGGCTCGCGCCGGCGGCAAGCAGACACGAAGGACCACCGACTCCGATGCGCTTCCACGTTCCCACGCTCCTCCGCTGGAGCGACCTCGACGCCTACAACCACGTCAACAACTCGCGTGTGCTCACCCTCCTCGAGGAGGCCCGAGTCCGCGCGTTCTGGAACATCGGCGCATCCAACGACGACGAGCGCCCCCTCGCGATCATCGACGCGGCCGCGGAGGGTGGCGACACGCTCACCCTCATCGCCCGCAACGAGATCGAGTACCTCGCCCCGATCCCGTACTCCACGAAGCCCCTCGACGTGCAGCTGTGGATCTCCAAGATGGGCGCCGCTAGCGCGGAGGTCGACTACGAGATCTGGAGCCCCGAAGACGCACAGCCAGAGGGCGGCGAACGCACGAAGTACGTCATCGCGTCCTCGACGCTCGTGTTCATCGACGCGGCGACCCAGCGGCCGCGGCGCATCAACGACCGCGAACGCGACGCCTGGACCGCCTACCTCGACGAGCCCCTCACGTTCCGCGGCGGCCGCAGCAACGCCTGACCGGGCGCGGGGTGCCACGGAGCCTCCCCGGCCCCCGGCGCAGCGGTTCAGCTGCGCTTGCGGCGAACCATGCCCTCCTGGGCCACCGTCGCGACGAGCGCGCCGTCACGCGAGAACAGCTGGCCTCGCGAGAGGCCACGCCCGCCGCGCGCGACCGGGGAGTCCTGCACATAGAGCAGCCACTCGTCAGCCCGCGCATCCCGATGCCACCACACGCCGTGGTCGAGACTCGCAGCTCGCAGCCCCGGCGTCGACCAGGTCAGGCCGTGCCCACGCATGATGGGCTCGAGGATCGAGTAGTCGCTCGCGTACGCGATCGCCGCGCGGTGCAGCAGCGGGTCGTCCGGCATGCGCTCCACCGCCTTGATCCACACCGCCTGCGCCGGCGTCTGATCGGCGGCGGGCTCGAGGTACACGGGCCCGTTGACGTGCCGCATCGTGAACGGCCGCTTCATCAGCCAGTACGCGGCGAGGGACTCCGGCGCCTCAGCGCCGAGCGTCGCCTTCACCGTCTCGAGGAGATCGGCCTCACTCGGGAGGTCATCCGGATCGGGGATGCCCTCCGGCATAGACACCTCGTGCTCGAACCCATCGTCCACGTCCTGGAACGACGCGATCATCGACCAGATCGGCTGCCCGCTCTGGAACGCGCTCACGGCGCGCGTCGTGAATGAGTTTCCGTCGTGGATGCGGTCGACGGCGAACGTGATCGGCAGCTTCACGTCGCCGGGGCGCAGGAAGTAGCCGTGCATGGAATGCACGGGTCGCTCGCCCGACACGGTCCTGGCGGCCGCCACCAGCGACTGGGCCGCCACCTGGCCGCCGAACACGCGGCCGTGGGGCATCCATTGGCTCGGACCCGTGAAGATGTCGTCACGAGTGCGGGCACCCGTGTCGGTGAGGTCCAGCGTGTGCAGGAACGCTTCGAGCGGCGACAGCGCCTCCAGGGCGTCGAACGAGAGCGGCGCCGACTGCTGCGGCGCGGGTGAGTGCGAGGGCGACTCGGGAACCAGATCTGCCATCTCAGCAGTCTAGGGACCCGCTGCCCCCGGAGAACTGAGTAGGTTAGAGGGCAATGTCTCCCGTTCTCCGCATCCCCGATCTGCACGCCGCACGCGACCTCGAATCGTTCCTCGGTCGAGCCGGTCGCATCGAGGACGGGGCCGTGCGCATCGTGCAGGCCGGCACGGTTGCCGCGTTCTGGGTTCCCGTGCTGCGACCGCAGGGACTCCTCGACACTTCGCCGCTCGTGCTCGGCGTCCGCGCGCTGCGAGCCGAACTCGAGGGGGCGGCTGACGACGACGTCCACGCGGGAGCGTTCGATGTGACCGTCCCCCTGCGGGGCCTCCTCGATCGCCTTGCTCGCCGTCGGACGGCCGGCGGTGACGCCCCGTCAGGGGAGGCGGATGCGGCCGTCGGGTTCGACCTCGCCGTCCCGCCGGAGCGCCTCCGCGAATCGTGGGCGGGCATCGCGGCACCGACCGGAGGCTGGACCCAGGCCGGGGCGCTGTCGGCGGCCACGCTCATCGCCGCCGCAGACCAGGGCATCGCCGAAGTCGCCGATGCCGTGCCGGGCAACCTGGGCACCGCGCTGGTCGAGCGCGTGCGCACGGAGGTCTGGACGCGCGTGATCGACGAGCAGAGCGGCCTCACGAGCGGAGCCGCCTTCGCCGCCCTCAGCCTCGGCTTCCTGCGCTCGGGTGAAGAGACCCGCATCCTCACCGCCGGAGCCTGGCTCCGACTCGAGACCACGCAGGGCAACGTGCTCCTGCGATCCAGCTCGGCACGCTGAACGCTGCCGTCGCCCACTGAGCGAGTCGATCGCTCAGCACCCGCGCACCCTGTGCGCCGCACCCCCGGAGGAAACCCATGGACCGCAGCATCGAACGGCTCAAGAAGGACATCTTCGCGAGCAACGCGGGGGAACCGGAGTTCCATCAGGCAGTGACCGAGGTGCTCGACACGCTCGGTCCAGTGCTCGAGCGCCACCCCGAGTACTTCGAGCTCGCGGTCATCCGCCGGCTGAGCGAGCCGGAGCGGCAGATCATCTTCCGTGTGCCGTGGGTCGACGACAACGGGCACGTGCAGGTGAACCGCGGCTATCGCGTCGAGTTCAGCTCGGCGCTCGGCCCCTACAAGGGCGGCCTGCGCTTCCACCCGTCGGTGAACCTCGGGATCATCAAGTTCCTCGGCTTCGAGCAGATCTTCAAGAACGCGCTCACAGGCATGCCGATCGGCGGCGGGAAGGGCGGCGCCGACTTCGACCCGCGCGGGCGCAGCGACCGCGAGATCATGGCCTTCTGCCAGTCGTTCATGTCCGAGCTGTACCGGCACATCGGTGAGCACACGGATGTGCCTGCCGGCGACATCGGCGTGGGCGGGCGCGAGATCGGCTACCTGTTCGGTCAGTACAAGCGCCTCACCAACCGCTTCGAGGCCGGCGTGCTGACGGGCAAGGGCATGACGTGGGGCGGGTCGCTGGTCCGACCCGAGGCGACTGGCTATGGGACGGTGCTATTCGCGCAGGAGATGCTCAAGACCAAGGGCGACGACCTCGACGGCAAGGAGGTCGCGGTCTCCGGTTCCGGCAACGTCGCGATCTTCGCGATGGAGAAGGCCGTGGCCCTCGGAGCGAAGGTGGTCTCGGCCAGCGACTCCTCCGGTGCGGTGTACGACCCTGACGGCATCGATGTCGAGGTGCTCAAGCAGCTGAAGCTCGTCGAGCGGAAGCGTGTCGGGGCGTACGTCGACCGCGTGGGCGGGCGAGCGGAGGCGCTGTCGAGCGCCGCCGCGATGTGGCACGTTCCCGTCGACATCGCACTGCCGTGCGCGACGCAGAACGAGCTCGACGGGGATGCTGCCGCGGCGCTGGTCAAGAACGGCGTGCGGGTCGTCGCCGAGGGGGCGAACATGCCGTGCACGAAGGAGGCTGCTGACCGGTTCCGGGCGGAGGAGGGTGTCCTCTTCGGCCCGGGCAAGGCCGCCAACGCCGGCGGTGTCGCGACGAGTGCGCTCGAGATGCAGCAGAACGCGCAGCGCGACTCGTGGACGTTCGAGTACACCGAGGCGCGTCTCGCGGAGATCATGCGCGACATCCACACGCGCTGCAGCGAGACGGCGGAGGAGTACGGGAAGCCGGGCGACTACGTGATCGGCGCGAACATCGCCGGCTTTTCGCGGGTCGTCGACGCGATGCTCGCGCAGGGCGTCGTCTAGCCGCGGCTGCGTCGGGCGACCACGGCCGTTCGGGCCGGGCTCAGGAGGCGGACTCGGCTCCGGGGCTCGGCTCGAAGGTGTTCACCATCGCGGTCGCCGCGCGGTCAAAGTAGTCGGCCATCTGCTGGCGGTGGATGGGGGAGAGATCGAGCTGGTCCATGGCCGCGTGCATGTGCCGAAGCCAGTGCTCTCTCGCCTCCGGGTTGATATGGAACGCGTTGTGGCGCATCCGGAGCCGCGGATGTCCGCGTTCTGCGCTGTACTCGCTCGGCCCGCCGAAGTACTGGGCGAGGAAGTGGCCGAGTCGCCAGGTCGCTCCCTCGAGGTCGTCCTGCGGGTACATGCGCCACATGAGCTCGTCGTCGCGCACCCCCTCGTAGAACGCGTGGGCCAGCTTGTCGAAGGCGGGCATGCCGCCGATCTCGTCGTAGAGCGTCGGCAGGGCAGAGCCCCCGCCCTCTGAGGCTCGGAGGTGGATGGGGTTGTTCGTCATCAGGCGGCTCCTCCGGCCGTCGGCTGTCCGTCAGCCCCATCGAGCACGATCGCCTTCAGGGACGGCAGGTTGATATCGGCCGACTTTAGCGCGTCCTGAGTGCGGGCCCGCAGCTCTCGCTCCACTTCCCAGCGCGTGCCGGGGCGGACGCGGATGGTGAGGCGCAGGACAACAGCGTCTGAGGAGATGGACTCCATGCCCCACATCTCGGGAGTGCCGATGAAGTAATCCATCCAGTCCGGGTCTTCGGTGAGCTCCTTCGCCGCATGGAGCATGACCCGCTCGACGTGCGCGCGGGACGTCTCGTAGGGAACCGCGAGGTCGAACACGATGCGGTTCCAGCCCTGCGAGAAGCTGCCGACGCGCTGGATCTCGCCGTTGCGGACGAACCACAGTGTGCCCTCGACGTCGCGGATCTGCGTGATGCGCACGCCGACCTTCTCGACGACACCCGTCGCCTCGCCCATGTCGATGACATCGCCGACGCCGAGCTGATCCTCCATGACCATGAAGAGGCCGTTGAGGACATCGCCGACGATGCGCTGCGCGCCGAAACCGAGACCGGCACCGACGGCCGCGCTCAGCAGGGAGAGGGACGCGAGGATGCCCGGATCGATCTTCGCGATGATCATGACGATGAGGATGACCACGATGAGGACGTTGACGATGTTCGTCAGCACCGACCCGATCGTGCGCGTGCGCTGCACCGTCCTCACCGCTGCGAGCGGCGAGCGGACCGAGATGGCCTGTGTGTCCGTCACCCCGCGCTTCTTCTTGACGCCGCTCACGATCTGCTTCACCGAGCGGTCGATGAGCCGCAGCAGGATCCACCGGAACACGAACGCCCCGAGGATGTAGAAGACGATCGTGATGGGGATGTCGAAGGGGGCGAGCGCGGTCGTGAGGGAAGTCCAGAATTCTGCCATAGCGCCTCGAGTGTAGGCGGATGCGCCTATCCGTCTCGTGTGAGGCACGTCCGAGCTGCGTCGATACGGAATAGGCGGGCGCCTGCTCCGGTTGCCACACGTATGAGCCTGAACGTGAACGACATCGAAGTCACCACCATCGACGGCGAGGCCAAGAAGCTCGCCACCTACGAGCCGGTGAAGCTCGTGGTGAACGTCGCCTCGAAGTGCGGCCTCTCGGGGCAGTACGAGAAGCTCGAGGAGCTGCAGCGCCAGTACGGCGCGCAGGGCTTCACGGTGCTCGGATTCCCCAGCAACCAGTTCCTGCAGGAGTACTCCGACACGGACAAGATCAAGGAGTACTGCTCGCTCACGTGGGGCGTCAGCTTCCCCATGTTCGAGAAGGTCAAGGTCAACGGCCGGTCGCAGCACCCGCTCTACGCGGAGCTGACGAAGACTCCGGATGCGAACGGCAAGGCCGGCCGCGTGAGCTGGAACTTCGAGAAGTTCCTCATCGGACGTGACGGCAAGGTCACCCGCTTCCGCCCGACGACGGAGCCGGACGCTCCGGAGGTCGTCGCGGCGATCGAGGCGGCACTCGCCGAGTAGCGCCTCGACCCGCAGCACACCGCCGGCTGCAACGCGAAGAGGTCGCCTCCCAGGGGGAGGCGACCTCTTCGCGTTGCCGTGCTTACTCTGCTTGCGCGTCGCGCTCTTGAGCGGCGAGGGCGCGCACCACTCCGGCGCGGCCTTCGATGATCAGGCGGCGGAACGCGGGCGCCGCCCCCTCGTTGTTCGCGAGCCATTCGTCGGCGGCGTCTCGGACGCGTGCCGTCGCGAGGCCTGCGGGGAAGAAGCCCTCGATGAGGGTCTCCGCGATCTGGAAGCTCCGGTCGGCCCAGATCGTCGAGATGTGACCGAAGTAGCGGTCGACGAACGGCTCGAGGAGCGCCTCGTCGGCGACTCGGTCGAAGCCCGCGACGGTGGCGCGCACGATGGCGTTGGTGGCGTCAGAGCGATCCATGACGGACGCCCAGGCCGCTTCCTTGCCCTCGGCCGTCGGGATCGCCGCGCGGGCATGTGCCGCGCTGCGCTCGCCGTCCGCCGTGCGGTCGGATTCGAGCCTCGCCGCGATCTCGGACTCGCCGGCGCGGCCGCCCGCGACGAGCGCGTAGAGGAGCTCCCAGCCGAGGTCGGTGTCGATGTCGAGGCCCTCGAGCTTGAACGTGCCGTCGAAGAGCGCGGCGACGGCATCGAGCTGCGCTGGGCTCTCCGCGAGAGAGGCGAACGACTTGACGAAGCTGAACTGCGCGTCCGATCCCGCCTCAGCCTGCTTGGCCAGCTCGAAGAGCTCGTCGGTGACGACCTCGACGATCTCGGCCCGGTCTTCCGGCGCCGTGTAGAACTTGGCTGCGGAGATGAGCTGGCCGAGCACCGTGCGGCGAGTCGTCGACTCGGTCTCGGTGCCGATGACGCCGAGAACGGTGCGGATGAAGTCGCGTGCGCGCAGCTCCGCATCCCGGGTTGCGTCCCAGAGCGAGCTGACGACGAGGGAGCGGGACAGGGGAGCACGCAGCTTCGGGAGATGCTGCTGCACCGTGGCGACCGAGTGCTCGTCGAGACGGATCTTCGCGTAGGCGAGGTCGTCGTCGTTCACGATGATGAGGTCCGGGAGCGCACCGCCCACGAAGCTCGGCACCTCGGTCCGCGCGCCGTCGACGTCGAGCTCGAAGCGGTGGATGCGCACGAGCTCGTCGCCCTGCACGTTGTAGAGGCCGATCGCGAGGCGGTGCGGACGGATGGTGGGGTGCTCGGCGGTCGCCGTCTGCTCGATGGCGAACGACGCGAAGTTCCCCTGCTCGTCCAGCTCGTAGACGGGGCGGAGCGTGTTGACTCCGGCAGTCTCGAGCCACTTGGCGCTCCACTCGGTGAGGTCGCGGCCACTTGTGGTCTCGAGCTCCACGAGCAGGTCGCGCAGCTCCGTGTTGCCCCACGCGTGCTTCTGGAAGTACGCGTTGATGCCGGCGAAGAACGCTTCGCGGCCGACCCAGGCGAAGAGCTGCTTGAGGACCGATCCGCCCTTGGCGTAGGTGATGCCGTCGAAATTGACCTGCACGTCGTCGAGGTCGCGGATCTCTGCGACGATCGGGTGCGTGGAGGGCAGCTGGTCCTGCCGGTACGCCCACGACTTCTCGCTGGCGTTGAAGGTGACCCAGTTCTCGGTCCACTCGGTGGCCTCAGCGGTCGCGAGCGTCGAGATGAACTCCGCGAACGACTCGTTGAGCCAGAGGTCGTTCCACCACTTCATGGTGACGAGGTCGCCGAACCACATGTGGGCGAGCTCGTGGAGGATCGTGACGACGCGGCGCTCGCGCACCGCATCCGCGACCTTCGACCGGAACACGTAGGTCTCCGTGAACGTGACGCACCCGGCGTTCTCCATGGCGCCCGCGTTGAACTCGGGCACGAAGAGCTGGTCGTACTTCGTGAACGGGTACGGAACCCCGAAGGCCTTCTCGTAGTACTCGAAGCCCTGCTTCGTGGTGCGGAAGATGTTGTCGGCGTCGAGGTTCGGCGCGAGCGACGTGCGGCAGTACACGGCGAGCGGGATCGTGCGTCCGTCGATGGAGGTGAGCTCATCGCGCACGACCGTGTACGGGCCGGCCACGAGCGCCGTGATGTAGCTCGAGATGCGCGGCGTCGTCGCGAAGTGCCAGACGGCACGCTCGCCGTCGATGGGCTGAGGCGCCTGCGACGGCTCGTTGGAGATGACCTGCCACGCCGCGGGGGCCGTGACATGGAACGTGAAGTTCGCCTTCAAGTCCGGCTGCTCGAACACCGTGAACATGCGGCGGGAGTCGGGCACCTCGAACTGCGAGTAGAGGTACACCTCGCCGTCAGCGGGGTCGACGAAGCGGTGCAGGCCCTCGCCCGTGTTCATGTAGATCGCGTCCGCGTCGACCGTGAGCGTGTTGTGCTCGGCGAGGTTCGGCAGCTGGATGCGCACCCCGTCGTTCACGGCGGCGACGTCGAGCGCCTCGCCGTTGAGCACGACGCTGTGCACCTGGCGTGTGATGGCGTCGATGAAGGTGGACGAGCCGGGAACCGCCGAGAACGTGACCGTCGTGATCGAGCGGAACGTCTCAGGACCCGTCGTGAGGTCGAGTGCGACGTCGTAGTGCTCGACGCCGAGCACAACTCCTCGACGCTCGACCGACTCAGCGCGAGTCAGGTTCTCTCCGGGCATTCCAGCTCCTTTGGTGTGAGGGAGCCCGGAGGTTCCGGGCTTGCGGCGCGGCCAGCCTAGTCCTGCCGAGTAGGCTTATGCGTATGCCCGCACCGATCAAAGTAGATTTCTGGTTCGACCCGATCTGCCCATTCGCCTGGATGACCTCGCGATGGATCGACGAGGTCGCTCGCCATCGTGACCTCGACATCACCTGGCACATCATGAGCCTCGAGCTCCTCAACGAGGAGAAGGACATCCCGCAGTCGTACCGCGACATGCTGCAGGGAACCTCTCGCCTCGGCCGCGTCGTCGCCGGCGTCGAGCAGGACCTCGGCAACGAGAAGGTCAAGGCGCTCTACGACGCGCTCGGCACGCGCATCCACCCGGGTGGCCGCAAGGACCGCGACGAGGTGCTGCAGGAGGCGATCACCGAGCTGGAGATCCCCGAGTCGATCGTCGAGCGCGCCGACGCCGGCGAGTTCGACGAGCGCTACCGCGCGAGCCACCTCTCCGGCATGGAGCGTGTCGGTGACGAGGTCGGAACGCCGATCATCGCCATCGACGGCGTCGCCTTCTTCGGCCCCGTCGTCTCTCCTGCGCCGAAGGGCGAGGAGGCGCTTCGCCTGTTCGACGGCGTCGTGATGGCCGCGTCGGTCGATGGCTTCTTCGAGCTCAAGCGCAGCCGCACCCGCGGACCGGTGTTCGACTGATGCGCATCCACGTGGCGACGGATCACGCTGGACTGGAGTTCTCGCAGCAGCTGCAGGAGCACCTGCGCGATCAGGGTCACGAGGTCGTCGACCACGGCCCGTCCGAGTACGACGCCCTCGACGACTACCCGTCGTTCTGCATCAACGCCGCGCAGGCTGTCGCCAACGACTGGGCCAACGGCTCGAAGTCGCTCGGCGTCGTCTTCGGCGGATCTGGCAACGGCGAGCAGATCGCGGCCAACAAGGTCACGGGTGTGCGTGCGGCGCTGGCGTGGAGCGACGCCACGGCGCAGCTGGCGCGCGAGCACAACAACGCGAACGTGATCTCCATCGGCGCGAGGCAGCACGAGATCGTGGATGTGCTGCGGTTCATCGACATCTTCATCGCCGAGCCGTTCCCGGGAGAAGAGCGCCATCTGCGCCGTATCTCGCAGCTCGCCGAGTACGAGCAGACCGGCAAGATCGCCGGGAAGTCGGTGCTCGGCGCCGTCGGCACCGTCGTGCCGCCGATGGTGGAGTCTGAGACGCCGGCGGGGAATGCCTGAGGGTCACTCCGTCCACCGAATAGCCCGCCAGTTCACTGCGAACTATGCGGGGCGTGTCGTCGCGGCGTCATCGCCGCAGGGGCGCTTCGTCGAGGGTGCTGCCGAGATCGACGGCCGCGAGATGGTCGAGACCTTCGCGGTCGGCAAGCACATGTTCTCGCGGTTCGAGGGCGGCGTCTGGTTGCGCGTGCACCTCGGCATCTACGGTGCCTGGGATTTCTCCGGTCAGGTCTCGACGACGCTCGGGCAGACCGGCGAGTACTCGCGCAAGCGTCCCGGCGTGACGATCGAGGACTCGCGGGGTGAGACCTCGCTCTCGAGCATCGGGGCCCCGAGGCGCACGCGATTGAAGATGGCCGAGGCTGAGCGCGAGCAGGAGCTCTCGCAGTGGCCGCCGGAGCCCGTCGGGGCAGTGCGGCTGCGGCTCCTCACCGCGGAGACGTGTGCCGACCTCCGTGGTCCGACCGCGTGCGAGCTGATGACGGGCGACGAGGTCGCTGCGCGCATCGAGAAGCTGGGCCCGGACCCGCTCGTCGACCGCGGCGCGAAGGCGGAGGCGCGCTTCCTCGAGCGTGCGCGGGGCAAGCGCACGCCCATCGGCATCGTGCTCATGGATCAGCAGATCGTGAGCGGCATCGGCAACGTGTACCGGGCCGAGATGCTCTACCGGGCGGGCATCAACCCGCACACGCCGACCTCGCAGCTCACCGACGAGCAGCTCAGGGAGCTGTGGCGCGATTGGACGAAGCTGCTCAAGATCGGCGTCGAGGTTGGCCAGATGATGACGATCGACGGGCTTCGCGGGAAGGCGAAGGCGGCGGCCCTCGAGAACCGCGAGGACCGGCACTGGGTCTACGGCCGTGCCGGGGAGCCGTGCCGTGTCTGCGGAACTCCCATCGCCCTCGAGGAGATGCAGGCCCGCAAGCTCTACTGGTGCCCCGGCTGCCAGCTCTGACGTTCTTCGCGAGCTGACAGCCGGCGCGCTCACCTGAGCGAGCGGATGGACGCGGCGGCGCGTTTCGCGTCGCGCAGTCGCGCCTCGTACGTGGTCGCGATGACGACGAGCACCGTGCCCGCGAGTGCGAGCCACGCCCACCAGGGGACGACGCCGGCGACGACGGCGAGCTGCTGGCGGAACGCGGTGACCGCGTGGAGCGCGGTGATGATCGCGCCGAAGACGAGCGGCGCCTGGAGGCGACGCGTGGCTCCCCAGACGGTGACGCCGACCGCGCCGAGGCCGAGGGCGATGAGACGCCAGGGCGCCGGGTCGGCGAACTGCGCCAGGTAGCTCGGGACCAGCAGCAGGGCCAGGCCCGGGGTGAGCGCGGCCCAGCTGCGCAGCGCGGGGCGCTTGTCGAGGAAGAACAGGCCTCCCGCCAGCAGCGTGGCGCCGAGGGGTGCCGTCGCGAGCTCGAGCCAGGGGGCCGGGGTCTCGGTAGCCACGACGCCGATGATGGCGACGAGGGCGGCGGCGGAGAACGCGAGGACGGGGACCCGCAGCGAGGGCCGAGCGCCGGGCGCGGATTGCGTTGGCGCCAGAGTGGGGAGCAGCTCCGGGCGGACCAGGCTCGCCAGCGTGACGGCGCAGAGCACCAGGACCCAGGTGAGTGCGACCTGCTGGCCGTTCTCGACCTCGCGTCGCAGGACGCTCGGGAGGGCGGAGAGCACCAGCGCCGTGATGGCGAGGGGCACGAGCACCGTCGAGGCGAGCGCGGCGAGGCGCGGGTTCTCGAGCTGGTGCTGGCGCCGCCACAGCGCGCTCGCGAAGAGCAGCACGAAGCAGGCAGGCAGGACACCCCAGAGCGGCAGGGTGACCGGGGTCAGGGGGCCCTGCGCTGCGATGACCAGGGCGGGGCCGAGTACGGCGGCCGAGATCGACGAGCCGACGCCGAGCGCGTTGGCCGAGGCGCGCATCCGGGGTGCAACGGGCGCGACCGTGCAGACGACGACCAGCGCGAGGGTCAGGATGGCGAGTGCGAGCTCCGGCACCGAGAGCGACAGGATGCGGGCGCCGGGTTCCTCGAGGGGCTGCGCGACCGCGGCGATCGCGCCCGCACTGAGCCAGATGCCGGGTGCCGCTGCCAGCCACAGGAGGCTCTCGACGCTTGGCGGACGGGGCTCGTCGCCGAGACGGCCGGTCGCGGCAGTCGCGGTGCCGGCTGCGAAGAACACGAGGAACGCTCCGCCGAAGGCCACGAACAACGAAGAGCCGTCCCAGTTCCCGAGCACCTCCCAGACCCACGCGAGCGCGAGCACCGGCACGCCGAGGTAGCGGAGGATCGCGTACGGCGAGCGCGCCCCGACGTGGAGGCTCGCGACGATGGCGGCGGCCGCGAGCAGGGCGACTGCGGTCGGAAGCGCGCTCCAATCGGCGAACCCTTCGACTCGGGCGCGTGAGGCTCCCGCTGCCAGGGGGACGCCGGCCAGCGCCGTCAGGAGGCCGAGCGCGCGCAGCGCGATCCCGTCTCCTCGGCGCGTTCCCTCGGGAGCCAGGAGCACACCGGCCAGGGCGGTGAGCGCTCCGATGACTCCGGCTGCGGCGGCGATCTGCACGGGGGAGAGGCTTTCGACTCCGATGGCCTGCACGTGGTCGACGAGCAGCCAGGTCGCGAGGACCGTGGTGGCGTAGCTGGCGAGTCTCACGAGCAGGTTCGGGGCGGAGAGCACTCGGGCGATCACGACGATGGCTGCCGCGACGAGGCCGACGAGGAGCACGGTGATGCCGGTCTGCTGCTGAATCCATGGGCTGCTCGGCCCGCTGGGTGTGCCGACCGCCACGGCGACACCGTGGGATGCGAGCGCTAGGAAGCCGACGAGGGCGAGTCCGGCGCGGCCGGCGGCGGTGACGAGGCGATCGGGCAGGACGGCTGCGAGGAGGCCCGCGAGCAGCGCCAGGCCGAGCAGCAGGATGGCGCTCTCGAACCGGGTGGTGAGCAGGAGCGCGATGACGACGGCGCCGCCGGTCGCTGCGAGGAGAGCGATGAGCAGCTTGCGGCGGGCGCTGGCTTCATCCGCAGCCCAGACGCGGCGCAGCAGGAGCCACGACACGGTGCCGACGAGCAGGACGCAGGCCGTGAGCCACACGAGTGCCTCGACGCTCGTGATCAGGCCGGTGAGCACGCCGCGCGGGTTGAGGTCGCCGGTCAGGTTCGCTTGGACGTGGGCGAGCGCCGTGAGCACGGCCACGCCGGCGGCCGAGGCGCTCAGCGAGACGAGCAGCGGACGCGCGTGGGCTGGGACGCTGAGGATGCTCGCTGCAAGGGCGACCCCCAGGGCGACCACGATGCCGACGAGGAAGTACAGCAGCGTGCCCGTGGTCGTCTCGGCTGAGTTGATCGCGGGGACGACCGTCGAGAGCACGAGCCCGCCGGCGAGGACGAAGGCGGCCGCTCGTGCCGGCTCGCCAGCGCTCCGCGCCCGGCCGAACCACCAGAGCAGGAGCGCGGAGACGACAAGCGGGACTCCGGCGGGGAGATGGACGCCCTCGGAGCTCGTGATGCCGGGGGTGCCGGTGGCGAAGACGTACCAGGCGGCGGTGAGGAGGCCCACGCCGATCCAGGCGATCGAGGCTCGTCCTCGCGCGCGGAACAGCCCTGCGGGGGAGATCGCGAGCAGCACCGGCACGGCGGCCGAGGTCGCGATCGTCGCCGCGAGGTACTGCGCCCCGGCGGACGACCCGAAGGCGCCGGTGAAGAACGGCGTGCTCACGAGGGAGACGAGCGCGACGGCGGTGGCTGCGAGCTCGGCGGAGAGGACCCTGCTTCCCTGAGCGCCGCGAAGTCGGGCCGCGAGGGTGCCACCGGCAGCCAGCGCGGCGGCGGCGACGCCGAGGGAGGCCACGACCGGCGGAAGGAACTGCGCCGTCACGAACGCCGTGACGAGCGCCCCGAGCGTTGCCCAGAGGGCTGGGGGCAGGACGGCGAGGAGCGGCACCACGGCGGGTGCATCCTCGTCCTGCCGGCGGCGCAGGGCGACGAGCACGACCGCGGCGCACAGCAGCGCGCCGAGCGCGGCGCAGCTCACCCAGAGGGCTCCGAGCGGCCAACCGGCGTCCGTCAGGAGGGCGCCGTCGTCGCTTCGCGCCGCGCTCGACCCGAGGAGCGCGAGCAGCACGAAGGAGGCGACGAAGGCAGGGAGGGCTGCCGCGGAGGCGAGCAGGATGCGCTCGGCGGCGGAGAGCCACGGTCGTGGGAGCAGCAGCGAGGCGGCGAGCAGGAGTGAGATGCCGAGGTAGGAGCACGTGATGGCGAGGTTCGTCCCCGATGGCTCCGGGGTCCTCCAGGCGCCCCGCACGAACGCGACGAGCAGGGGGACGGCGAGCAGCTGCGCGGCCGTGAGTGCGGTGAGGACGGGCCGGAGCGGTGAGGTGCGCCCGGCCGAGAACCGGAGCCCGAAGGTGAGCGCAGCGCCGACGACAAGCGCGCCGATCTCGACGGGTCGCACCGCGAGCCCCGCCGCCAGCAGCGCGAGGATCGCGACGCCGGCGACGCACTGGAGCACGATTCTGAGGGCAGTCGTGGGGACTGCGGCGGCAGGTGCGGCCAGCCGCTCGCGGGAGAGGACGATCGCTCCCGCGACGGAGGCCGCGGCGATCAGCAGGTTCGCGATGGTGACGGCGGGCGCCCCAGGAGCGCTCGCGGCGGCGCACAGCGCGAGGAACGATCCCGCCGCCGTGAAGGCGGGGGTCAGCTGCCGGATCCGGCCGGGCACGAGCTGCAGCAGCCCTGCTGCCACGGCGAGCCCGAGCGCACCACCCGCGATGGCCCACCAGGTGCGGAGCTCGGCGCCCGAGAGCGCCCTTGCCATTCCGGCCTGGTCAGCGGCGGCGAAGGACAGCACGGAGTCGGCTGATACGACCGAGAGGCCGAGCGAGATCACCGGGACCGCAGCCGCTGCGAGCGTCGTGAAGCTCAGCGAGGTCACCGCGAGCTGCAACGCGGCGGACTGCGGGCGTGCTGTCGCGGCGAGTCGGGATCTGAGCACCTGGGCTGCGGCCAGCAGAATCGGGATGACCGCAAGCGAGAGCGCGAGGCGCACGGCCCCGGTGAAGCTCAGGGGGACTGCCCCGAGCGAGAGCGCCGTCAGGATGCCGAAGGCGATGAGGAGGCTGCGTGCGGCGAGTGCTCCGCGTTCCTGGCTGACGAGCCACGCCAGCAGGGCCGCCGAGGCCGCCGCGATGAGGAAGAGGAAGGCGTACCCGAGCCAGGGGTCGTTGCCAGTTGCCGCCGCCGCGCCGCAGAGCACGCCGCCGGCCAGGGCGACGACGCCTGTGACGGAGAGGATCCAGCGCTCGAGCGAGCGCGGAGTTGCACCGCTGAACGAGTCGGCGGCGGGTGGGCCCTGCGTCGCGGCCGAGACGGACGGCCTGACGCGCAGTAGAACGTGCAGCGCGGAGGCGGCACCGGCCAAGACGAGGGCGAGGACCAGGCGCTGCACGGGGGACAGGAACGTGGCGGTGGCTCCGGCCGCGGTGAGGGCGAGGGCGGGCAGCACGGTGAGACTCGCGGCTATGCCAGGGGCGCGCAGGTGCGAGAGGCGATGCCAGGCCTCGAAGGCCGCCGTCGCGACGAGGAGGCCAATGCCCCAGTAGAGCGTTCCCGGCACGTCGCCGGCACCGAGGAGACCCGTGGCCTGGACGGCCCACACGTCGAGGACGACCAGCACGACACCGAGCGCGCCGATTCCTTCCGCCGTGGCCGAGAGCCTCCGGCGCTTCAGGATGCTGGCGGTCGTGATGACCGCGAGCGTCACGCCGGCGGTGATGGCCGCCTTGACCTCGACGCCGAAGACGACCCAGGCGAAGGTGAGGAAGACGACCGCTGCGATGCTGAGGAGCCCGATGCCGAGCACGAGGAGCAGCAGCTGGACGCTCGAGCGACGGGGCCGGGGCGGCTGAGCTGGCGGGGTGGGCGGCAGGTGCTGGGCCGGTGGTGCCTGATACCCGGAGGGCGTGCGCTGCGTGGCCCAGGTCTCCGCCGGGTGCTGCGTCGTCTGTTGCGCCGGCGCGGACACGTGCTGGCCGCGCTGCTGCGTGTTCTGTCCCTGTCCCTGCCGCGGAGCCGGAGCCGGAGCGGCATCCGCCCCGAGGTGCCCTGCGGCTCCTCCGAGGAGCCTTGCGTGGTCGGCCGCGAGCAGCGCGTCGCTTGCCCGGCTCCTGCCCCGCTCCTCCTCCCGGAGTCGTGTCTGCTCGGCTCGAGCCAGCTGGTCCTGTCGCGCCGCGCGGGCCTTCGCCTTGGCCTGCTCGTTCGCCGCGACGATGAACTCACCGCGGGCCAGGAGGGGGCCGCGCGCCTGCGCGCCGAGGTCGAGAAGATGGCTGATGACCGCCGAGTCGCGGGTGAAGCCGCAGGCGGGGCAGGACGGCCCTGGAGCGCCATAGGTCTCGAAGCACGAAGGGCATTTGCTCGGGTCGGTGAGATCGCCGAGCGTCTTCGGGAACCGTGGCCTCTGGGCTTGTCTGCCCATTCCTGCGTCAGTCACTCTGCGTCTACCCCCCGGGGTTGTCTGGGCGTCAGCCTAGCGAGCGAGCCGCGAGGATGCCGTTCTCCGGACAAGAATGGGGAGGCGAAAGCGGGAGCGGGGGAGGACTGCCCGGCCAGATCAGCCGGGCAGTTGGGCCCGAGACGCGCTCAGGCGCCGACGAACGGGAGGCGCTTGCGCCAGTGGCTGATGGAGACGGCGATGCGAGACGACGTCTGCCCGTCCCACTCGACCGCGAGGCCGTTGCTGCGCATGGTCGTGGCCACGAGACGTCCGAGCTGCTGCTCCGCCTCCGCGCGCTCTTCCGCCGTCTGCGAGGGGCTGGCCGCGAACGTGCCGAACGCGAGGAGCAGCTCCGCGTCGTCACCGGCGAGGCGCTCCGCGTCCTGCTGGTGGAAGAAGACGTAGCCGACGTGCTTGCCGATGGTCCTCTCGGCCTCGATCTCGGCGTGCCCGCAATTCTGGCAGCAGGCGAAGTTCATGCGCGCGACGACGCCGGCCTGCTCGAGGTCGGCGAACGCGGCTCGGAGCTTCTCGTAGTCGCCTTCGCTGGCCCAGTCTCGCTGGCAGTCGGCGAGGTCGTCCCAGGTGGCGGTGACGATCCGCTCGATCTCATCGGGACGGACGGGCAGCGCCTCGTCCTCGGCGAACGAGCCAGCGGTCTCGAGGGCCTCGTCGAGGGAGACGAAGCCGGGTCGGATGAGTTCGACGGTCCGAGCGCGGAGGGTTTCCCGCGCGTTGTGAACGCCGTGCGGCTGGTGCTCGGCCTGGGGGGTGCTCGAGGCTGGGCGGAGGTACTTGAACAGATCCACGGCGGAGACTCTACGTCTCCACGGGTGGAACGTCCAACCGTGAGCTGTTCAGGGTCGCCTTCCCGCCGAGTCTGCTGGAGCTTTCCGGCGGGCTGGGGCGAGACTTGGCGCATGACTGAATGGAATGTGCGCCCTGTCACTGCGTCGGACGAGCGGGAATGGCGGGAGCTCTATCGCGGCTACCGGGCGTTCTACGGGGTTCCCGCCGACGAGGCCAAGATCGACACCGTCTGGTCGTGGCTGAGCGACGAGGCCCACGAGTCGCACGGCTTCGTCGCGGTCGACGCGGAGGGGCAGCTGGGTGGCATCGCGCATGTGCGTCGCTTCGCTCGACCGCTCTCCGCCACCACGGGGCTGTATCTCGACGACCTCTTCACCTCCCCGGCGGCCCGCGGCGGCGGCGCGGGCCGGGCCCTCCTGCTGCACCTCGGCGAGTACGCCGAGGATGCTGGCCTCAGCGTCGTGCGCTGGATCACGGCTGAGGACAACGCGACGGCTCGGCGCCTCTACGACTCGGTCGCGAAGCAGACGGCGTGGGTGACCTACGACATCGTGTCGTGACCCCGCGACGCTCGGTCGCGACGGCGTCTCTCGGCGTTCACCGAATCGCGAGAGACTGAGCCTCATCGAGCCGGAGCTCGACACTTCGACGAGGAAGGCCCCTCATGCCGACACACCTCAGCCGTCTGCAGCGCGATCGCGCGCCCCGGCCGACTCGCGACGAGCTCTACGCGGCGGGCAAGGCGCTCCGCAAGACGCAGCCGCACGTCGAGCACGCCATCTTCGTCCCTGGCGAGCGCGACCCCCGGGCGATCCTCGCCGAGCAGAACGAGGCGAGACTGCCAGAGCTCGTGGCGCTGCGCATGGGGCGCATGCTCGACAGTCCGTTCACGTTCTATCGCGGCACCGCCGCGATCATGGCGCACGACCTGTCCCAGGGGGCGAGCACCGGCATCCAGGTGGTGGCGTGCGGCGATGCGCACCTCAGCAACTTCGGGCTGTTCGCCTCGCCGCAGCGCACGCTCGTGTTCGACCTCAACGACTTCGATGAAGCCGCGTCTGCGCCGTGGGAGTGGGATCTGAAGCGGCTCGTGGCGAGCGTGGTCGTCGGCGCCCGAGACCTCGGACTCACCGAGGAGCAGACGAGGAAGGCGGCGAGGAAGGCCGCGGCCGCCTACCGGGAGGGGATGCGCGAGATGGTGGGCCACTCGGCCCTCGACCGCTACTACCTGCGGCTCGACACCGACGTGGCGCATCCCTCGTTCAGGACGGAGGCACAGGACGTGCTCGCGAAGGCGACGAAGAGCGCCAGGAAGCGCACGTCGCAGAAGTTCGTCGACAAGCTCACGGAGCGGGCGGCCGACGGCACCAGGCTCATCGTCGAGAACCCGCCCGTTATGACGCACATCTCACCCGAGGCAGAGGCGCGCGTCGAGGAGCTCTTCGAGCGGTACCGTGCGACGGTCGGCACCGACGTGGCGTTCCTGCTCGGCAACTTCACGCTCACGGACGTCGCGCGGCGTGCTGTCGGGGTCGGGAGCGTGGGCACCCGGTGCTTCATCCTGATCCTGACGGGGCCAGGCGGGGAGGCGCTCGTGCTGCAGGTGAAGGAGGCGCCGCCGTCGGTGCTCGAGGCCTACGGCCACGTCGACCCGAGGAGGCTCCTCCAGGCGCGATCTCGCCGCGAGTATGACGAACTCGGAGAGGGGTACCGGGTGGTGAGCTGCCAGCGCATCCTGCAGGCCGTCTCCGATCCGTTCCTCGGCTACCTGCGCTTCGAGGATGAGGACGGCGTCCCAAGGGACTTCTATGTGCGGCAGTTCAGGGATATGAAGGGCTCGGTCGACCTCGACCAGCTCACGCCGTCGGAGTTCTCGAAGTACGGGGAGGCGTGCGGCACGCTCCTCGCACGCGCCCACGCGCAGAGCCCCATCGCGCCGATGATCGCCGGGTACCTCGGCAAGAGCGGCTCGTTCGACGGCGCGATGGCCGAGTGGGCGATCGGCTACGCCGAGCAGTCCGCGCTCGACTACGCCGAGCTGCTCGCGGCGAGAGACCGCGGGGAGTTCGAGGCGGTCTCCGACCGCTGAGGTCTTGTGTGCGGCATCGCCTCGCTTCCCCGGCCGCCCGGGAGCCTAGGAGGCGCGGCGCTGCTGTGCGTCGGTGACCGCATCCGCCGACCCGAAGGCGCTCGGCGGCTCCGGCGCGAGCCAGCCGTGCTCGCGCAGCGCGGCCACGGCGGCCTCGCGCGCCGAGTACGGCACGATGCGGCCGTCGACCTCGACGTCGGCCCGGTGCCCGTGCCCGCCGACGAAGATCAGGTCTCCGGGCTCGGCCAGTGCGACGGCGTGATCGATGCCGGTCGCCGAGTCGGCGATCTCGTAGAGCTCCCGCTCGGGGAACTCGGCGCGGATCGTCTTGACGAGGGTGCGGCGGATGCCGTCTGGGTCTTCCGTTCGCGGGTTGTAGTCGGTGACGATGACGACGTCCGACTCCTCGCTCGCGGCGCGCGCCATCTCCGGGCGCTTTCCCTTGTCTCGGTCGCCGTCGGCACCGAAGATCATGAAGAGCCGGCCGGGGGTGAAGGGGCGGAGGGCGTGCAGCACCGCGCGGAAGGACGCTGCCGTGTGTCCGTAGTCGACGTAGACGCGCAGCTCCGACTCGCCGGAGACGAGGTCGAGGCGACCCGGGACAACGGGGTGGAGCCCGTCCGTGGCGCTCAGCGCCTCCCGAATCTGCTCGAGCGACGCGAGTCCGGTGCCGATGACGGAGACGATCGCGAGCGCGAGGTCGAGCGCCGTGAAGGTGCCGGGGAGGCCGATGCTGGAGGTGAGCTCCTCGCCGTTCGGGCCCCGCAGGGTGAAGTCGGTGCGTTCGAGGCCCTCGGCGTCGATGTGCAGCACCCAGTCGGCGTCGGCTGCGCCCTCCGCGGTGTCGCGTGCGACCGTCACGACGGGGATCAGCGACTCGGCCGCCGCGCGGCGCCCCCACTCGTCTTCGATCGCGATGACGCCGCGCTTCGCGTGCCTCGGCGTGAAGAGCACCAGCTTCGACGCGAAGTAGTTCTCCAGCGTGCCGTAGACATCGAGGTGGTCCTGCGAGAGGTTCGTGAAGATGGCGCTCTCGAAGGGCAGGCCGTCGACCCGCCCACCGTCGAGGCCGTGGGAGGAGACCTCGATCGCGGCCGCCTGCACGTCGTCCTCGGTCATGCGAGCGACGAGGCCGTGCAGGTAGTCGGACTCGGGCGTCGTGAGCCGACCGGAGAGACGGGTCTCGAGCCGCGCCTCGCCCACGATGCGCTCGACGGTCCCCGAGAGCCCGGCCTTGATGCCGAGCGAGAGGAAGAGCGCGTGCAGGAGGTAGCTCGTGGTCGTCTTGCCGTTGGTGCCGGTCACCGCGAAGAGCTGGGGCGTGGCGATCCCGGTGCCGAAGACGGTCGAGGCAGCGACGCTCATGACCTCGCGCGGATTCTCGACGACGATGGCGGGCAGGTCGAACCCGGCGGCCTTGGCTGCGCCGGCCTCGTCGGTGAGCACGGCGACCGCGCCGGCCCGGACGACCGCTGGCAGGAAGTCTGCGCCGTGCATCCGTGCACCGGGGATCGCGACGTAGAGGTCACCCGGGCGGATGCGCCGGGAATCACTCGAGACCCCGGTCACCGTGATGGCGTCGCTCGTGGGCGAGACGATCCCGCCGGTCGCAGCCGCGATCGTGGCGAGGGGAACAGCGTGTGGGCTGTTGGGGCGTGCGAGATCTGACTGCAATGGTGTTCCTCTCGGAGGGCGCTGGGGCGCCGCGGGTGGCCTTCACTGCAACGCCTCGGCCGACGCCGGTGCGAGGGACCTCAGTCACGCCAGCGTGCAGATAACAAGAAGATAACGACGACGCATATGCGGGCCACATGACGAACGTGTGAGTCGTCTATGCGCGGCGCATGAGCCGACGAAAAAGACCCCCTCGAGAGGGGGTCTTGCCTGGCTCGAAGCTGCAGGAGGATGCTGGTCGGGGTGACAGGATTCGAACCTGCGACTTCCCGCTCCCAAAGCGGGCGCTCTACCAAGCTGAGCTACACCCCGGTGCCGATCGCGCGGCGAACCGGAGGTAATGTTACCGGACTCCCGGGGCTACGCGGACCACATCCACGGACGCGACTCGCTGATGGAGGGTGGAGTTCACGGACCTCGCCGAGATGGGGTAGCATTCTCTTCGTCCCGATTCGGGGCTGTAGCTTAGTGGTAAAGCCTCTGTCTTCCAAACAGATGATGCGAGTTCGATTCTCGTCAGCCCCTCCAGAGAAAAGCCCGGTCAAGCCAGAGATGGCTCGGCCGGGCTTCGTGCTTCCACGCCCCTCGGCTACCGCAGCAGCTCCCTGATGTCCTCAGCCGAGAGTTCGGTGCTGAACAGCTCGTCGTCGTCGATGACGGCGTTGAAGAGCTTCGACTTGCGATCTTTGAGCGCCATGACCTTCTCCTCGATCGTGCCCTCCGCGATCATCCGGTAGACCATGACGCGACGCTCCTGCCCGATGCGGTGCGTGCGGTCGATGGCCTGCTCCTCGCTCGCCGGGTTCCACCACGGGTCGAGCAGGAACACGTAATCGGCCTCCGTCAGGTTGAGGCCGAACCCGCCCGCCTTGAGGCTGATGAGGAACACGGGGGCCGTGCCCTCCTTGAAGGAGGCGATGACCTCTGCCCGCTTCGTCGTCGCGCCGTCCAGGTACACGTAGGGGATTCCCTCCGCGTCGAGGCGCTTGGCGACGAGCTTGAGGTACGAGGTGAACTGGCTGAAGACCAGCGCCCGGTGCCCCTCGGCGGCGACGTCCGTGAGGTGCTCCAGCAGTGCGTCCAGCTTGCTCGAGGGCACTGTACCCGGCGGCATGCCGTCGAGGCTCGCCTGAATGAGCGCGGGGTCGAGCGCAAGGAGGCGTAGCAGCGTGAGCGAGCGGAACACGATGAATCGGTTCTTGTCGAGGTCCTCGAGCAGCCCGAAGAGCTTCTGGCGTTCGCGTTGGAGGTAGAGGTCGTAGAGCTCGCGGTGCTCCTCGCTGAGCTCGATGAAGAGCGTCTGCTCCTGCTTCTCCGGCAGCTCGGGGGCGACACGCTCCTTCGTGCGTCGGAGCAGGAAGGGGCGGATGCGCGCTCGCAGTCTCGCGAGGCGCTTGGCTCGCACCTCGGCGCTCGCGGGCTCGCTCAGTCCGGCACCGACGCCATCGCTCACGCCGTGCCGCTTGCCTTCGATCGTGCGCACGTACTCTTCCCCGAACCGCCTCGCCGAGGGGAACAGGCCAGGGGCGGTGATCGCGAGGAGCGCGTGCAGCTCGGTCAGCGAGTTCTCGAGGGGCGTGCCCGTGATGGCGAGCTTGAACGGCACCTCGAGGTCCCTCGCGCATTCGCTCACGAGCGAGCTCGCGTTCTTCACGAACTGGGCCTCGTCGAGGACGAGCCCCGACCATCCGGTGTCTTCGGCGACGCCGCGGTAGGCTTCGAAGTCGAGTCGGAAGAGGGCGTAGCTCGTGACGACGATGCTCGCCCCCTCGGCGACGTCCGCGACGCGGCGCCCTGAGCTGGCCTGGGTCGCGTCGATGATCCGGGTCGTGAGCTCGGGGGTGAACCTGGCGGCCTCCGACACCCAGTTCGACACGACCGATGTCGGTGCGACGACCAGCAGCGGCGCCGGTTCGCGCCCATCGGCAGCCTGCTCGCGTGCGTGCTGCACCAGGGCGAGGGTCTGCACGGTCTTCCCGAGGCCCATGTCGTCGGCGAGGATGCCGCCGAGCTTGTTCCGCCAGAGGAACGCGAGCCAGTTGAGGCCCTCCTGCTGGTACGGGCGCAGTGACGCGTGCAGCCCCCGGGGAGGTTCGATGGGCGAGGGGGTGTCCTCCCGCAGCTCGTGAAGCAGCTCGCGCCATTCGACGGCTGGCTCGGCCTCATCGGCGAGGTCCTCGAAGTCGGACCAGAGGCTGGCGTGCCTTCGGCTGATCTGCAGTCGGTTCGGCTCCCACTCGTTCAGGCCCTGCGCTTCGCTGATGAGCTCGCGCAGCGGCTCGAACGCCGGGTGCTTGAGGGAGAGGTAGCTGCCGTCGATGAGCAGCAGTCTCGGCTTCCCGAGCGCGAGGGCCTTGAAGAGCTTCGTGAAGGGGATCACCTTGCCGTCGACGGTGACGGTGACCCCGAGGTCGAACCAGTCGTGCCGCTCGGTGGGCACGGTCGTGACGGTCAGGTTCGGGGCCCCGCGGAGCTCCCGGTAGGCGGGTGGCGTGCCGACGGTCTCGACTCGGATGCCCGAGAGCCGTTCCAGCAGCGGCAGGGTCTCGGCCGCGAAGCGCGCCGCCTCGATCTGCGAGAGGGTGACCCGAGCGGGCAGGGCTCCGGGGGAGTCGATGTCCTCCGGCATCCAGTCGCGCGGGAGCATGCCCTCCTCGAGCACGCTCGAGAGTGCGGGCGGTGCGGCGAGGGACCGAGGATTGGCCCATCGCCAGCGCAGCTCGATACTGTGCCGGGGGCCGAACGTCGTGGTGAGGATGAGCTCGGGAGGTGTCGGCTCAGGGATGCGGACCGACGAGTCTGCGCTGCCCAGCCGCAGGTGCGCCGCGAGCTCTGGCAGGTGCGAGCGCTCGAATTCGTCGGCGTCGTCGCTCGGTACCGTGAACTCGGTCCTGCGGGCGCGTCCGGGATCGAGGAGGGCCAGCTGCTGGCGGGAGAGCCTCGTGTCGCTCTTGGCGAGGCGGATGCGGTCGGGCTCGTCGGCGTCGAAGGCGTAGAAGCCGTGGTCGCCGACCGGTCGGGCCGTCTCGAAGTCGGCGGGCGCATCCCCGATGGTGAGGAGTGGCGCCACGGTCAATCCGCCCGGGGTCCGTTTGGCGTCGAGCGTGAGGCTCGAGCCGGCTTCGAGCGTGATGCTGGCGCGCTTGCCCGTGCCGACGAAGGCGATGTCCAGGCTGATGGCCTCCTGGAGCATCGTCCACATCACGGGGCTCTGCGCCTCGTCGAGGAAGAGCCATTCGCTGTCCTGGCCCGGTTCTGGCGGGCGCGCGGCTCGGTGCACCGCGAAGAACTGCGCGAACCACGCCTGGTGCCGCGGGTCGAGGTCTCGACGCCCGCGCAGGTGCTGCAGCTTCGCCCAGGTGAGATCTCCTTTCACCCACTTGCCGCGAACCCCCTGCATGACGGGTCGCGCCCCGAGTCGGAGCTCGTCGAGCGCCGTGGCCGCGCCGTCGTCGCCCGTGAACGCGCGGCGTGACGTGGGTCCGTTCCAGCGGTACATGGTGCGCGGGATGAGCTCACGCACTTCGAACTGCAGGGCAAGCGGCACGACTCGCTCGGAGGCGTTGCCCTCCACCGGGGCGGCAGGCTGCTCGAGGAGTCGCCCGAGTGCGCTGCGCCAGGACGCCTGCGTGGGACTCTCGCTCGGATTGCTCACCGGTGCAGTCTACGAACCACCACCCCCACCGGTCTTGCCTCGGCGCTTCGTGCGGCGTAACGTACAACCAAATGGTTACACAACAGCTCGGCCAGGACGACGTCAGCCGCATCTTCCAGGCCCTGGCGGATACGACGAGGCGCGACATCCTCACGCGCGTGCTCCGCGAGGAGCAGTCCGTGACCACCCTCGCCGAGGCCTACGCCATGAGCTTCGCGGCCGTGCAGAAGCACGTCGCCGTGCTCACGAGGGCAGGCCTCACGGCGAAACGGCGGCGGGGAAGGGAGCAGCTGGTCCATGCCGACCGGGCGACGATCGCCCAGACGACGCGGCTCCTCGAGTCCTACGAGCGGCTCTGGCGCGACCGAGCATCCCGCATCGACGCGCTCCTCGCCGACGACGACGAGAGCGCACCACCATCTCCGCGCGCCGACGCTGGCGAGCGGTGAACGAAGGAGAGAGCATCATGCCTGTCATCTCAACGCAGAAGGATCCGGATCAGCGCACGCTGACCGTCGTCACCGAGCACGCCGCGACGCCGGAGCGCGTCTGGCGGCTGTGGGAGGACCCCCGCCAGCTCGAGCGCTGGTGGGGCCCGCCGACCTGGCCGTCCACGGTCGACTCGTTCGAGTTCTCGCCTGGTGGCAGGGTCCTGTCGCACATGACGGGACCGGACGGCACGACGGCGGGGGAGTGGTGGGAGTTCGTCAGCATCGAACCGCACCACGCGCTGTCGTTCGACAACGGGTTCGCGCACGACGACGGCTCACGCAACCTCGAGCTGCCCGTCATGCGCTGCACCGTCACGATCGAGGCTGCCGGCGACCTCACTCGCATGACCACCGTCTCCGTCTTCGCGTCTCCGGCCGACTTCGACAGCGTCATCGAGATGGGCATGGCGGAGGGCATGACGGAGGCCATGGGCCAGATCGACGCCGTCCTCGCCGGCTGAGAGTCGGCGTGCTCAGCACAGCGGCGCTCGTCGCGGCGGGAGGCCGCGACGAGCGCCGCGTGGGTGTCGGATCGGTCTCTGCCTACTTGTTGACCTTGCCGACGAGGTGCTCGCCGGCGGCGACGCGTTCCGCGTCGTCACTGCCGGGGATGACGTTGCCGCGCAGCGAGCGCCCGGCGGTCTCCTTGAAGGTCAGCACCGAGATGAGACCGATGAGTCCGGCACCCGCGAGGTAGAACCCCGGGATGAGGACGTTGCCGGTCTGATCGATGAGCCACGTGTTGGCCGAGGCCGCGGTTCCGCCGAAGATCGCCGTCGAGATGTTGTAGCCGATCGCGAAGCCCGAGTAGCGCACCGCGGTCGGGAACAGTGCGGGCAGCGTCGACGAGATGGTCGAGATGATCATGACGAGGAACAGGCCGAGGATGCCGAGGCCCGCGATCTGCGCGATGAGCGATCCGGTCTGGATGAGCATGACCGCCGGCACGGAGAAGACGGTGAAGCCGATGCTCGCGGCGATGAGCTGCGGCTTTCGGCCGATGCGGTCGGACAGCGCGCCGAACGGCACGATCACGGCCATCATGAGCAGCTGGATGACCACGAGCGAGAACGTCGATTCGGCGGTGCTCTGGTCGAGGGTCGTCGACAGGTACGTCGGCATGTAGGTCAGCACGAGGTAGAACGCGACGTTGATGAGGATCACGAAGCCGAAGAGCTTCAGCACCTGCAGCGGGTAGTTCTTCAGCAGCGACACGAGGGCGCCGATGGCGGTCTGCTTCTCGCCCGGCTCCTGGGTGTCGTCGACGAACGTCTCCGACTCGCTCAGGTGGCGGCGCATCCACAGGGCCACGAGGCCGAGGGGGAGCGTGAGCAGGAACGGCAGTCGCCACCAGCCCTCGAGCATCCCGTCGTCGCCGACGATGAAGGCGAGCGTGGTGCACAGGATGGCGGCGGCGCTTGCACCGGCGAGGGTGCCGAACTCGAGGAACGAGCCGAAGAAGCCGCGCTTGTCGTCAGGCGCGTGCTCCGACATGAAGATCGCCGCACCGGCGTACTCGCCGCCCGCGGAGAAGCCCTGCAGCATGCGGAGCAGGATGAGCAGGATGGGCGCTGCGAAGCCGATCGAGTCGAACGACGGGAGGAGGCCGATCGCCGCCGTCGAGAGGCTGATCATGATGATCGTGAAGACGAGCACCTTCTGGCGGCCGATGCGGTCGCCGAGCGGGCCGAGCACGATGCCGCCGAGGGGGCGCACGAGGAACGAGACGGCGAAGGTCGCGAAGGTCAGGATGAGGGCGAGCGCGCCACCCTGGTCGTCGCTGAACGTGAAGAACAGCTGCGACACGTAGATTGCGAGGTAGCCGTAGATGCCGTAGTCGAACCACTCGATGGCGTTGCCGATCGCGGAACCGGCGACCGATCTCCGTGCCGTCTTGCGTTGGATTGGTGTGAGGTCGATCTCGCGGGTCAGGGGTGCAAGGGTGGCACCGGGGCCACCTCTGCTGGACTGATCAGAGGACATGGGGGTGCTCCTTGCTGAATTTTCCACACGGGTGATGTCCAAGCACAGCGCGCGGACCTGGGTGTTACCGGGACGCCTCCGCGAGACGAAGCGCTATCAACGCGTATGCGCGCGCGGCGACGAGCAGCTCGTCGGTCCGGACGCGCTCCTCAGGCTGGTGCGCCTGCGACTTCACGTCACCCGGCCCGAGGATGACGACGGGGATCTCGTGGTGACGGGCGATGAAGCCGCCCTCGCAGGCCGCGCTCCACCCGCCGATGCTCGAGGAGCCGCCGGCGTCGGCGACAGCCTGCACCGCCGCGGCCGGCACCACGGAGTCGGGTTGCGTCAGGAACCCCGGCATGGCCATGTCGAGGTGGCCCGCGACGGTGATGCGCTCGGAGTTGAGCATCCCGCTCCCTGCGATGGCTGCGCGGATGCGCGTGAGCACGTCCTCGAGGATGCGTTCCGGTTCCTCGTCGGGGAGCACGCGTCGGTCGACGTAGAGCGTGCACTCCTCGGCGACGATCGACGTGCCGTGCCCGCCGGCGATCATGCCGACGTTCCAGCTGCCGGTGCCGATGAGGCCGGGGACGGCGGCGCTCTGCTGCGCGATGCGCCTGGCGTCGTCCTCGATGGCCTGCACCGCGATGGCGGCCGCGGCGATGGCACTGGCCCCGTCGGCCGGGTTGCCGGCGTGCGCCGCCGCGCCGCGCAGCGTGATGATGAAGTTCGTGGCGCCTCGGCAGGCGACGACGGTGTCGAGGCCCGTGGGCTCGGCGACGATGCACGCCGAATATGGCGCGATCTCCTCGTCGTCGTTCACGGCGAGGGTGGTCGGAGCGTCGGCGATGTAGCGGAGGGCGCCGGTCGCCGTGTCCTCCTCATCGACCGTGCAGAGGAGCGCGAGGCGGACCTCGGGTCGCTCGGCGTGCACCGCCGACATCGCCGCGACGACGGCCGCCAGGCCGCCCTTCATGTCGACGGCGCCGCGGCCGATGAGCATGCCATCGATGAGACGCGGCTCGAAGGGGTCGCCGAGCCAGCCCACGCCCGCTGGGACGACATCGCTGTGCCCGAGGAAGAGGAGCGCTGGTCCGTCGCCACTTCCCAGCTCGGCGAGCAGATTGTGCCGCCCCGGGGCGACCTCGGTGAGCGTGACCTGAGCGCCCGCCCGCTCGCACAGCGACGTGAGGACCTCGACGGTCGCCGCTTCCGTCTCGCCAGGGTTCTCGCCGCGTGCCCTGATCAGCTCCGCCGTGTCGGCGACGATGCTCTCCAGGTCGAGCCGGGAGAGCGCCGACGCCTCCGTCTGGCTCACGCCGCTCATGCATCGCCCTTGACGATGAGCTCGCGGGGAGCGCGGGTGAGCACCTCGACGCCCGTCTCGGTGATGCGGATCGACTCGGAGACCTCAAAGCCGAAGCCTGTCATCCACATGCCTGCGATGAGGTGGAACGTCATGTTGGGCTTGAGCACGGTCTCCTCGCCGGAGCGGATGCTCACCGTGTGCTCGCCCCAGTCTGGCGGGTAGCCGATGCCGATCGAGTAGCCGAGTCGGGAGGCCTTGCTGAGCCCCTGCTTCGCGAGCTGGGCGTCCCAGGCCGCGACGGCGGCATCAGGGGTCTGGCCGGGGCGGAGCAGCTCGAGGGCCGCTTCGAACCCGTCGAGGGTCGTCGCCGCGACCCGCTGCAGCTCTGCGCTCGGGGTGCCGAGGCTCACGGTTCGCGCGAGCGGAGCGTGATAGCGGCGGTGCGCGCCAGCCAGCTCGAGCGAGACCGCCTCCCCGGCGACGATCTCGGCGCTCGACCACGTGAGGTGCGGCGTATCCGCCCCTTCCCCGGCCAGCATCATCGGCACGATCGACGGGTAGTCGCCCTCAGACGCCCCGACGCCCGCGGCCTGCGCCGCCTGGATCTCCGCGGCGACGTCGCTCTGTCGTCTGCCGCCGCGCAGCGCGTTGATGCCGACCGCCATCGCGTTGGAGCTCACGGCGGCCGCGGTCCGCATGAGCGAGATCTCCGCCTCCGACTTCACGAGACGCACCCAGTTGACCAGCTCCCCGCTGTCGACGAGGTCCCACTCGGGGAGGCGGCGCTGCAACGTCAGGAACGAGCGGACCGAGAAGAAGTGCGCCTCCGACTCGTAGCCGACCCGCATCCGCCGATCTGCCTGGCCCCGCTCCCGCAGCTCGGTCGCCGCCCAGTCCATGGGGTGCACCTCCGCCCGGTGCACGAGGCTCTCGGGGTAGCCGGCGACCTGCTCGCTCGGCAGCCAGGTTGTGTGGTGCGCGCCATGCGCATCCATCGCCCGCATGACGAGGAGGAGCTCACCCTCGGCCGGCACGTAGAGGAACTGCGGCATGTAGAACGACCAGGCGTTGTAGCCGGTCAGGTAGTAGAGGTTCGCCGGGTCGGTGACGAGCAGCGCGTCGAGGCCGGCGTCGCTCATGCGGACCCGAGTGTTCGCGAGCCTGACGTCGAACTCCTCGCGGCTGAAGTCTGCTGGCTGCGACATCTCGCTCCCTCTCTTGCGGCGGTCCCGAGAATCTACTCGCTCGCGGAGCCGGTCGAGTGCATGTAGTTCAATGGATGCGCGATCACTGCCCCGTCCGTCGCCCCGAGGAGCTCACGTGCCAGACAACTCGACACCAGAAGATCCTGAGAAGGACGGCGAGGTCGACTACTCGCAGCGCGACTACCAGGCCCCATCCGGCTACCGCGCCCCCGACTTCGTCTCGAAGTGGGCGGCGCAGGACAGCAGGGGCGACGAGCAACGGCTGGAGGACGAGCGACGCGAGGCGGAGCGCGACGCCGAGGAGGCGGCCGAGGATCCCTACGCCGCTCCGCAGGAGCACACGCAGACCTTCGACACCCCGCCTGGGCTGCCCGACCCGCCGCGCACGCTCGAAGAGCTCGATGAGGCCATCAAACGCGATGCCGCCTCCCAGACGCCGGGATTCGTCGTGCAGGGCGGCGCGTCTGGCGAGGAGCTCACGCAGTCGGCCGACGGGCAGCTGGACCGGCAGGAGCTGCTGCAGCGTGTCGCCACCGACAGCAGCGCGCTCCTCGGGAACCGAGCTCGCGACGTGCAGCGGGCGGCGTCGGCTGGCGGGTCGGGGAGTATCGCCAAGCGTCTCGGGGACCTCGCATCCGCACCACCGAGCCAGATACCAGGAGCCCCGGCCGCGGCATCCGCCTCGACGGCCGGAGGCGGGGCGACGGGCACTGCGAAGAAGAAGGGCGGGGGCGCCTGGTTCGGGCTCATCGCCGCGATCCTGGCCCTCACGTTCGCGATCTCGGGGATCACGTTCATCGCCTGGGCGCTCATCGTGTTCGCGCTCATCTCGAGCGTCGGCCTCCTCCGCGCGGGTGGCGGGCGGCGGGCCGTCGGGGTCATCACCCTCCTCCTGACCGTCATCGCGCTCGTGATCCAGCTGATCGGGTCGGCCGGCGGCTCGATCCGTGGCGCCGTGACCGAGCTGTCCGGCGGCACCGGCACCCTCGACCTCAACGGGACGGTAAGCGTCTCCGGCACCGGCAACGCGAGGTTCGACGTCGTCCTGCCGGACGGCGCCGACGACATCGGCCTGCTGCAGGTCGAGTTCGAGGGCGAGCAGCTGCGCATCTACGACGTCGACGCGGAGGGCGAGCAGATGGGCAGCTCCTCGATCAGCGCCTACTCCGACTACTCGGGCCTCGCCGTCATCAACGAATGGATGGACGACGAGTTCCGGGCCATCGACATCGAAGCGGAGGGGGAGTGGACCGTGACGCTCGTCTCCGTCGACACGCTCCCCTCGTTCGACGCCGAGTACTCGGGGACAGGCCAGGAAGTGCTCCTGTACGACGGCACCGGGGGTGACGCGACCTTCACGTTCGAGCCCGACCAGAGCGTCACGATCGACACGTTCGGCGCGGACGGCTGGTACGAGAACATCAGCGAGGTGACGTCGCTCACGCGGCCGTTCGAGGCCGGCCCGACGATCATCCGCATCGAGCCGTACGAGGAGGAGACCACCTGGAGCATCAGCTTCGACGGTGCAGCGCCGTCGCCGACGCCGACACCCTGACTCGCGGCGCTCAGTCCTGCCGGCGATACCGCAGCTCGGGGCGCCCGCGCTTGCCGTAGACCGGCTCGACCTGGGCGAGCCCCCGCGCGCAGAGGTGGTCGAGGTAGCGACGAGCCGTGACCCGGGAGAGGCCGCAGCGCTCGGCGACCTCGAGCGCCGACTGCCACTCGGGGTGCAGCTGCGATGCGACGAGCTTGATGGTCGGCTCCGACAGCCCCTTCGGGAGCGGGCGGCTGCGGCCAGGCGGCTGCGCCTGCGCACCCTGCCGGTCGCCGCCAGTTGCCTGCGCGCCCGCCCGGCGAGCGAGCATCCCGTCGATGTCCTGCTGCCGCAGCGGCAGGGTCTGGGCCGGCGAGGACGCCAGGGGCGGAGCGACGGTGCGGGTGTCGCGGTAGTTGGCGAGGCGCGCCTCGAAGTTCGCCTTCGAGAAGGGCTTCACGAGGTAGTCGGAGATGCTCGCCGTCGCCAGCTGAGCGACCGAGAGCCGGTCGTTGGCCGAGGAGATGATGATGGCGTCGAAGGAGTCCCCGAGGAGGTGGCGCAGGCGACGCAGTACCTCGACGCCGCTGAAGTCGGGCAGGTGCACATCGAGCAGCACGAGGTCGATGTCCGTGCTCGCGGCGACCTCGAGGGCTTCCTCTCCGGTTCCCGCGACCGCCGCGACCTCGAAGCCGTCGACGCCCGCGAGCATCCGCTCGTGCAGGCGCCTGACGGCGGTCTCGTCGTCGACGATGAGGGTGCGGATCGTGGTCACTGGTCCATCCTCCCAGTGCTCGCCGCTTCTGAATCCGCGTCAGCCCGCGTGCTCGAGTTCGGAAGCGTCGCGACGAAGCGGGCCCCGCCGAGCTCGCTGTCCGAGATGACGAGCGCACCGCCGTGCGCCTCGGCGAGGCGGCGCACGAGCCCGAGGCCGACGCCGCGAGGGATCTCGAGGCCGTCCCTCGTCTCGGTGGTCTTCGTCGAGAAGCCAGCCTCCGTGATCCGGTCGCGCAGCTCTGGAGCGATGCCCGGCCCGCTGTCGTCGACCTGGATCCGGAGTCCACCAGCTTCCTCCTCGATGGCGACGCGGACGACCCCGTGCTCGCCCTGCGTCTCGACGGCGTCGACGGCGTTGCGGACGAGGTTGCTGAGCGCGGTGGCGGCGTCGTCGCCGAAGGCGAGCTCCGTTCCCGCGCGGTCCTCGATCTCGACGTCGACCTGCAGCTGCCCGCCGTGCTCGCAGAGGCGCGCGCTCGCGGCGGCGAGGATGGCGCGGACACGCACCGGGGCGTCCGCGAGCGTCTCCTCGAGAGCGGGCGCCGCGGCGAGCGAATCGACGGGCGTGAGCGTGCGGATGTAGTCGAGCGCCTCCTCGCGCTCGTCGACCTCGATGAGGCCGAACAGCACATGCAGGCGGTTGGAGAATTCGTGCGTCTGCTCGCGAAGCGCGGACGCCAGACGGCGCTGCGTCTCGAACTCCTGCGCCGCGACGGTGAGCTGGTCGAACCGGCGGCCGAGGAGGAGGGAGACTCCCGCGGCGCAGGCGAGACCGAACAGGCCCGCGCCGACAACCCAGGGGACGACCTGCCAGATGCGTTCCTCGAGCTGCGCCGAGATGGAGGATTCGAGGATGCCGACCGAGGCGGTGCCGACGACGACGCCGTCGCGCCAGACCGGCACCTTCGCGCGCAGGGTGGGGCCGACCGTGCCGACCTCGGTGCCGACGAAGGTCTCCCCGCCCAGCGCGATGCTGGGGTCGGTGGAGACGAGCTCACCCCGCCGCTCCGGCACGGGGTGCGTGATGCGGATGCCCGCATCGTCGGTGATGACCACGTAGTCGACGCCTGCCGACTCGGAGACGAGGTCCGCCAGCGGCTGCAGCGTCGCACCGGCATCCGGGGACCCGACCGCCTCGACGACGGCAGGCAGCTCGGCGAGGCTCATGGCGACGTCGAGCGCGCGCTCCCCGGTCTCCTCGCGGATCGAGGTGTGCTGCACCTGGAGGGCGACGAGCAGAGTCGTGAGCATGCAGATCGCCACGATGGAGAACTGCACGGCGACGAGCGTGATCACGCGCGGGCCGCGCAGGGCCGTCAGGCCGCCGATTCGCGTTCCGTCCATCCCTGCACCCCCTCGTGTCCCGACTTCCGGCGACGGTCCCGCGTGTCCACAAAGACCACAAAGGCCAGAACCCGCCGACGGTCACCGCCGGTGCAATCGTAGACAGAAGCGCAGACCAGCGCGGCGACAGAGTCGTTGCCAACGGAAGGAATACTCCATTGAGTAGAACAAGACTCCCGAACAAGCTGCTCACCTCTCTCTTCGCGATCATCACGGTCGCCGTCCTCGGCTTCGCGGTCGTGGATGCGAGCAGCGCGGGTGCCGGAGCCTCGGCAAGGAGCAAGCTCACGATCATGGCCCCGGCTGCCCCGGGCGGCGGCTGGGATGCCTTCGCCCGAGAGGCCCAGCAGGCGATGCGGGCGAACGGCATCGTCAACAACGCCCAGGTCGTGAACGTGCCAGGCGCTGGTGGAACGATCGGCCTCAGCCAGCTCCTGCAGATGCAGGGCCGCGACGACCTGCTCATGGTGACGGGCGGCGTCATGGTCGGCGCGACGGTCCTCTCGAACACGGGGGAGTCCCTCGCGGACACCGTGCCCATCGCGCGCCTCGCCGACGACTACAACGCGCTCGTCGTGCCGGCCTCGTCGCCGTACACCACCCTCGAGGAGTTCGTCGAGGGCATGAAGGCGGACCCGGGCAAGCACTCGATCGCGGGAGGCTCGCTCGGCGGCATCGACCACCTGCTCAGTGGAATGCTGGGCAAGTCGATCGGCGTCGACCCCAAGGACGTCAACTACGTCGCCTACTCGGGCGGCGGCGAGGTGCTCTCCTCGCTCCTCTCCAGCACCACCGCGGCGGGCCTGTCCGGCTACAACGAGTTCAGGGACCAGATCGAGGCTGGCACCCTCAAGGCGCTCGCCATCTCGGCTCCGGAGCCCGTCGAGGGCATCGACATCCCCACGTTCAAGCAGGAGGGCGTCGACGTCGCGATGGTCAACTGGCGCGGAGTGGTCGCCCCTCCCGGCATCGACGACGCGACGCGCGACGAGCTCATCGACATCGTGACCGAGCTCGAGAACAGCCCCGAATGGGCGGAAGCGCTCGACCGGAACAACTGGACGGACAGCTTCCAGCCCGGCACCGATTTCGAGGACTTCCTCGTCGGTGAGACAGATCAGGTCACCGCACTCGTGAAGGAGCTCGGACTATGAGCACGCTGCAGAATCGACGCGAGGCGCAGAGCCCGCGTGAGACGGACGGGCCCGGAACGGGCAGCATCTCCACTCAGGGCCGCTCGTGGTGGCACGGTCGCAGCGAGCTCGGCGTCGCCGCGTTCGTCTTCGTCCTGGCCTGCGTCTTCGCCATCGGCACGGCCACCATGGATGTGCCGGAGACGGCAGGAGTCCCCGGCCCGCAGTTCTTCCCGACCATCGTCGTCATCCTCCTGTTCATCGTCGCCATCGCGCTCGCGATCACGGTCATCCGCAAGCCGGCCCGTGACGACGAGGACGAGGCCGGGCAGATGCTGGAGATGTCGCCAGAGCTGCTCGAGGACATCGGGCAGATCGACACGACGTCCGAGATCCGAGTGGTCACGGCCGCGGCGGGCGAAGAGCGCAAGAAGCGCACGGGCACCGACTGGAAGACGCTCGGCATCGTCTTCGCCGCCCTCGCGGGAACAGCGCTGCTGCTCGAACCGCTCGGCTGGATCATCACCGCCGCCGTGCTGTTCTGGGTCGTCGCGTACGCCCTCGGCAGCAAGCGCCACCTCTTCGACATCGGAGTCGCGTTCCTCTTCTCGTCACTTGTGCAGCTGTCGTTCTCGGCGGGCCTCGGCCTCACGCTGCCGTCCGGAATCCTGAGCGGAGTCCTCCCATGGATCAGCTGACCCACCTCCTCGAGGGCTTCACGGTCGCCCTCACCCCCATCAACCTGCTGTGGCTGCTCATCGGCGCCGTGCTCGGCACCGCCGTCGGCGTCCTGCCCGGCCTCGGCTCCGCGATGGCCGTCGCCCTCCTCCTGCCCGTCACGTTCAGCCTCGACCCGACCGGCGCGTTCATCATGTTCGCGAGCATCTACTTCGGTGGGCTCTTCGGCGACTCGACGTCCGGCATCCTCCTCAACACCCCTGGCAACTCCTCGGCCATCGCCACGACGTTCGAGGGGCACAGGATGGCGAAGGACGGCCGGGCCGCCAAGGCACTCGGCACGTCCGCGATCGGCGCGTTCATCGGCGGCACCATCGCGACGGCGCTCGTCGTGTTCTTCTCGCCGTTCCTCGTCCAGCTCGCCACCCAGTTCGGCCCCGCCGAGTACTTCGCGCTCGCGGCGTTCGCGTTCGTCGCGATCTCCTCGGTCGTCGCAGACTCCGTGATCCGCGGCCTCATCGCGCTCGGCATCGGCCTCGCGATCGCCCTGGTCGGCGTCGACGGCCCGTCTGGTGCGGCCCGCTTCACGATGGATCTGCCGCAGTTCTTCGACGGCATCTCGATCATCGTCGTGACCGTCGGACTGCTCGCGATCGGCGAGGTCCTGCACGTCGCCAGCCGCATCCACCGCGAGGGCGGTCTCACGAAGATCCCCGCGTCCGGTTCGCCGTACCTCAACCTGCGCGAGTTCAAGCAGGCGCTGCCCGCGTGGCTGCGCGGCACCGCCTACGGTGTGCCGTTCGGTGCGATCCCCGTCGGCGGGTCCGAGGTCCCGACGTTCCTCGCCTACGGCACGGAGAAGCGGCTCGCGAAGCGCCGCAACGACCCCGACTTCGGCACGCGCGGCTCCATCCAGGGTGTCGCGGCGCCGGAAGCCGCCGGCAACGCGACGGCGGGCACCGCGATGGGCGCGCTCCTCGCGCTCGGGCTCCCGACGTCGGCCACGGCGGCCATGATGCTCGCCGCATTCCAGCAGTACGGAATGCAGCCGGGACCGCTGCTCTTCGAGCGCAGCGGCGACCTCGTCTGGCCCCTGCTCGCGAGCCTCTTCGTGGGCCTCCTCATCCTGCTCATCATCAACCTGCCGTTCGCGGCGGTGTGGGCGAAGCTGCTGCTCATCCCGCGCCACTACCTGTACGCAGGGATCACGGGCTTCGCGATGCTGGGCGTGTACGCGATCGCCTCCTCGGCCGTCGACCTGTGGCTCGCGATCGCCATCGGCGTCTTCGGGTTCGTGATGCGCCGGTACGCGATCCCGCTCGCACCCGTGCTCATCGCGGCCATCCTGGGACCCCTCGCGGAGACCGAGCTGCGGCGAGCGCTCGCCGTCAGCGAGGGCGACCTCGGCATCCTGGTCGACTCGCCCATCACGATCGCCATCTACGTGCTCATGGTCGGGGCGATCGTCATCAGCGCCGTCCAGCACCTGCGCACCCGCACCCGCGAGAAGCTCATCCTGAAGGCGAAGACGGAAGCCGTCGCCGTGCAGGCCGCAGAGCGCGAGGACGCGAAGTAGGCGCGCTTCCTCGGAAGACACGCCGCGACGGGCGGGTGGATGCGCGAAAGCGCCCCACCCGCCCGTCCCGCTGCCCCCGTCCCGCGTTTGCCAGCCTGCTTCTGGCTGACTTCTCGCGCGCGGACGAGGGCGCGCATTGTGCCTGCCCGCCCACGACGATCCTGATTGCCGGTAGAGTGCTGTCGTTTGTGGGTGCCGTAGGCTGTCCGCAGCCGCATCAGTGCGGCGATACGCCCATCTGGGTGGTGCGCGGCGTGCAGTCGCACCCCGCTCCACGCGCGAATCCGCGCAGTCACCCCACGTATCTCAGGAGATGCCCCACGTGAAGACCTCGGTCGAACAGATCAACCCGACCCGCGTCAAGCTGACGATCAACGTAGAACCGGCTGAACTCAAGCCATACGTCGACTCGGCCTACCGCACCATCGCAGAGCAGATCCAGGTCCCCGGCTTCCGCCGCGGCAAGGTTCCGACGCCGATCATCGACCAGCGCGTCGGTCGCGCCGCGGTCCTCGACCAGGCGATCTCCGACGGACTCGACGTCTTCTTCAACCAGGCCGTCTCGGAGTCGGACGTGCAGCCGCTCGGACGCCCGAAGGCCGACGTCATCGAGACGCCGAACGTCGCCGACTTCTCCGGCGACCTCGTCGTCGAGGTCGAGGTCGACTCGCGTCCGTCCATCGAGCTCCCGTCGTACGACGGCATCAAGGTCGAGGTCGAGGCTGCAGTCGTCGACGCGGCTGACGTCGATGAGGAGCTCGAAGAGCTCCGCAAGCGCTTCGGCACGCTCGTCACGGCAGACCGCCCGATCGAGGACGGCGACTTCGTGACGCTCGACCTCATCGCCACGGTCGACGGCGACAAGGTCGACGAAGCCGAGGGAATCTCCTACGAGCTCGGCTCCGGCCAGCTCCTCGAGGGCACCGACGAGGCGCTCCTCACGCTCACCGCAGGCGAGGAGACCACCTTCCGCTCCACGCTGCTCGGCGGCGAGCACGAGGGCAAGGAAGCGGAGATCACCGTCACGGTGCAGTCCGTCAAGGACCGCGAGCTGCCCGAGATCGACGACGAGTTCGCGCAGATCGCGAGCGAGTTCGACACCATCGACGAGCTCCGCGCAGACCTCGAGACGCAGGCCAAGAGCAAGAAGACGTTCGCTCAGGTCGACGCGGCCCGCGAGAAGATCGTCGAGCAGCTCCTCGAGCTCGTCGAGATCCCGCTCCCCGAGACGCTCATCAACGACGAGGTCACGCGCCACCTCGAGCAGGAGGGCCTCCAGCCCGACGACGAGCACGGCGTCGAGGTCCGCGCAAACGCCGAGAAGTCGTTCCGCCAGCAGGTGCTCCTCGACGAGGTCATCAAGGCTGAAGGCGTCGAGGTCGAGCAGGACGAGCTCACGCAGTTCCTCATCCAGTCCGCAGCCCAGTACGGCATGGCTCCGCAGGAGTTCATCGGCGTGCTGCAGGAGAACAACCAGCTCCCCGGCATGATCGGCGAGGTCGCACGCTCGAAGGCGATCCTCTTCGTCCTCGACAAGGCCGAGGTCGTTGACACCAACGGCGAAGCCGTCGACATCTCCGAGTTCACGGTCGCCGTGCAGCGCGCCAAGGACAAGGCAGCAGCAGCGGAGGCCGAGGAATCGGCTGACGCCGTCGAGTCCGACGAGGTCGCCGCCGACGAAGCGAAGGACGACGAGGCCAAGTAGCCTCCCGCCCACTTCGCGAAGCGCCGCCGGCATCACGCCGGCGGCGCTTCGTGCATCCCCTGCCCTTTGCCAGGCACCGTGTGCCGTGGGCGAACAGGCCAGCGCTGGCCTCGTGGCTCCACTAGATTCGGTGACGACCGTTAGGGAAATGGAGCGACCGTGGCTGATATTCAACTGCCGAACAGCGTCTTCGACAGGCTTTTGAAAGACCGCATCATCTGGCTCGGGTCCGAGGTGCGCGACGAGAACGCGAACGAGATCTGCGCCAAGATCCTGCTGCTTGCTGCAGAGGATCCTGAGCGAGACATCTACCTCTACATCAACTCGCCGGGTGGATCGATCACCGCCGGTATGGCGATCTTCGACACGATGGAGTTCGTGCCGAACGACATCGTGACCGTGGGAATCGGCATGGCGGCATCGATGGGCCAGCTCCTGCTGACCGCAGGTGCGCCGGGCAAGCGCTACATCACGCCGAACGCGCGAGTGCTGCTGCACCAGCCGCACGGCGGATTCGGCGGCACGGCGAGCGACATCCAGACCCAGGCGCAGCTGATCCTCGACATGAAGGCTCGCCTCGCGTCGATCACGGCGCAGCGCACGGGCAAGAGCCTCGAGCAGATCAACGAGGACGGCGACCGCGACCGCTGGTTCAACGCCGACGAGGCGCTGGCCTACGGGTTCGTCGACCACATCCGTTCCTCGGCAACCGAGGTCACGGGCGGCGGCGGCACCAAGCGCGACGCCGAGTCCACGTCCGAGTCGGCAGAGTAAGGAAGCCAGAGCATATGAACACCCCATTTCTGACCGGCGGCTCGCCGGCAGGCGTCCAGACCCCGTCGTCGCGGTACATCCTGCCGACGTTCGAGGAGCGCACGGCCTACGGCTACAAGCGCCAGGACCCGTACGCGAAGCTCTTCGAGGACCGCATCATCTTCCTCGGCGTGCAGGTCGATGACGCGTCGGCGGACGACATCATGGCCCAGCTCCTCGTGCTCGAGAGCCAGGACCCGGACCGCGACATCACGCTGTACATCAACTCGCCCGGTGGCTCGTTCACGGCCATGACGGCGATCTACGACACCATGCAGTACATCCGCCCCGAGGTCTCCACCGTGTGCCTCGGCCAGGCGGCGTCGGCGGCTGCCGTGCTGCTCGCGGCCGGACAGCCAGGCAAGCGCCTGGCTCTGCCGAACGCTCGCGTGCTCATCCACCAGCCCTCCACCGGCGGTGCCGGCCAGGGGCAGGCATCGGACATCGAGATCCAGGCGCAGGAAGTGCTGCGGATGCGCACGTGGCTCGAAGAGGCGCTGGCGCGTCACTCCGGCACGTCGCTCGACAAGGTCAACCGCGACATCGAGCGCGACAAGATCCTGTCGGCCGCCGAGGCGCTCGAGTACGGCCTCATCGACCAGGTGCTCACGAGCCGCAAGGGCGCCGAGCCGGTCATCATCGACTAGTTCGATCCGACCGACTCGAACACGCTGCAATGTCCATGGCCGCGCCGGGGGAGTGCCCCTGGCGCGGCCATCCGGGCAATGTCGGTGGTTCGGGTTAGTCTTGGCAGACCGCGAAGGAGGTCCTCATGGCACGTATCGGTGAAAGCAGCGAGCTGCTGAAATGCTCGTTCTGCGCCAAGAGCCAGAAGCAGGTCAAGCAGCTCATCGCTGGTCCTGGTGTGTACATCTGCGACGAATGCGTCGAGCTGTGCAACGAGATCATCGAAGAGCGCATGGCCGATTCCGAGACCAGCGAGGTCAAGGACTTCGAGCTCCCGAAGCCGCGCGAGATCTTCGCGTTCCTCGAGGAGTACGTCATCGGTCAGGAGCCCGCGAAGAAGGCACTTGCCGTCGCGGTCTACAACCACTACAAGCGTGTCCGCGCGCTCGGCCAGATCACCTCGGCCGAAGACCGCGTCGACGAGGTGGAGATCTCGAAGAGCAACATCATGCTCATCGGCCCGACCGGGTGCGGGAAGACCTACCTGGCGCAGTCGCTCGCGAAGCGCCTCAACGTGCCGTTCGCGGTCGCTGACGCCACGGCGCTCACCGAGGCCGGCTATGTCGGCGAAGACGTCGAGAACATCCTCCTGAAGCTCCTCCAAGCAGCCGACTTCGATGTGAAGCGCGCCGAGACGGGCATCATCTACATCGACGAGATCGACAAGATCGCGCGCAAGGCGGAGAACCCGTCCATCACGCGCGACGTCTCCGGCGAGGGCGTGCAGCAGGCGCTGCTGAAGATCCTCGAGGGCACGGTCGCCTCGGTTCCGCCGCAGGGTGGCCGCAAGCACCCGCAGCAGGAGTTCATCCAGATCGACACCACCAACGTGCTGTTCATCGTTGCCGGGGCGTTCGCCGGGCTCGAGGAGATCGTCTCGCAGCGCGCTGGGAAGAAGGGCATCGGCTTCGGCGCCCCCTTGCACTCGAAGAACGACGACCGCGACCTCTACAGCGAGGTGCTGCCGGAAGACCTCCACAAGTTCGGGCTCATCCCGGAGTTCATCGGTCGTCTTCCCGTCATCACGACGGTGTCGCCGCTCGACCGTGGAGCACTCATCGACATCCTCACGCAGCCGCGCAACGCGCTCGTGAAGCAGTACCAGAAGATGTTCGAGCTCGACGGCGTCGAGCTCGTCTTCGACGAGGGTGCGCTCGAGGAGATCGCCGACCTCGCCGTGCTGCGGCAGACGGGCGCTCGTGGCCTCCGCGCCATCCTCGAGGAGACGCTCGGGCCGGTCATGTTCGACGTTCCGTCCCTCGACGACGCCAGTCGCGTCGAGATCACTCGCGACGTCGTGCTCAAGAACGCGGCGCCGACGATCATCCCGCGGCCGGAGCTGCGCGCCGAGAAGTCGGCGTAACTGTCCCCGGTCGATCGAGGACGGCAGCGCTGTGTCGCGTCCCAGCGGAAGCCCCGCGTGCACACGCACGTGGGGCTTCCGCCATTCGCACGGATCCGCGCTCCCGGGTCGCCCTCGATCTGAGGCGTCGCGTGGACCTCGCTGAGCTGCGACTCGGCAGCACGAGGCTCCTCAGTGCAGACGCGACGAGCCTGAGCCCCCGCCAGCGACGGCAGGCGCTCGGGGTGCTCTCCGCGGATGACCGGAAGCGCCTCGCTCACCTGAACGATGCCCGCGCGGATGCCTTCCTCACCGGGCGGCTGCTCGTCAGCACGGCCCTCGACGACCCCGCACCCCGCCTCGAGGCATCGTGTGGGCACTGCGGCTCCGCCGAGCACGGCAAGCCGCGCCTGCGCGAGCAGCCGATCCTCGTGAGCATCTCCTACACCGGCAGCGCCGTCTTCGTCGCACTCGCCGACAGCGACCGTGTCTCGGCCCTCGGGCTCGACGTCGAGGAGGTCGGCCTCGAGACGGGTGCCGGCGCCGTGGCAGAACTCGAACGCTGGACGGCCATCGAAGCGGTCCTCAAGGCCGACGGCCGTGGGCTCCGGGTCGACCCGAGCGAGGTGAAGCTCGACGAGAACGGCCTGGCGCGCATCAGGGGCGAGGATGCGCGCTACCGCATCCGCCGGACGCTCGTCGACGGTCGATTCGTGGTTGCCGTCGCTACGGCTACGGCTACGGCTACGGCTACCGCTACCGCTACCGCCAGCGGCGAGTGACCTTCGCCGCAGGAGGCGGAGGAAGGTCGGGGAGCGTGAGCTGATAGAGCCAGGCGTCGAACAGCTCATGGAGCGGAGCATCCGGTGCCAGCGACGCCGCATGCTCGAGGAACTCCGCCGTCGAGGCGACCGAGAAGCGCTTCACCTGAGTCCAGCTCGTGAGGATCTCGAAGAACGCAGAATCGCCGACCGTGAGCCGCAGGGCGTGCATGGTGAGCGCGCCGCGCTTGTACACGCGGTCGTCGAACATGTCCTCGGCGCCCGGATCTCCGAGCAGCAGGTCCTGGGGAAGCCTCGCCAGGGACGCCCGGGCGCCCCGGGCCAGGCTGTCGGCACTCGGTCCGCCGCTCGCCTCTGACCAGATCCACTCGGCGTAGCAGGCGAAGCCCTCGTTGAGCCAGATGTGCTGCCAGCCCGCGACGCCGACGCTGTTGCCGAACCACTGGTGCGCGAGCTCGTGCGCGACGAGGCGCTCCTGGCCGCGTGCGCCGTCGATCTGGTTGGCGCCGAAGATGGCCATGCCCTGTGCTTCGAGGGGGATCTCGAGGTCGTCGGCCGTGACGATGACGGCGTACGTGTCGAACGGGTAGGGACCGAACGTCAGCTCGAAGGTCGCCATCATCTTCGCGAGGTCGGCGAAGTCGGTGCCGACGCGTCGTGCGAGCGAAGGGGGGTAGTGGAGGTGGCCCGCCACTCCCGCGAGCTGGACGTCCTCGCGCTGGTAGCGGCCGATCTGGAGGGTCACGAGGTAGCTGGCAGTGGGGGCCGCTTCCTCGTACACCCAGGTCGTGAGCCCGCCTGAGGCGCGTCTCGAGATCAGGGTCCCGGTTGCGACGACGTCGTAGTTGCTGTCGACGGCGACCTGGATGCGGTAGCTGGCCTTGTCGGCGGGGTGGTCGTTGCAGGGGAACCAGGTCGGGGCTCCCGTGGGCTGCGAGGCGACGATGATGCCGTCCTCCAGCTCCTCCCAGCCGATGACTCCCCAACGGGAGCGGCGCGGCCGGGGCGCGCCCTCGTAGATGATCTCGAGTGTTATCGCGTCGCCGGCCTCGACCCGCTTCGAGAGCGTGACCTTCAGCTTGCGGTCGCTCTGCTTGAAGCGGGCCTGCTTGTCGCCGCGCACGTTGACCTTGCTCGCGCGAAGCCCCACGAGGTCGAGGGAGAACGCGGTCAGGGGCACCGCCGTGCGGATGCTGAGCGTCGCCGTTCCCGAGAGGCGGTTGTTCTGCATCCGGTACTTGAGCGCCAGGTCGTAGTGCTCGACGCGGATGCTGACGTCGCCGCTCTGCGGCGTGTACGGGTTGCCGGGCAGCGGCTCTGCGCTCGTCGCGAGGATCATGAAGCCTTCGACTGGTAGGCGCGCAGCTTCAGGGCCCGCCAGGGTCCGATCGGGTTGCCGCTCCAGCGGCTGCCGACGGGTACCGACTCGCCTCGCATGACGAGCGACGCGGGCCCGACGGTGGCGTGAGCGCCGATGGTGGCGGCGGGGAGGATCACGCTGTGTGGTCCCAGCGTTGCGCCTGCTTCGAGGGTGACGGTGTCCATGCTCATTATTCGATCATGGAACAGGTGCGTCTGGACGACGCATCCCCGGTTGACGGTGGCTCCGTCCCCGAGTGTGACGAGATCGGCCTCCGGCAGCCAGTACGAGTCGCACCAGACGCCCTTGCCGATCTTCGCTCCGAGCGAGCGCAGCCACATCGCGAGTGCCGGCGTTCCTGCAGCTCCGCGCGCGAACCAGGGCGCCGCGACCATCTCGACGAAGGTGTCGGCGACCTCGGTGCGCCACACGAAGCTCGACCAGAGGGGCTGCTCGGAGACGCGGATGCGCCCGACGATGACCCACTTGGCGATGGTCGAGATGAGGGCGGATGCTGCGGCCGCACCCAGGAGGACGAATCCGGAGAGCACGATGCTCCAGGCGACGCCGACGGCGGTCTCGATGGCTGCGAGCCCAAGGAGGACGCCGAGGCCCAGCCCGCAGGTGACGATGACGGGCACGATGCGGCACAGCTCCCAGAGGGCACGCGCGACACGCAGCGCCCTTGGCGGGTTGTACGTGCGCGTCTCGTCTCCGTCGACCGCGACACGGCGGAGGCGGACGGGCGGGGACCCGAGCCAGGATGAGCCGGGCTTGGCCTTCGCCGGTGCTGCGGAGAGGACGGCGACGAGGCCGTCGCGGGGGACGGAGTGCCCGGCGGCGGCCATCCCGGAGTTGCCGAGGAAGGCGCGCGCGCCGATGCGCGCGCGTTCGATGCGCATCCATCCGTTGTGCAGCTCGTAGGAGGCGACCATGGTGTCGTCGGCGAGGAACGCGCCGTCGTCGATCTGCGTCATGGAGGGGAGCAGGAGCACGGTCGAGGCCTCGACGTCGCGCCCGACCTTCGCGCCGAGCATCCGCAGCCAGACGGGGGTGAAGAGGCTCGCGTAGAACGGGAAGAGGGTGGTGCGGGCCGCGTCGAGGAGGCGCTCGATGCACCAGGCCTGCCAGGCGATCCTCGAGCGCACCGGGTGGGTGCCTTCCCTCAGGCCGATCGAGAGGAGGCGGACGAAGAGCACGACGAAGCCGGCGAAGGTGATGCCGGCCGCGATGACAGCGGGGGCGAGCCAGGCGAACGCGGAGAGGGTGGCCTCGCCGAGCGTCCCGGCGCCGCGCATCCCGGCGGCGATGACGACGCCGCCGACGGCGAACGCGAACAGGGGGAGCAGCGCGAGGGCGGCCGAGGCGATGGCGTAGACGACTGCCCAGCCGGCGGGCTGCGGTGGACGGTCCGCCGGCCAGTCGCTCGCGCGCACCTTTCCGACGCGCACGGCGGGGGAGCCTGCCCAGCTCTTGCCCGAGCGGACCCTGCCGAAGACCGCCGACCCCGGGGCGACTTCGGCGCCCTGCCCGATCTTGGTGCCGGGGGCGAGGGTGCTTCGGGCGCCGACGGTCGCCCCTGCGCCGATGCGGATGCCGCCGATGCGCACGAGGTTGCCGTCGATCCAGTAGCCGGTGAGGTCGACCTCCGGCTCGATGGCCGCGCCGTCTCCGAGCTGCAGCATGCCGGTGACGGGCGGCAGCGAGTGCAGGTCGACGTTGTTGCCGACCTTCGCGCCGAGAGCGCGAGCGTAGTAGACGACCCACGGTGCGCCAGCGAGGCCGACGGCGTCGATCTGCGTGGCCACCTGCTCGGCGAGCCACAGGCGCATGTGCGTCGCGCCGCCGCGTCGGTAGTCGCCGGGCCTGAGCCGGAAGAGGAGGATGCGCGCGGCGGCGACCGAGATCGCCATCTTCCCGAACGGTGTCACGAAGACGATCAGCAGGACGACGATGAGCCAGAGCGGCGCGTCCGGCAGCACTTCGAAGCCGGGGAGGAGCTGCAGGAGCGCGCTCGCCGCGAGCAGGTAGGTGACCCAGCGCGCGCCGGCCAGGATGTGCAGGGGCAGGCCGGCGACGATCTGCAGGATGCGCGCCGAGAGCGGCGTAGGGCCGGGCGTGCTGAACGAGGCGATGACGTCGTCCTCGTCGTCGAGCGCTTCGCTGATGGACTCGGTCATGGCGCCGAGGCGGGGGTGGTCGTAGACGTCGGCGACCGTGAACTCGGGCACGCGCGAGCGCACTCGGGTGACGAGCTGGGCGGCCGAGAGGGATCCGCCGCCGAGGTCGAAGAAGTCGGCGTCGTCGCTGCCGACGGGCAGTCCGAGCACGGCCTGCCATTGCTCGGCGAGCCAGGCGACGTGCCCGTCGAGGTCGTCGGAGACGTCGTCGGCGCCCGGCAGCGGCCAGGGCAGGGCGTTCTTGTCGACTTTGCCGGAGGTGCGGGTCGGGAGGGAGTCGAGCTCCGCGAGGAGCGGGACGAGGGCCTTGGGGAGCCGCTCGCTGAGTTCTGCGCGCGCGAGCTGCCGTTCGTAGCCCGCGCCGGTGACGATGTAGCCGACGAGGATCGAGACGCCTGCGGAGGTCGTGCGGACGGCGACGGCCGAGCCGGTGACTCCGGTGACGGACTGGAGGGCAGCCTCCACCTCGCCGAGCTCGATGCGTCGTCCGCCGATCTTGACCTGGTCGTCGGCACGCCCGAGGAACACGAGGCCGGCTTCCTCGAACGTGACGAGGTCACCCGAGCGGTAGGCGCGATCCCAGCCGAGGCTCTCCATCGGGGCGTACTTCTCGGCGTCCTTGGCGGGGTCGAGGTAGCGGGCGAGCCCGACGCCGCCGATGATCAGCTCGCCGGATTCGCCTTCCGCGACGCGCTTGCCCTCCGTGTCGACGACGGCGAGCTCCCAGCCGTCGAGCGGCAGGCCGATGCGGATGGGGGCGTTGCCGTCGAGGAGGGCGGCGCAGGCGACGACGGTGGCCTCGGTCGGCCCGTAGGTGTTCCAGACCTCGCGGCCTTCGCCGACGAGGCGCTGCGTGAGCTCCAGCGGGCAGGCTTCGCCGCCGAAGATGAGCAGTCTGACCTGCTCGATCGTCTCGCTGGGCCAGAGCGCCGCGAGGGTCGGCACGGTGGAGACGACCGAGATCTGGTGCCTGAGGAGCCAGGGGCCGAGGTCCTCGCCGGATCGCACGAGTGATCGCGGGGCTGGCACGAGGCAGGCGCCGTAGCGCCAGGCGAGCCACATCTCCTCGCAGGAGGCGTCGAAGGCGACGGAGAGGCCGGCGAGTACGCGGTCGCCCGGCCCGATGGGGTCGTGCTGCAGGAACAGCTTCGCCTCGGCGTCGACGAACGCGGCAGCCGATCGGTGGGAGACCGCGACGCCCTTGGGCACACCGGTCGAGCCCGAGGTGAAGATGACCCAGGTGTCGTCGTCGAGGTGGGGGCCCTCGAGGTCGGCGAGACTCGTGCTCTCCGGATGCGGTGCGCCTTCGTCGAACAGGGGAACGGCTGGGTGGGCGCTCGCTTCGCCGTCGGCGGCCAGCACGAACTCGCCGTCGCCCTGGATGGTGCCTCGCACCTTGGCCTCGCCGAACACGAGCACCGCGCGCTCGTCGGGGTCATCGACGTCGACGGGCACGTACGCGGCACCGGCTGCGATGACGGAGAGGATCGCGATGTACAGCTCTCTGGTGCCCGAGACGAGGCGCACACCGACCTTGTCTCCTCGCCGCACTCCCGCATCCTGCAGCCGCATCGCTGTCTGCGCGACGTAGGCGCTCAGGTCCTGGTAGCTGAGCGGGGCATCGCCGTCATCGATCGCGATGGCGTCGGGATGCGCGGTGACGGTGGCCGTGAGCACGTCGATGAGCGTGCGGGGCGTGGGCGCTGCCGCGGATCGGTCAAGGGGGGATTGCACGGAGCAACGCTACCGGGCCAAGGTAACGCGGTGGTTGCCGACGGGGCGCGTGTGGTTCCGGGGTGAATTCGTGTCCGGATCGTCGTGCTCCATTGTCGAACCTGAAAATCTCCCGTAAGGTAACCCTTGCCTTACTTAGCGTTACCTAACCCGTTCCACCGGGTGGCGCCCAAGTGTAGGGCTTTCGGTACACGGCACTCGCCGCGCATCTGCGCGCGTGTCGGGGGGCCGTGACTTCTACTCAGGAGAACTCATGACAGCAGTGCAAGAACGGACGGCTGGTCGGTCGTCTGTGCTGGCTCGCGGTGGCGCGACACTCGCCGCGGCAGGCCTCATCGCGGCGGGCCTCGGCCTCGGCGCGGCACCAGCGTCAGCCGCGGAAGGCGACGCAACCGTCGAGAACGTCTCGTTCTCGTGGCAGCTCAACGACGAGACCGGCGGCGGCGCCTACTTCGGCGGCTGCAACTTCCTCGTCGCCGGTACGGCAGGCGACACGGGATCCTCCCGTCTCTGGACCGAAGCCGACGGCTTCTACAAGGCTGCGGAGGGCAACGTGACCATCACGAAGCCGAATGCAGCCGGCGAGCAGATCGCCCCCACCTGGGGCACCAAGTGCCAGAACGCGGCAGGCGCGGCCGTCTCCCCATCACAAGCTTCGACGACCAACAACCGGGTCAACTTCGCGGCGGGCGCTGGAACCGTCAACCCCGCAACCGACACCGGCACCATCTCGTGGGACGGCGACTTCACGATCGTCTTCTACGGCGGCCTGACGTACTGGACGGTCTCCGACCCAGTGCTCGACGTCGTGAACGGAGTCGGAACGCTCACGGGCACCGCCTCCGGATACGGCACGTCGATGGAGGACATGTCGCAGTGGGTCCCGATCGCACCAGAGACGATCGACCTCGCCACGTTCGACGGCGTCGACGTCACCGCGACGGGCATCGAGGTCTCGACGCCCGACTACCTGGGCGTCGAGGTCACCACGGCCGGATCGCCGCAGAACACCACGGCCGCGACGTGGGGCTCCTTCCCGCAGTCGCTCGTCGACTTCAACGCCAAGACGGGCCAGTCGTCGTACTGGTACTCCTCTGGTGGCGCGGCTGACCCGAAGAAGGTCGCGAAGGGCTTCTCCGCGAGCTACGCGGAGATCGCAGCACCTGAGGTTCCCGGCACGCCGGACGGCAACGTGGAGGTTGTCATCCCCGAAGCCGCAGTGACGCCGGTCGACCCCGAGACGGGTTCCTTCTCGTGGGCCTGGGCTGACCAGAACGGCGCCGACCTCGGCACCGCGGTCCAGACCGGTGACACCTTCGTCGCCAACGGCTCGATCAGCGACGTCGCGGTCACGGACACGCGTGCCGGCGGCACCGCGGCCTACGGCTGGACAGTCTCCGGCCAGTCCACGGACTTCAGCAACGGCACCGACTCGATCTCGGCTGCGAACCTCGGCTGGGCTCCTGAGCTCATCGCGGGCAACGCCGCGAACGTGACCGCTGGCTCGGCGGCGACGGGCCTCAACACGGCGCAGCTCCTCGCGACGTCGAACGCCGCCGCGAGCGCAACGCTCGGTGCGGACCTCACGCTGACGGTCCCCACCACAACGCAGCAGGGCGCGTACTCCGCCACGCTCACCATCTCGGCCATCTCCTAGGGGCCGAGGAGTGCGCGGGAGCCCATCAGGCTCCCGCGCACTCGCACCCCGCTGCGCGAGCATCCGCCCTCGCAGCACCCCCGCTCCTCCGCATCGCTCGCTCGCTCCGCCGCGGCCCCGCCGCGAGCGCCCCACGTAAGGGACCACATGGCTCTCCCCATCCGTCTCCGCACTCGCGCCACAGCATCCGTCGTTCTCGCGACCTCGCTGCTGGCGCTGCTGTCGTTCGTCGCGCCGACCGCGGCGCAGGCTGACACGACGCAGCCGCCCGCGTGGAGCATCGACACGGTCGACGGCGACCGGGGCTCTGGGCGACCCAACTTCACCTACGACGTCAACCCGGGCGACGTCATCGCCGACTCCATGACCGTGACCAACACCGGGCCGGGCGCGCTCGAGCTCACGATCTACGCGGCCGACGCGTTCACGACCGCGACGGGCGCCGTCGACATCCTCGAGAACGGCGAGCCATCGGTGGATGCGGGCACCTGGGTCGCCCCCGGCACAGGCTCGGTCTCCCTCGAACCGGGGGCGAGCATCGACGTGCCGTTCACCCTCACGGTGCCAGCGGATGCGACGCCAGGCGACCACTCCGCCGCGATCGTCGCCTCGCTCCTCCCCGCCGACTCGACCGACCAGGTCAAGGTCGAGCGGCGCCTCGGGCTGCGCATCGACACGCGCGTGAGCGGAGAGCTCGCGCCCACCGCCGAGATCCGCAGCCTCGCGACCGACTGGGGTGCCGCTGGCGTCAACCCCTTCGGCGGCGGCACCACCACCGTCAGCTACGAGCTCGTGAACACCGGCAACGTGCGTCTCTCGTCGCTCGAGGATCTGCGCCTGAGCGGGATCGGCGGGGCCGCCGGAGTCGCCATGACCGGCGGGGAGATCCCCGAGCTGCTCCCCGGATCGGCGGTCACGATCACGCGCGAGATCACGACGGGCGCCATCGGTCCGCTCACCGGTGCCCTCACCGTGTACCTGCAGCCCGTCGGAGCCTTCACGGACGTGCCCGTCGCCGTCGCGGCCGACCTCTCGGCGTTCGCTCTGCCCTGGTCGCTCGTCATCCTCGTCGTCCTGCTGCTGGTTGCCGCGGCTGGCATCGTCTTCTGGTTCTGGCGTCGCCGTCGGCTCGATCTCCTCGTGGCCGGCTACGACTCCGAGGCGGCGCCGGGCGCCGAGCGGCTCGCCCCTCCCCGGACTGGGGGCCAAGCGGGAGGCGCGGTGCTCGCGGTCATCGCCGGGATCGCCCTCGCCCTGGCCACCGGCCTCTGGAGCCCGACGCCCGCCGTCGCGGGGCCGGCCCCCACCGCCCCGTCGGGCATCGTCGAGGTGACCATCCCGGCGCCGACGGTCGCGCCCACCCCGACGGGCACCCCGACGAGTACCGCAGCGCCGACGACCGTTCCGAGCACCGGTCAGAGCATCGCGCCGGCGCTCAGCCCAGGAGCGAGCACCGGGATCGGGCCGGGAACCGGGCCGGCGGGCGGAGGCGCGGGACTCGCCAGCACCGGCACGGAGACGCTCGCGATCGCCCTCGGCGTCGGCGCCCTCGCGCTGACCGCCGGCATCATCCTGCTGCTCCGCCGCAGGGCGCGCGCGGGCTGAGCCGACCCGAGCGCGCATCCACGCGCATCCACGAGCTGATCACACACGACCGAGGAACCCATGTCACTGCCACGCACGCTCCGCCGCTTCCGCCGCTCGACGATCCGTCGCGCCGGCTGGGCAGCGCTCGCCGTGGTCGTCGTCTCGGTGCTCTGGGTCAACGGGTTCCACAACATCGGCACCGCCAACGGCGCAGGCAACGAGCAGTGCGTCTCGCAGCCCGTGCAGGCCGACCCCGTGGCCCCCCTACTCCCGCAGGTCACCTCCGCGGAGCTGCCGGAGCCGCGCAGCATCGCCGGCCCGACCACCGCGTACACGCAGACCGCGGCGATCAACCCCGTCACCGACGCGGCCACCGCCGTGCAGCAGCTGCCGACGACGTTCACGAGCTCCGACGGCGCCACGACGACCGTGACCGACACGACGCGCATCCTCGCCATCAACCAGAACGGCGGCCTCGCCGCAGCCGTCATCGGCCTCGGCTTCGGCTGCAACCTCATCGGGCGCGACACCGCCACCGACATCACGAAGCTCATGCCCGGCAACGAGCAGCTGCCGCTCGTCACGCAGAACGGGCACGAGCTCAACGCCGAGTCGATCCTGCAGCTCGCCCCGACCGTGGTCGTGACCGACGCCTCCATCGGGCCGTACGACGTGCAACTGCAGCTGCGGCAGGCGGGCATCCCCGTCGTCATGGTGCCCATCGCCTACGAAGACGGCGTCGACGGCGTCGCCCCGCAGATCCAGTTCGTGGCGGATGCCCTCGGCGTGCCGGCACTTGGGGAGAAGCTCTCCGAGCGCACCCAGGCCGAGATCGGCACGACCATCCAGCAGCTCGGCACAATGGCGCCCACCGACCCGGACAAGAAGCCACGAGTGGTGTTCCTCTACCTGCGCGGCAGCGTCTACTACTGGTTCGGCGCAGGGTCGGGCGCCGACTCGATCATCCAGAGCATCGGGGCGCGCGACGTCGCGACCGAGGTCGGCTTCGCCGGAATGTCGCCGACCAACGCGGAAGCGCTCGTGCGTGCCGCCCCCGACGTGATCATCGTCATGACCCTCGGCCTCGCCTCCGTCGGCGGCATCGACGAGGCCGTCCAGCTGCCCGGCATCGGGCAGACCCCAGCAGGAGCCAACAAGCGCATCGTCGACATGAGCGACTACGAGGTCATGAGCTTCGGCCCCCGCACCGCCTCCGTCCTCGCGGCACTCGGCACCGCGATCTACGCGCCAGACCTCGCCTACGTGCCAGAAGCGGACCCCGCCGCCAGCACCGGAACGGGCGAATGATGAGAGATGCACACGTGAGAACGGCAACACCGCCAGACACCAGCCCACCGGCCGCACCCCAGCAGCCCCAGCGCCGCCGCCTCCTCGACGGGGCACAGGAGCGGGCACGGCGACGCGCCGAGCCGGTCGCCGAGCCGAAGGATGCGCCGCCCCGGACCAAGAAGGCGCGAGCGTCGCTGCTCGCAGCCGTGCTCACGATCCTCCTCATCGCGGGCTGCCTCGTGTCGGCGATGATCGGCCAGCTCTACATCCCGCCGCTCGAGGTGCTCGGCTTCCTCCTCAACCAGGTCGGCATCGACGCCCTGCCGGGCCCGAGCCACGAGTTCGGGGCTGCTGCGCTCGCGGAGGTGCGCTTCCCGCGACTCGTGCTGACCGTGCTCGTCGGCGCTGCGCTCGCCGTCGCCGGCGCGCTCATGCAGGGCATCTTCGGCAACCCGCTCGCCGAGCCAGGCTCGGTCGGGGTCTCGGCCGGTGCAGCAGTCGGCGCGAGCTTCTCGATCCTCTTCAGCCTCACGTTCCTCGGGCCCTTCACGACGCCGACGTTCGCGTTCGTCGCCGGCCTCATCACGACGTTCGTCGTCTACTCGCTGTCCCGCTCAGGCCGACGCACCGACGTCATCACGCTCATCCTCACGGGAGTCGCCGTCAACGCCGTCTGCGGTGCCCTCATCGCGTTCATCACCTTCAGCGCCCCCACGCAGGCGCGCGAGCAGATCGTTTTCTGGCAGATGGGCAGCATGAACGGCTCGCGCTGGGAGCAGGTCTGGCTCGTCGCGCCGCTCATCATCGTCGGGTGCATCCTCGCCATCGGCATCGGCCGCCAGCTCGACCTGCTGTCGCTCGGCGAGAAAGCGGCCCGCCACGTCGGCGTCAACGTCGAGCGCGTGCGGCTGCTGGTCATGATCTACGTCGCCCTCCTCGTCTCGGCCGCCGTCGCCTTCGCCGGCATCATCGCCTTCGTCGGGCTCGTCGTGCCGCACATCATCCGCATGATCATCGGCCCGTCCCACCGGGCGCTGCTGCTCTGCTCCGTGCTCGGCGGCGCTCTGCTGCTCACGATCGCCGACCTCGGCGCGAGGACCCTCGTCGAATACGCGGACCTCCCCATCGGCATGCTCACCTCGCTCATCGGCGGGCCGTTCTTCTTCTACCTCATCCGGCGCAGCCGGGCCAAGGGCGGTGCGTGGTCGTGATCGGATCCATCCTCAGGAACCCCATCCGCAAGCCGCGCGCCACAGCGCCAGGCGATGTGGTGCTCTCCGTGCGCGACGTGAGCGTCGACTTCGGCGAGCGCACCGTGCTCGAGGGGCTCGACCTCGACATCCGCGCCGGGGAGGTGCTCGCCCTCGTCGGCCCGAACGGCGCCGGCAAGTCGACGCTCATCAATGTGATCACGGCCGACGTGGATGCGCGCAGCGGCACCGTCGAGATCGACGGCCTCCCCAGCTACGCCTGGACCAACACCGAGCTCGCCATGCGCCGCGCGGTGCTCCTGCAGCAGGTCGACATCGCCTTCCCGTTCTCGGTCGAGGAGGTCGTCGACATGGGCCGCGCGCCCTGGCAGCAGGTCAGCGAGCGCGACCGCGACGACCTCATCACGGCGGGCGCGATGCGGCGCACCGACATCGACCGCTTCGCCGACCGCCACTACCCGTCACTGTCCGGCGGCGAACGCGCGAGGGCCGCGCTCGCGCGAGTGCTCGCCCAGACCGCCTCGGTCATGCTCCTCGACGAGCCGACGGCCGCTATGGACATCAAGCATCAGGAGATGGTGCTCGACCTCGTGCGCAGCTACGCGAGCACCGGATGCGCCGTCGTCATCATCGTCCACAACCTCGACCTCGCCGCCGCCTACGCCGACCGCATCGCGCTCCTCAGCCGCGGCCGCATCGTCGCCGACGGGCCGCCCGCCGACGTGCTCACGGCTGAGCTCATCTCGCAGGTGTACGAGCACCCCGTCCACATCCTCGAAGACCCCATCACCGGGTCGCCGATCGTCGTCCCCAAGCGCACCCCCTCCCGACC
>NZ_PSTU01000010.1:0-153133 GCF_002931215.1 Pseudoclavibacter sp. Z016
CCCCCTCGACCCCCGCCGCAGAAGGGCAGAACGCATGACCGCCACCACCCCAACGGCCAGCCGCTTCTCCCGGGCGCGCTTGGCCGCCTCGATCGTCGCGGCCCTCGCCCTCGCCCTCGGTGCCCTGCTCGCCGGCGTCACCGCGTCGCCCGCACACGCCGCGGGCCAGGTGACCATCTCCGGACAGCCCGCGGCGGATGCGCAGAGCGAGATCCAGGTGTCGGGTTCCGGCTTCCAGTCGGTGCAGGGCGGGTTCGGCGGCATCTACGTGCTGTTCGGCTGGGTCGACGATCCGAACGGCGGCTCGTGGAAGCCGAGCGCCGGCGGCGTCACGGGGGAGGACTACCGGTACGTGTACGACGACGAGACGAACCCCGTCGGCTACCAGCTGTTCGCCGCCTTCCCTGGCGGGTCGACCTCCTACGCCGCGAACGGCGGCGAGGTCGCGGCCGACGGCACGTGGTCGGGAACGCTGCGCATTCCCGGCGCCGTCTTCCAGACGTACGACCGCGACCAGAATGCGACCTCGGTCGACTGCACCACCGTGCAATGCGGCATCATCACGATCGGGGCGCACGGCGTGAAGAACACGAACAACGAGTCGTTCACGCCGCTCACCTTCGCCGGCGGTGCGGCAGCCGTCGCCCCTCAGGCCGAGGCCAGCGCCCAGCAGCCGCAGGCGGCGGCCCCCGCGGCTCCCGCCGAGCAGCCTGGCGACGCGGCGCCTGTCGCGACCTCCGCCCCCGTCGGGATGACAACGCAGAGCACAGCCGCGTCGCAGGGCCTCGGCTCCGTCGGCGACGCGCTCGCCTGGCTCGTGGTGCTCGCGCCCGTCCTGCTGCTCGTCGGCCTCACGGTCGTCGCGCTCGCCGTCGGGATCGGCGCGTACCTCGCCGCGAAGAGCCTCCTCCTCGGCGTCAACCCGGCCGCACTCGAGAAGGTGCGCGGGCAGCGGGAGCGCAAGGCGCTGCAGGAGCGAGAGAAGCAGCGCAGGAAAACCGCGGCAGTCAGGCTCTCGCAAGAGCAGCGCGAGGCTCGCGCCCGGCGCAGGCTGGGCGCGGTCGGGGCCCAGCAGGCGCTCTCGCACGTTCCCGCCGGCCCCGCGCCGCTCGAGAACGACAAGCTCGTCGACTTCTTCGCCATGGACGCTCCCTCACCGCGCCACCCGAGTCCGCTCGACGACGCCCGCGGCGACGCGGGCGGCGAGGAGCGCGATGCGCCCACCCTCATCCTCTCGAGCGCGGCCGGACGCCGGGAGGACGCACGGTGACCTCAGCGACGCACCGCCTAGGCACCCCGCGCGGGCGCCGCCTGCCGGCCCCGGGGATCGGCACGCGCATCCTCGCCGGCATCGGCATCATGGGACTTCTCGCGGGAGTCGGGCTCCTGGCCGCGGACTCCGCCGAGGCGGCATCGACACCGGTCACGGGGGTCGGCCTCTCCTGGGCCATGAACGACGAAGCAGGCGGTGGCGCCTACTTCGGCGGGTGCAACTTCCTCTCCGCCGGAGCATCCGGCGACAACGGCAGCTCCGCGGTCTGGGCCGACGATCGCCTCTACTCGGCGAGCGACGGCAGCGTCACGATCACGAAGCCCGACGCCGCCGGCAACCAGGTGCCCGCCACGTGGGACTCCAGGTGCCTCGACGCAGGCGGGAGCAGAGTCGGCACGGGAGCCGGATCGACAAGCGCCAACCAGGTCAACCTCGCCGACGGCACCGGCACCGTCGACCTCGAAGCCGGCACGGCCAGCATCTCCTGGGACGGTGCCTTCACCGTGGTCTTCTACGGAGGCATGACGTACTGGTCGGTCGACGACCTCAGGCTCGACCTCACCGACGGCAGGGGCACGCTCACGGGCACCGCTGGCGGCTACGGCGCCGATATGGACGACCCGACGAAGTGGCAGAAACTCGACCCGCAGCGCGTCACGCTCGCCACGATCGACGCCACGCCGGCCCAGCTCACGGCATCCGGTGCCACCATCACCCCCGACTACCGGGGCGTGGATGCGGGTGCCGTCAGCACACCGCAGGCCCGCACGGGCGACGACTGGGGCTCCTGGCCGAAGGACTTCGTGGCGTTCCACGAAGCGAGCGGGCAGTCGAGCTACTGGTACTCCTCGGGCGGCATCGCCGACCCGAAGAAGGTCGCCGCGCCGCTCGAGCTGCGCTTCGACACCTCCCCGACGGCCACTCCCGCCTACGAGCGGGTGCCGCTCGGCTACGCCGAGGGCACCAAGGTGCGATTCGCCAACCTCGGCGAGGACATCTCCGGGGAGCCCGTGCTCCGCGCCGCGGACGGGAGCGAGCTGCAGCTGCTGCCGGGCACGACCGCGCAGATCACGGCCGGTGCCGGTCTTGGCACGTGGGACATCGCGGAACTGCCCGAGGGTGCGCACGTGTTCACCCTCGCCGTGCGCAACGGTGCAGCAGAGGCCCCGATCGACCTCGGCGCCGGCCACCAGCTCCGCATCACCGTCGTACCGCCGCTCGGGACGACGACGCAGCCAGGAGTGACGGTCAGCGACATCCAGGCCAGCTCATTCACGACCACCATCACCTGGCCTGCCGACGGCGGAGGCCCCCCGACGGGGTACCAGGTGCAGCTCACGCAGGGCGGCACCGCCGTCGGAGCGATCCTGCAGGTTCCAGCGGATGCGACTGGCCAGGGAACGACGATCGTTCCGGGGCTCACCGCCGACACCGAGTACGCGATCACCGTGACCCCGTACCTCGCGACCCAGGCTGGCGCATCCGCGACGCAGCAGCTCAGCACCGGATCGCGCCCCGAACCCACCATGCCGCCCGAGCAGACAACCACGCCCACGACGCCCCCGAGCACCGAGCCGACCGCACCCACCGACGGCGGCGGCGCATCCGCCGACGGCGCGACGTTCTACTGGGGCCTCAACAAGGAGGCAACAAGCGGCGCCTACGCCGGAGGATGCAACTTCCTCGCGGCAGGCGAGGCCGGAGACACGGGCTCATCGCGGGCCTGGAACGCGAGTGAGTACCGCTCCGCCGACGGCAACGTCACCATCATCAAGCCCAACGGCAACGGCTTCGAGCAGGCAAGCTGGGCGACGAAGTGCATCGACCGCACCGGCACCGCCGTCTCGACGGCACGGCTCGGCTCCCACACGGAATCCCAGGTGCGCATCACGGGCGGCGAGGCGACCCGTTCCGGCTCAGAGCTGACCGTGCAGTGGCGCGGCAGCTTCACCGTCGCCTTCTACGGCGGGCTCACCTATTGGACGGCAACCGACCCCGTGCTCAAGGTGGACGGGAGCGGCAAGGGCACCATCACCGCGACCGCGTCCGGCTACGGGGCGTCGATGACGGACGCCTCGAAGTGGATGCCGCTGGCCGAGCGCACCATCACCCTCGCCAACCTGACCGGCGTCGACACCAGTGGCGATGTCATCACGACCACCCCCGACTACGTGGGCGTCTCGTACAGCGGCACGGGCCAGTCGCAGGGAGTGGTCGGCGGGGGCGACTCGACCGCGACAGCACAGGCGGCACGCACGGCGCTGAACTCCAGCTACTGGGGCGCGTTCCCGTCGGACTTCGTCGACTTCCAGAAGGAGACCGGCCAGTTCTCGTACTGGTTCACCTCGAACGGCGCTCGCGACGCCTACAAGCCGACGATCCCGCTCACGGTGAGCCTCGCCGGCGACCACACGCCCACCGTGGGCGCGTACAGCGCGCCGGCCGCGCCGACGCTCACGCAGAACAACGCCTCGAGCGGGACGCGGGCTCCGAACGCGGCCGCACCCGCCCCCACCACGACGGCGCCTGCGGCCGGTGTCGCGACCGCCGGCGGGGGAGCCGCGCAGTCGGAGGCTGGCCCGGTCGCCACCGCGAGTGAGGCCTCGGGCCTGCAGATCGGGGAGATCACTGCGCCTATGGTGCTCGGCGGGGGAGCAGGCATGCTCGCCATCGCCGGTCTGAACTGGTCGATCTCGCTCCTCGTCCGACGAAGGCTCGGCCTCGACCCGAACCTCTTCGGGTAGGTGCGGCTTCCGACCCGTCGGAGCCGTCGTCCGCTCGCCCAAAGTGGAGTTGTGGTCGTCAAAGTGCGCTCGTAGCGACCGCAACTCAGCTCTCGGCCTTGTGCTGGGACGCGCGCCACGGTTGCGGGGAGTCGAGATGTCCGGAGGTTCGGAACGGTCATCCGCTCGCCCAAAGTGGAGTTGTGGTCGTCAAAGTGCGCTCGTAGCGACCACAACTCAGCTCTCGGCCTTGTGCTGGGACGCGCGCCACGTTTGCGGGGTTCGCCCGTGTCGTTTGTAGCTCTGCGCGCTGCTCTACTCGCTGCCTTGCTACCTCGACATAGTTGTGGCGGGATGCTGTTGCTCCGCTTCCCGACCTCACCTGGCCACAACTTTGCGCTCGTGTCGCTCGTGGGCGGCGCCGTCGAGTGCAGATGCAGGCGCGCAGGTCCGGTTGCAGGCGCGCCGCGGGCGAAGATGCGGGGAGCGGCGCAAACACGGGTCCGGGTGCGGGTGCGGGTGCAAGCACGGGTGCAGGTGCGGGCGCAAGTGCGGATGCGGATGTGGGCGCAGGTACGGGTGCGGGCGCAAGTGCGGATACGGGCGCAGATGCAGGGACAGCTGCGGGCGCGCGTGGCGCGTGGCGGGTGCGGGTAACAGGTGCAGGTCCAGGCTCAGGCTGCGGCGCAGTGTTGTGGCCCGGTGCTGGTGCCGCTCGTCCCGACCGCGTTTCGCCACAACTCTGCGCGCACTGGCCGGGTTTGGAGCCGCTCCCGTGAGGTGCGCGAGTCGGTGCGGAGGCCTGCGGGCACGCGAGAACGGCCCGCATCCGAGTGGATGCGGGCCGTGCGCACCTGCGCGTCTGCGCACCTGCGCGTCTGCGCACCTGCGCACCTGCGCGCGTCCGCACCTGCGCGTCTGCGCACCTGCGCGTCTGCGCGTCTGCGTCTGCGCGCGGTTGTCGCTAGAAGCGCGCGTCGAGTGCTTCGAAGATGCGCTCGTTGCAGGTGAAGCTCGCGTTGGCTTCGTCGAGGAGGCGCGCGATGGCCGCTTCGTCGAAGGCGAGGTCGTCGAGCTGGGTGCGGTAGGCGCGCTTGAACGGCACGATCGCGGGGATCTCGGTGAATTCGAAGAACGTCGCCTCATCCGCGGGGAGCCCGTAGGTGCGGTCGAGCATGACGCGCATTGCCTGGCCACCGGAGAGGTCGCCGAGGTAGCGCGTGTAGTGGTGTGCGAGGTAGCGGGCCGGGTCGTCGGCGGATGCGGTGATCCGTTCCGCGTAGTCGCGGGTGGCCGGGAGCTCACCGGGGAGCGGCTGCGTGAGCCGCGGAGCGAGCGCTTCCAGGTCGGCTGCGATCGAAGCGGCACGGTTCAGCTCAACTGCCGGGATGGCGCCGAGCTTGTTGCTCTCGCGCACGGGGACCGCCGCGCTCTCGAGTGCTTCGTACATGAAGCCGTACTGCTGCAGCAGCGCAGCCCAGGCGTCGATGCCGAGCTGGCCGCCCAGGAGGCGCTCGAGGAAGCGCGAGCGTTCGGCGCTTTCGTGGGCCTGCGAGGTGCGCTCGCGCAGGCGCGCGCTGATGGTCGTCGCGGTGTCGGTGACGATGGTCATGAGGGATCCCTTCGGGCGGGATCGGTGCGAGGGGATCGCACCGAAGACTGAATTCCCTCAGCTTAGGTGACCCTTACTTCTTCTGGGAATCCTCTGGGCGAAGATTTCACCCCATCGTTACACCCAGCTCGCAGCCACCTCCTCCGCACAGCGCTGCCCACGCGCGAATCCGGCGCGAGCGGCGGATGGTCGCAGCGAGAGGTCCATGGCGTTGGCCCCGAACAGGTGGTCGAGCTCGGCACCCGGGAAGATGGTCTCGACGGTGCTGCCGGTCGTGCGCAGCTCCTCGAGCTGCGCATCCAGCTGCAGGCCCCACTCGCGCGGTGTGAGGCTCTTCCCCGAGAACGGGGCAAGCACCAGGACACGGTCGAAGCCCATTGCGAGGTCGGCGTTCTCGTTTCGGCGGAAGCCGCCGTCGATGAGCCACCGATCGCCGACGCTGTACGGGAGGCCGCTCGATGTGCTCGCTGCGACGACGTCGACGAGGTCCGCACCGCTGTTCTGGTCGAACGTCACCGGGTCGCCGGTCGCGGCGTCGACGGCGGTGAGCAGCAGCTGCCTCGCAGGCCAGTCCAGCACTGGGAGGCGGGAGGCGACGATGCTGCGCCAGCGGTCCTGCCACGATCCGTCGGCAGCCGACAGCCGCTCGAGCGCGGATGCGCCGAGTCGTCGGCGCATGTCCGTCGCGTCCGCGGATCCGGCGATGAGCCGCTGCATCTGTTCGAGCTGGGCTGCGACCTGTTCGGATACTGCCCCCGGTGGGGGCGGGTGCCGGGGCCCGGACGGGAGGGGTCGCGCGGGCGCGGCGAGAATCGCCTCGAACAGGTCGGACGGTGTCGCCCCGGCGAGCTGAGCACCGGCGGTTGCCCCCGCCGAGGTGCCCACGACGAGGTCGGCGGACGCGACGTCGAGGCCCGCCGCGTCGAGGCCCGCGAGCACCCCGATGAGCCAGGCGTTGCCGGTTGAGCCGCCTCCGCCGAGCACAAGTGCGCGGCGGGGGCTGCGTGCGTCAGACGGCACGAGCAGGGGAGCGGAGGAGGAAGGAAGGTCCATGGAGGTTGCCTTTCACACGGTGCGTGACGGGCGCTCCCAGCGCGACCTGCTTAGTCGCGAGTTCGTGAGCTGCGGGGAGCACCCACTGTTGGTCCTGCGTTCATGGGTGTCACCTCCTGGCTTCGGATCACGATGGAGAACACCCTACGCCTGGCGGGGCGGATCGCGAATCAACCGAGAGCCGAGAGCCTGGCTCAGGCCTCGTTGATGCTGGCCACGAAGGCACGGGGAAGGCGGAGCTCGACTGCCAGCAGGTCGACGCTGACCCCTTCCTCGACGAGCGCTCGCAACCCCACCGTCAGCTCCTCGCGGCGCTGCGCGGGCAGGGCGTGACCCGTCGCCGGGAGAAGTGACTGCAGGTGAGTCAGACGGATGCGCTGATCCCCGGTCAGCGACGCCTGCTCACGCTCGCCTGTGCTGAACCGGAACTCCCAGTCCGGGACCGACGCTGCAGGCACTTGGTTGCCGTCGCTGAGCATGCCGCCGAGGATACCGGGCCGAGGCGCGAGGCGGCCAGGGAGTGCCGTCGGAGCGGTTCGAGGTGGCCGGCGGACGGGTTGCCGTTGCTCGACGTACGCTCGATCAGATGGATGCCATGCGTGAACCACTTGAAGCTGCCCTCGAACGACTGGCGCCGGGCAACGGCGATCCGCTTGCGCGCGTCACGGCGACGCGCGACGCGGCCAGATGGCTCGAGGAAGTCGGCCTCGTGGATGCTGTCGAGCGCGCTCGCGCCGCCGGTTCGACGTGGGCGCAGATCGGAGCGGCGCTCGGCGTCACGGGGGCGACCGCGACCACGAGATTCGGCGGCACCCCGGAGGAACGCGAGGCCAGGGCGCGGCAGTCGCGCGAGCGTGCGGCGCAGCGAAACAAGATCGCATCCGAGGCGATCGGCGCCACACCTCGCGGGGAGCTGCCTGGCATGTCGGTCGCCGACGCTGCCGAGAAGCTCGACGTGCAATTGGGGACGTTCCGGCGCCGCATCCAGGTTGCGCGGGAGAAGAACAGCGCAGCCTTCGCGGCCGCGATCACGGTGGTGCAGCTCTCACCCAAGCGCGAGGTCATGCGCGTCGTTGACCTCGCAGCGGCCGCGCAGATCTAGCGGCGCGCACCGCGGGGCTCGCTCACCCCAGGTATTCGCCCGCCTCGTACCTGACGTGCTGGATGACGACAGCGGCGCTGATCTCGAGCGCGACGAGGACCGTGATGATGCCGAGCGACCACCACACTGACTTGTGGGTGCAGGCGGCGGTGATGGCCGCCGCCGAAAGGCTGAAGAACCAGACCAGGAAGTGAGCGACACCGGCTATCCACGTCGTGAGGATGGCCTCCTCGTAGTGTCCCTTGGGTGTGGTCCAGGTGTCGCTCGCGTTGGCTTCGGGGCCGTAGTGGAGGACCTCGCCGACGCTGAGCGCGAGGAAGACGCCGATGACGAGCGTCGCCGCCGCCGCGAACAGGATGATGACGGTTGCGATGCTCCACCCGAGGATCGGGCGCCAGGCCGAGGGGCGAACTGGGCGATGCTCGGCCGTGTGCCAGGTGGGCACGTCGTCGCTCATCGCACCGCGAGGTCGAGTAGAGGCCAGCCGACGGGAACCACGATGACGATGACCGAGAGCAGGACGAGCATCCCGAACGTGCGGCCGAAGGCGCGCGGACCGATGCTGGCGAAACTGACGGCGGCCCCGAGGTATGCGATCCAGGCGATGCCGAGGGCGAGGATCGCGAGGTCGGTCATGGACTTCGCCTCGCCGTAGTTCAGCGCGGCGGACGAGCGCGGATCCCGATCAGTCTCCATCGCGGCACCGTAGACGAGCATCTCCGTGATCCCTTGGCCGAGTGCGAGCGCCAAGAACCCGAGAACGAACACCCCCGATACGGCGAGGGCAATGATCCTGGCTTCCCCGCGCGGCGCGCGTGCGCTTACCGCTGCGCTTTCCGGCTCGGATTCCACCATTGACATGGCACGAGCTTAGATCTCGTCTGCCCGGGACGCTGTGGCTCAGGGCAGCGATTCGCGGCCCTGCCGAGCGGATCGCCTCGCGTCGCGCATGCCGATCCGGCGGTTGTGCAGCGCTGCGACCCCGAGAGCCGGCACGAGCAGGACCACTCCCAGCAAGACGGCGGTCAGGAGGAATGTCAGGTCTGCGGCTCGCCCGAGCAGCTGCAGTCCACCAATGACGGCGAAGACCATGACCAGGCGGGGGAGGAACCACAGGCGCGGCAGCTTCGGCGGCCGGCCGAACAGCGGGATCCTCTGCCCCGGGTTGCTCCTGGACAGTCGGACGACGTCGACGGCGCACGCCGCCGATCCGATGGCCAGCAGCACGATGCCCCAGAAGAGTTCCATATGGCCCACACGAACACGTTGTTCTGGGTGACGCCTCACCGCGGCGGTGGGACTCGAGGACCTGGTCGCCCATGGAGGCGATGCGTCTAGGGCCTTGTCGTCTCGGTCATGATCTTCGTCACAGCGATGCTCTTCGTCGCCGCAGGCGTCATCGTCCTGGCGCTCGTGGCGAAGATCAGCACGAGCACCTCTCAGAGGCGAGGGAGCTCTGCCTCATAGAGGCTGGACGCCAGCTCGCGTGCACCGTCGGGTGAGATGACGGTGGCATCCCGGACGTGCCGAAACCCTCGCTGTTCGTAGTACGACCGCAGCGCGCGGTTCTCGGTTGCGCAGTCGAGTCGGAGGAGCGGAATACTGCCAGCCGTCGCCTGCGACCGCGCCCAATCGAGGACGCTCTCGCCGAGACCGACGCCCCGGTGCGTCTGCGCGACCGCCAAGCGGTGCACGTAGAGAGCCGCGCGCGCGGTGGTGCCCCAGATCGCGGTGTCGGAGTCGGAGAGGGTGACCGTCGCCACGGTGCGGTCCCCGTCCCTCACGACGAACAGGCGCCCGTGCGCCGCATCGGATTCCAGGAGCGACATCGGCACCTCGTCCTGCCACTGGTCGATGCCACGAGACGCCAACCAGGCACGCGCTTGGGCGATGAGATTCGCTACCGCGGCGACGTCAAGCTCGGACGCCGCTTCGACGCGAACGTGGTCTTCGATCATGATTCACCAACGTACGGCGCTGTTCGTGAGAGCCCTGGAAAGATGCTCGGCTTGTCCCGCACGAGCGAGCATCACTCCGGCTCGGCCCACAGGTTGAAGGTCAGGCGTTGTGACTACGCGGCGGTGTTGCGTGCCCATTCATCCTGTTCAGTCGGCCGGGACCACTCCTCGCGTGCCGCGGTAGCTTCGCGAGCGACGTCGCGCAGCCACAGCGTCGAGTCGGGCGCCCACCCTGCGATCACGGATGCGAACTCCGTATCGACGCGCACGAGCTGCGTTGCCGAGGAGTAGTAGCCCAGGGCCGTGAGGTGCACGGCGTCCCAGTCCTGCGCGACGCGCTCCCAGTGCGGAATGACCCAGCGACCGTTCCGCCCAGTCGTCCGGAACCAGTCGTGGCGCCGCGACGCCGTCACCTCGGCCGGGTAGTCGCGGCAGAGCCTCGCCCAGTCGTCAGCCGACTCGATCTCCAGCACGGACCCAACGCCGCTGACCGGAATGAAGGTCGCCGCCGTCCAGCCGAAGGAGTCCTCCATGAGCTCGAGCGCCGCCTCCACGGTTCCTCGGGTTTCGAGGATTGTCTGTGGCACCGACCACCAGGTTCCCGACCAGCGCGCGTGCGGATCCAATGGGCGGTCTCGCGCTGCCCGTTGCTCTTCGTCGGCCAGCTCCCGCGTCCACGTCCGGAGGGCGGCTGCCGGGTCGGTGGGGAGCGGTGCGGCGTTCTCCGCCGGGTTCCAGTCCACCGCCCACTGCTTCTTTCCCCGCGGGGAGGCGAGGCCCGGGAGCGCTGCGGCGACGAGTTCAGCGATCGGGTGGAGTGCGGCCCGGACTTCGGGCAACGCCGCAACCTCGTCGTTGCCGTCTGGTTCCTGCCAGTAGCGGGCCGAGTTGAGTGACGCGCGCAGGGCTTCCGTCACGCCCTCGGGATCGACCGTTGCCAGGTCGACGCCGCTGAGGCACGCGGCCAACTCCTCAGCAGTGGGGATCGGATCGTCCGTGGGCATGGGCGCGTGTCCGGTCAGGCTGTAGCGAACCCCCGGGTTGACGTCGACGTGACGCGCGAGTGGGAACAGGGCTGAGCCGACCGCTGGGCTGGAGTGCACGGCGTACTCGAGGCACAGCCTGCGCCCGCGGGGGCCGAGGAGCAGACGGGCGGCGACATCGCGCGCGGCTCCCGAGCATCCCATGGCCGGGACATCCGGACCGGTCACCGAAGTGCTCCGATCGATCGCTCGGTCACTCGGAAGGGGTCGTGGTTGAAGAAGCCGTTCCTGGCGTCCAAGAGGAGTCGCTGTTGCTCAGCGACCACGAAGCTGGATTCCGCGCCCCCGATGCCGACCGCGCTTCTGGTTCCGTGGTACCTCGCACCGACGCCGACTCTGTGCGAGCCAGGCTCAACGGTGATCTCGGTCGGCTGTCCCCAACGGGCCGGGTGGTCGACGTCGTCGACGCGGACGACGGGAACCGCGAAGAGAAGCAGGAACCAGGCACTGATCCAGTGGCTTCGCGGAACGACAACGACCGACGAACTCATGCATCCACCGTATCGGTCGAGGAATGAAGCCCCACCGGTTATAGCGTTGCTGGTGCAGCAATCCTGAATGTGTCTCTTCGGGAGTGCGACTCGGGCTCGCGCAGGTCTATTCCTACTGCGGGGCAGTTTCGAGCCGCTGACGATTGACCCGCCGGTTGTGGGCCACCGCCACGAAGAACCCGGGCAGGACAGCGACGGCTGCGAGCACCGCAGCCATGAACATCGGCAGCTCGGTGGCCCTCATGACGGTCAGGACGCCGTAGACGGTGGCGAACCCCATGATGACGCGCGCCACGTACCAGGCTCGGGGGAGCACCGGCGGGCGGCCGATCCACGGGATCCGGTGCTCAGGGTTCACGACCGCGTGGCGCCAGTTGTCGACGACCGCTGCCGTGCCGCCGACCACGATCAACGCGATACCCCAGAAGAGCTCCATGCCGTCCAGCCGAACATGCCGTTCTGGACGTCGGCTCAGCGCAGTCCGAGCGGGCCACGGTACCTGGACATCATTCGTGCCGAGGAACACCTCGTCATCTCGGACGACTGCGTCCCAAGCCCTCCAAAGCGTGCCGAAGTGACCGCAAGATGGAGGGGCCGAAGCCCCTCCATCGCAGCTACTGCAGTCCGCGGCGCTTGAGCAGCGGCTCGATGGGGGCCGGGCCGCCGAGGAGGTCGCTGACCAGCGACATCGCCTCGCGGGAGCCACCAGGCTCGAGGATGCTGCGACGGAAGCGCTCGCCCGCAGCTCGCAGGCCGCCGTCGAGCTCCGCCTGCTCCGCGAACCAGTCGACCGTCGCCGCGTCGAGCACCTCGCTCCAGATATAGCCGTAGTAGCCGGCGCTGTAGCCGCCGGCGAAGATGTGCTGGAAGTAGGGGAGCGTGTACCGCGGCGGCACGGCGGGAAGATCGAGCCCGTAGCGGCGCAGAACGGCTTGCTCGAATGCCTCGACGTCGGTCACCTCGGCCGCTTCCTCGGGCGACAGCGAGTGCCATTCGAGGTCGATGACCGACGCAGCCAGGTACTCGCTGGTGCCGAAGCCCTCGTTGAATGACGCCGAGTCGAGCAGGCGCTCGACGAGCTCCTCCGACAGCTGCTCACCCGTCTCGTGATGCTTCGCGTAGTTGCGCAGCACCTCGGGCCACAGCATCCACATCTCGTTCACCTGGCTCGGGAACTCGACGAAGTCGCGGGGCACATTCGTGCCACCCAGGCTCGGGTAGCCGACCAGCGCGAACAGGCCGTGCAGGGCGTGCCCGAACTCGTGGAAGAGCGTCTCCACCTCGTCGAAGGTGAGCAGCGTCGGCGAGCCCTCAACGGGCTTCGGCACGTTCAACGTGTTGAGCACGACCGTCGGCTCGCCGAGCAGGCGGTTCTGCTGGATGACCGAGTTCATCCACGCGCCACCCCGCTTCGAATCGCGCGTGTAGAGGTCGAGCGAGAACAGCCCGACCTCGGTGCCGTCCTCGTTGCCCACCTCGTACACGACCGCGTCCGCGTGGTGACCGCGCAGCTCGGGCCGCTCGGTGAACGTGACTCCGAAGAGGCGGTTCGCGGCGTAGAAGACGCCGTTCTCGAGCACCGCCTTCGCCTCGAAGAACGGGCGCATCTGCGACGTGTCGACGGCGTAGTCGCGGGCGCGCACCTTCTCGGTGTAGAACGCCCAGTCCCACGGCTCGAGCGCGAAGCTCGGCTCACCGGCCGCGGCCTGTTCGGCGTCGATGGTGGCCTGCAGCACGTCCTGCTCACGGCGCGCGTTGGCGGCGGCGGGAGTCGAGAGCTGCTCGAGGCGCGCTCGGATCGCGGATGCGCTCCCTGCGGTCGACTTCGCCGCGGCGGCCTCAGCGTGGTTCTCGAAGCCGAGCAGACGGGCCCGCTCGGCGCGCACGCGCACCATCTCGAGCGCCGTGGCCCTCGTGTCGTGGTCGCCACCGCGGCTGCCGCGCGCGGACGACGCCTCGAACAGCTTGCGTCGCGTCTCGCGGTTCGTGAGCGTCGAGAGCAGCGGGTGGCCCGTGAAGAGCACCAGCGAGATCAAGTACTTGCCGGTGAGCCCGCGAGCCTCCGCGGCAGCGGATGCGGCCGAGATGGCACTCTCGTCGAGCCCCGCGAGCTCTTCCGCGGAGTCGACGACCAGGGCGAGCGCGTTGCTGTCGGCCTGCAGCTTCTGGTCGAACTGCACCTCGAGCTCCGACAGGCGGCCGTTGAGCTCACGCAGGCGAGCCGACGACGCATCATCGAGGCCAGCACCCGCGAGGCTCGAGTTGCGGTGCAGCTTCTCGACCAGGAACGTCTGCTCGTCGGTGAGCCCCGCCTGCTCGCGGGTGTCGTGCACCGACTGGATGCGCGCGAACAGCGCCCGGTTCAGCGTGATGGAGTCTTCGTGCGCGGTCAGCCGAGGCCCGATCTCCGCCTCGATCTTGTCGATGCCCGGGGTCGCGTCGCCGGAGCTGAGCGTGAAGAAGACGGCGGCCGTGCGCTCGAGGAGCTGGCCGGATCGCTCGAGGGCCTCGACCGTGTTCGCGAACGTCGCAGGCTCGGGGTTCGCCGTGATCGCCTGGACCTCCGCGAGCTGCTGCGCCATGCCAGCTTCGAACGCCGGGAGGAAGTGCTCTTCGCGCACCTCTCCGAACGGCGGCAACTGGAAGGGAAGCGAGCTGGGGTTGGCGAACGGGTTCTCGGCGTCGAGCTGCACGGTCTGGGTCATGCTTCCAACCCTAGGCGCGACCACCGACACGGCACGCGCATCCGCTGTCCGCGCTCAGCGGACGCATCCGGTCGTCACCCCGTCCGCGAAACGCAGAGCGGAGTTGTGGTCGTTCTCACGCGATCGAGACGACCACAACTCAGCTGTCGACCCCCGGGCCGGGGTGGGGGCAGGGCCGGGCCCGGCAGCAGGGGCGACGCGCGCAGCGCGGCGACGCCGCTCAGGCGCGGGGCGCTGGCTCCGGGAAGAGGTCGTCGTCATCTTCGTCTTCGTCGAACACGTCGTGCTCGGGCGAGTCCCCGTCGGCGACGCCGACGCCAGCTCCGACCGGTTCCTCGGCGCCGCTCACCTGCACCGAGCCGTCAGCGCGGAGCGCGACCCGCGGCCCCTGTTCGAGCTCGGCGATGGGCCGCCCCTCGAGCCAAGTGAGCGTCCACCACAGCTTCGAGACGTCGCCGACCGTCGGGGAGAGGACGTGCTCCTGTGCGGAGCAGGCCTCGACGAACTCCGGGTACTTCTCGAGCGAGCGGGGCGGGCGGCTGCCCGCCCGCCACCGTTCGCCGATGAGCACGTCTAGCCTTCGTTCTGCTGGCGGGAGTCGACGGAGATCTCGAAGCGGACCTCGTCGCTGCGGCTGCCCATGCGCGCGGACTGCTGCAGGCCGACCTCGTCCTCGGCGTCGACCAGCCACGAGATGGCGTCGAAGCCACGCTTCGCGGCCGCGGCGAACACCGCGCCGAGGAGCTCCTCGTTGACGGCCGCCCGGTTCGAGTCGGCGCCCGAGTACTTCGCCTCGATGTTCAGCACCGTGCGAGCACCGCGGATGTCGAGGCGCTCACGGAACAGCACGTAGCCGCGGGGCTCGCCCTCGACGAACGCGATCATGCCCTCGAGGTTGCCCGTCTTGCTGGCGACGTGGCGCCACACGCCGAGCGCGCGCCCGTCGTTCGAGCTCTCGCCCAGCGCATCCACGTGCTGCGCGAACAGCGGCTGCCAGACGAAGTAGTCGGTCGGGCCCATGGCCCTGACCTCGATGCTGGGACGCGCCGCGGCGCGGTCCCGCGTTCGCTTGCGGGGCTTGGCCTTTTCAGGAACTGTCATGCCGGCCCTGACTCCTCTTCTGTCACTGACGTCGCTGCTGCACTCAGACTTGGGGGGAACCCCCAGCCTACGACGACGCCTCGGTCTGCGGGACGACGAGCAGCTCGATATCCCGGACCTCGAGCGCCTCGGCGACCTCGAAGTCGAGCTGCTCGATGCGACCGACGTGGCGGAGATCCGCGGAAGCGAGGCGAAGCAGCGCCACCGATTCCTCGGGCGCCGCGATGACCGCACTCGCCACCGGCGTCTTCTGGGAAGCCTTCGCCGCGGTCTTCGCGCCGCGGATGCTCGTGAGGGCCGTGCTCGTCAGTGCGAGGAGCGCGCCGTCCTGGTCGCCGGCCGCCGCGAGGTCCGCCGACGTCGGCCAAGCTGCCGTGTGCAGCTCGGAATCGTGCCACCACGACCACGACTCGGCGGTCGCGAACGGAATGAACGGGGCGAAGAGGCGCTGGATCACGTCGATCGCCGAGCGCATGGCGGTGACGGCCGAGGCCTGAGCCGCGGCGTCCTCGCCGGCGCCGTACGCGCGCTCCTTCACGAGCTCGAGGTAGTCGTCGCAGAACGTCCAGAAGAACGTCTCGGTGACCTCGAGCGCGCGAGCGTGGTTGTAGTCGGAGAACGCCTTCGTCGCCTCGCCGACGACTCGGTTCAGCTCAGCGAGCATCGAGCGGTCGAGCGGCTCCGTGACCTCGCCGACGTGGTCGCCGTAGCCCAGCACGAGCTTCGACGCGTTGAGCACCTTGATCGCGAGGCGGCGGCCGATCTTGATCTGCGTCGGGTTCTTCGGGTCGAACGCCGCGTCGGTGCCGAGGCGGCTGGAGGCCGCCCAGTAGCGGACGGCGTCGGAGCCGTGCGCCTGGAGCATGTCGGCGGGCGTCACGACGTTGCCCTTCGACTTCGACATCTTCTTGCGGTCGGGGTCGACGATGAAGCCGGAGATCGTGGCGTTCGACCAGGGGGCGACGCCGTGCTCGAGCTGCGCGCGCAGCACGGTCGAGAAGAGCCACGTGCGGATGATGTCCTGGCCCTGCGGGCGCAGGTCGTAGGGGAAGACGAGACCGAAGAGCTCCTCGTCGGACTCCCATCCGCCAGCGAGCTGCGGGGTGAGGGAGGAGGTCATCCAGGTGTCCATGACGTCGACCTCGCCGAGGAAGCCGCCAGCTTCGCCCCGCTGCGCCTCGGTGTAGCCGTTCGGGACATCGGAGGACGGGTCGACGGGCAACTGCGACGCATCCGGGGTGATGGGCGACTCGTACTGCACCTCGCCGTCGGCGTCGATGGGGTACCAGACGGGGATGGGCACGCCGAAGAAGCGCTGGCGCGAGATGAGCCAGTCGCCGGAGAGGCCCTCGACCCAGTTCTCGTAGCGCACGCGCATGAAGTCGGGCCAGAAGGAGATCTCGCGGCCGAGCTCGATGAGGCGGGCCTTGAGGTCGACGTCGGTCGCGCCGTTCTTCACGTACCACTGGCGGGTGGAGACGATCTCGAGCGGGCGGTCGCCCTTCTCGAAGAACTTCACGGGGTGCTGGATGGGCTTGGGGTCGCCGACCAGGTCGCCGGACGCCTGGAGGAGCTCGACGACGGCCTTCTTGGCGCTGAACACGGTCTTGCCGGCGAGCTCGGCGTACGCGGCCTTGCCCGCCTCGCTGGTGATGGCCTCTGGGGCGTCCGCGATGAGGCGGCCGTCCTTGCCGAGCACGGTGCGGTTCGGGAGCTTCAGCTCACGCCACCACACGACGTCGGTGACGTCGCCGAACGTGCAGATCATGGCGATTCCGCTGCCCTTGTCCTTCTGGGCGAGCGGATGCGCGAGAACGGGCACCTCGACACCGAACAGGGGCGTCGTGACGGTCGTGCCGAAGAACGGCTGGTAGCGCTCGTCGTCGGGGTGCGCGACCAGGGCCACACACGCCGGGAGGAGCTCGGGGCGCGTCGTCTCGATGAAGATCGGCTCGCCGCCCTCGCGGGCGAAGCCGATGCGGTGGTAGGCGCCCGGCTGCTCCCGGTCTTCGAGTTCGGCCTGCGCGACGGCCGTGCGGAAGGTGATGTCCCACAGCGTCGGCGCCTGGTCCTGGTAGGCCTCGCCGCGCTCGAGGTTGCGGAGGAACCCGAGCTGGCTCTTGCGGCGCGAGGAGTCGTCGATCGTGCGGTAGCTCTGCGTCCAGTCGACCGAGAGGCCGAGCTGGCGCCAGAGCTCCTCGAAGGCCTTCTCGTCCTCGATGGTGAGCTGCTCGCACAGTTCGATGAAGTTGCGGCGCGAGATGGGCTGCTGGTCGGCGGCCTTGATGCTCTTGCCGTCGCCACCCTCGTGCGGCGGCGTGAAGTCGGCCTCGTAGGGGAGCGACGGGTCGCAGCGCACGCCGTAGTAGTTCTGCACGCGTCGCTCGGTGGGGAGGCCGTTGTCGTCCCAGCCCATCGGGTAGAAGACGCGCTTGCCGCTCATGCGCTGGAAGCGCGCGACGACGTCGGTGTGCGTGTACGAGAAGACGTGGCCGACGTGGAGCGAGCCAGACGCCGTGGGGGGAGGCGTGTCGATCGAGTAGATGTCGCCTCGAGTCGCGCCTTCGCGGTTGAAGCGGTAGGTGCCGGAGTCCTCCCAGCGCTCACCCCACTTGACTTCGAGGCCCTCGAGGACGGGCTTGTCAGGAATGCCCTGAGTTGAGGAAGAAGAAGGAACTGAGGGCGAGCTGGACATGCACACTCCGTGTCGATGTTGGCGGCACCGAGTCTGGGGTGCCTGTTGTGAACCCATCCAGGGTAGCGGCTCCGGGGGTGTCGCGGGTTGCCGGGCGGGTCGCGTGCGAGGGCAAGGAAAAGCCCCTCAGGGGCGCATCCTTGAGGGGCTCAGCTGCGAACACAGGGGTTCGAGCTGCCAGGAGTTGTGCGCCCCTCCGCGCCACGCGCGCGCGGAGGGGCACAGCTTGCGGCGAGTGGTCGGAGTCCCGCTCGCCGCCGTCTTTCAGGCCCCGATGGGGGCCTTGGTCTGGGTGGATGCGGCAGCCGCGTCCAGCGCACCGTGCACGGCGTCGAGCTCGGTGTAGAGCGCCGCGGGGACCTTCTCGCCGATGCTGTCGAAGTACTCGCGGGTCACGCCGACCTCCACGAGCCACGACTCGGGGTCGACCGTGAAGATCTCCTCGAGTGCGGCGGGCTCGAAGCCCTCGAGGCCCGAGATGTCGATGTCGCTCGTCACGGGCAGCTGGCCGATAGGGCTCTCCAGCGAATCGGCACGGTTCTCGAGTCGGTCGACGATCCACTTCACGGCGCGCACGTTCTCGCCGAAGCCGGGCCACAGGAACTTGCCGTCCTGGTCCTTGCGGAACCAGTTGACCTGGAAGATGCGGGGTGCCTTGTCGCCGAGGTCGGCGCCGATGTTCAGCCAGTGTCCCCAGTAGTCGGCCATGTGGTAGCCGGCGAAGGGCTGCATGGCGAAGGGGTCGCGGCGCAGGATGCCGACTGGGCCCTCTGCGGCCGCGGTCTGCTCGCTGGCGAGCGTCGCGCCGAGGAAGCAGCCGTGCTGCCAGTCCTTCGACTCGAAGACCAGCGGGACGTTGCTCGCACGGCGGCCGCCGAAGAGGATCGCGTCGACGGGCACGCCGTCGGGAGCCTCCCAGGCGGGGGAGAGGGTCGGGCACTGCGAGGCGCGCACCGTGAAGCGGGCGTTCGGATGCGCGGCCTTCGTTCCGGACTCGGGAGTCCAGTCGTTGCCCTGCCAGTCGATGAGGTGCGCGGGCGCCTCGTCGGTCATGCCCTCCCACCAGACGTCGCCGTCGTCGGTCAGCGCGACGTTCGTGAAGATCGTGTTCGTCGTGATGGTCTCCATCGCGACGGGGTTGGTGTCGTAGCCCGTGCCCGGTGCGACGCCGAAGAACCCGAACTCTGGGTTGATGGCGTTGAGTCGACCGTCGGCCGCCTTGCGCATCCACACGATGTCGTCGCCGAGCGTCTCGACCTTCCAGCCATCGAGCTTGGGCTTCATCATCGCGAAGTTCGTCTTGCCGGTCGCGGAGGGGAATGCACCCGTGAGCGTGTAGGTCTTGCCCTCAGGGCTCGTGACCTGGATGAGGAGCATGTGCTCGGCCATCCAGCCCTCGTCGTGCCCCATGGCCGACGCGATGCGCAGCGCGAAGCACTTCTTGCCGAGGAGCGCGTTGCCGCCGTACCCGGAGCCGTAGGAGATGATCTCCCGCGTCTCGGGGAAGTGGGTGATGTACTTCGACTCGTTGTGCGGCCAGGCGACGTCGGGGCGGCTCGAGCCGTCCTCGAACTCGAGCGGGAAGCCGACGGTGTGCAGGGCCTTCACCCAGTCGCGTCCCGGCGTGAGGTGCTCGAGGGCGCCGTCGCCGGAGCGGGTCATGAGAGCCATCGACAGCACGACGTACGGGGAGTCCGTGATCTCGACGCCGTACTGCGTGATCGCCCCGCCGAGCGGGCCCATCGCGAAGGGAACGACGTACATGGGGCGGCCGCGCATGGAGCCGTCGAAGAGGCCGCTCAGCTCTGCTTTCATCTCGGCGGGCGCACGCCAGTTGTTCGTGGGGCCCGCGTCTTCCTCGTTCTCCGAGCAGATGTAGGTGCGGCTCTCGACGCGGGCGACATCGCCGGCGTCGGAGCGGGCGAGGTAGGAGCCAGGGCGGAGCTCTTCGTTGAGCTTGATGAGCGTGCCTGCTTCGACCATCTCGGCGGTGAGGGCGTCGATCTCGGACTGGGAGCCGTCGCACCAGACGATGCGGCTCGGCTTCGTCAGTGCGGCGATCTCGCGGACCCAGTCGTTGACTTCCGGGTTCGCTGCCCGCTGCGGGACGTCGAGGTGGTCATGTGCCTGTTCAGTCATTTCGATGCTGCTTTCACGGTTCTGCATGCGAGCTGTCTCCGTCTCGCATACGTGCATGGCGTCGTACACCCAGTGTTGACCTGCGCCGGACGCCCCGGGATGGAGATTGGCCGAGAAAAATGGCAAAATTTCACACATCAGCAATTCAGATGCCCGGAGGCACCCATGAGCGGACTCGGTCCTTTCCCCGCTGCGCAAAAATCGACAGAAACCACAGGGAAAGGCGGCGCAGTGGATTCCCTCCTGCTCGGGCGGCGCATCCGCTACTACCGCAAGGAGCGCTCGCTCACGCTCGAAGCGCTCGGCGAGAAGACCGGGCTGCTCGCCAGCCAGCTCTCGCTCATCGAGAACGGCAAGCGCGAGCCGAAGCTCTCCGTGCTGCAGCAGCTCGCCGAGGTGTTCGACGTCGACCTGAGCGAGATGCTCGCCAACACGCCGCCGGATGATCGCTCCCGCCTCGAGATCGAGCTCGAGCGCGCGCAGACCTCGACCGTCTACCAGGAGCTCGGGCTCCCGCGCATCCCCTCGACGAAGTCGCTCTCCGACGAGGTGCTGCGCGCCCTCACCGGCATGCACAGCGAGATCGTGCGCCGCCGGACCGAGGCGAGCGCGACGCCCGAGGAGGCGCGCCGCGCCAACACCGAGCTGCGGCTCGCGATGCGCGCCCACGACAACTACATGCCCGACCTCGACAAGCTCGCCGACGAGCTGCTCAGCAGAGTGGACCACACGCGCGGCGCCCTCATGCACCACTCGGTCGGCAAGATGGCCGACCACCTCGGGTTCCAGCTCATCTACGTCAACGACCTGCCCAGGTCCACGCGCTCCATCACCGACCTGGAGAACGGTCGCATCTACCTGCCGCCAGCCTCCATCCCCGGCGGGCACGGGCTGCGCGCGATGGCGCTGCAGGCGATGGCGCACCGGGTGCTCGGCCACCGCCGCCCCGAGGACTACGCCGACTTCCTGCGCCAGCGCCTCGAGATCAATTACTTCGCGGCGGCCTGCCTCATGCCGGAGGCGCGCTCGGTCGCGTTCCTCCGCGACGCGAAGGAGCGCCGCGACATGGCCGTCGAGGACTTCCGGGACGCGTTCGGCGTGACCCACGAAGCCGCCGCCCTGCGCATGACGAACCTGCTCACCTCGCACCTCGACATCAAGCTGCACTTCCTGCGCGTCGACGACAAGGGTTCCATCTCGAAGGCCTACGAGAACGACTCCCTCCCGCTCCCGCAGGACGTCACCGGCTCCGTCGAGGGCCAGTTCGTGTGCCGGAAGTTCTCGGCCGTGAGCGCCCTCGCCCGGACGAACCGGACCACGGAGACCTACCAGTACACCGACACCCCTGCCGGCACGTTCTGGTGCTCCACCCAGACGGGGCACGCCGACGCCGGCGAGTTCTCCATCACGATCGGCGTGCCGTTCGACGAGGCCCGCTGGTTCCGCGGGCGCGACACGAAGCAGCGCGCATCGTCGACCTGCCCCGACGGTGCGTGCTGCCGCACGCCGGGGGCTGAGCTCAGCGAGCGCTGGTCGGCGAAGGCCTGGCCGAGCGCCCGAGTGCACGCGCACGTGTTCTCGCCCCTCCCGACGGGCGACTTCCCCGGCGTCGACCAGCGCGAGGTGTTCGAGTTCCTCGAGCGCCACGACATCGACGCAGACACGGCGACCGCCGACGCGTAGCCGGGAGCCGGGCTGGGAGTCGGGACCCGGTGCTCAGTCAGCGCCGTCGGCGTCTGGAACCAGATCACCCGTGCGCGCGTCCCGAAGCTCCACCCGCGTGAGCTGCCCGGCATCCACCCGCACGGTCAGGTAGGTGACCCGCGGCTGTCGGCGACGGTCGGTGGGGGAGCCGGGATTGAGGAGGCGCAGCCCGGTGGGGGTGGTCGTGTCCCACGGGATGTGGCTGTGCCCGAAGACCAGCACGTCGGTGTCGGGGAAGAGCGTGTCCATGCGGCGCTCCCGCCCCGCCTTCTGCCCGGTCTCGTGGGTCATCGCGAAGCGGACGCCATCGAGTTCGACGCGGGCGACCTCCGGCAGGCGCTCTCGCAGCTCCGGGCCATCGTTGTTGCCCCATACGCCGACCATCCTGCGCGCCCGAGCCTGCAGCGCATCGAGCGTGTCGCCGTCGACCCAGTCACCGGCATGGAAGACCACGTCCGCGCGTTCGATCGCCCGCCAGAGCACCTCCGGGAGTGCCTGAGCGCGCTTCGGGAGGTGGGTGTCGGCGATGATCACGACGTCCAGAGTCATGCGTCCATGCTCGCAGCTGCGCCCGGATTCCTCCCTGTGCGGGCGGAGGGACATCTGGGGGAAAACCCCCGCTGAGGTGTGAGGGATGCTCCGTGTCGCGGCGAGGCGCGCGACCATAGCGTTGTGGACATGAAGAACAACGTCAAGCAGCTGAGTCTGACCTCGCTGCACCTCGCCGCCGGCGGCGTCATCGCGCCGCTCCTCCTCTCGCTCATGTTCGGCCTCCTCGGACTCGGCGTCGGACTGCTCTTCGTGCTGGGCTTCGGCGTCGTCGTCCTCGCTGGCCTCGCGTTCTCGTTCCGCGGCGTCTCCGCCTTCGAGCGGCGCCGGGTGGCGGCCCTCTACGACCGGCCACTCGACGACGCCGGGATGCGCCGCTCGCGTCGCCGCGACGGCTGGCGGTTCGTGCTCACGCCGCTCGTGCAGTTCGCCGACGGGGCGAACTGGAAGGCGATGCTGCACCTCGTGATCGTCGCGGTGCTCGGAACGCTCTCCCTCGGCGCCCTGCAGCTCGGCGTCTCCGGCGTCTTCGCGCTCTTCTCGCCGCTGCAGGACCGGGAGACCCTGACCGTCTGGGGCATGGACTTCGCCGTCACCCCGTTCATCGGCCTGCTCATCGGCATCGGCATGCTGCTGATCGCCATCGCCCTCATCGTCGCGTTCGCCTACGTGCAGCGCGCGGCGTCCATCAGCCTCCTCTCCCGCGACCGGGAGCAGCAGCTCGAGGAGGAGGTGCGCGACGCGGGGCGTCGCCGCACCGTCGCTGTTCGAGGCGCCGCGACGGAGCGCGACCGCATCGAGCGTGACCTGCACGACAGCGTGCAGCCGAGGCTCGTCTCGATCGGCATGACGCTCGGCATGGCCAAGCAGAAGCTGAACTCGGATCCCGCCAGGGCTGCCGAACTCATCGACGAGGCGCACGCCTCGACGAAGGACGCCGTCACCGAGCTGCGGCAGCTGGCCCGTGGGTTCCAGCCCGCCGTGCTCACCGACCGTGGCCTCGATGCCGCGCTCTCGGGGCTCGCTGCCCGCTCGCACATCCCCGTCGTACTCGACGCGCAGCTCCCCGGACGCTGCTCGAAGGATGCGGAGGCCGCCGTCTACTTCGCGGTCGCCGAGTCGCTCGGCAACGCGGCGAAGCACTCCGGTGCGTCGGAGATCTCGGTGCAGGTCCGCATGCGCGGCTCGATGCTCTGGGCCCGCATCCAGGACGACGGACATGGAGGGGCACGTCTCGTCCCTGGCGGCGGACTCGACGGGGTGACCGACCGCATCGAAGCGGCAGGCGGCGCGATCATGATCTCGAGCCCGCCGGAAGGCCCGACGACGATCGAGGTGAGCGTGCCATGCGCATCCTGATCTGCGAAGACTCCGCGCTCCTGCGGGAGGGCATCGCCCGCCTGCTCGAGGACGCCGGCCACACCATGGTGGGCATCCTCGCCGACGACGGCAGGCTCGACCGGCTCGTCGCCGAGACCGACCCGGAGCTCGTCATCCTCGACGTCCGCCTGCCGCCAGGGTTCACCGACGAGGGCATCCGGGCCGCGCTCCGGCTCCGGGCCACCGACCCGAGCCTCGCCGTGCTGGTCCTCTCGCAGTACGTGGAGGAGCGGTACGCGTCGGAGCTCATCTCGAGTTCGAGGGGCGGGCTCGGCTACCTCCTCAAGGACCGGGTCGCCGACGTCGAGCAGTTCCTCGCCGGCGTCGACAGCGTCACGGCCGGCGGCACGGTGCTCGACCCAGAGGTCGTCGCCCAGCTGCTCGCCAGGAAGACCAGGGATGCGCGTTTCGAGCGCCTCACGCCCCGCGAGTCCGAGGTGCTCGGGCTCATGGCCGAAGGCCGCTCCAACCACGCGATCGCCGAGGCGCTCCACGTCAGCTCGGGGAGCGTTGAGAAGCACATCTCGGCGGTCTTCCAGAAGCTCGAGCTCGACCAGGGCGACGGCGGCAACCGCAGGGTGCTCGCCGTGCTCGCCCACCTCGACGGGCAGGGGCATGCGCCCCGCCCGCAGCCACAGACACACCTCGATGGACAGGGCCTCACCGCCCGCGCCACGAACGGAGAACTCCGATGACCACGCCAACTCTCGAGCCCGACACCCGCCCAGATGCTGACGGCATCAGCCCGAAGCGATTCGGGTGGATCACCATCACGGTCGCGATCATCGGCGGCATGGTCGTCGCCGGAACCGTGACCAGCGGATTCTTCGCCAACCTCCGCGACGTCCTGCGCGAGGAGACCACGATCAGCCAGTCGATCGCCGGCGTCACCTCGCTGCGCGTCGACATCGACTCGGTCGGCATGGAGATCGAGTTCGGCGATGTCTCGCAGGCCGAGCTGCGTGTGCAGTCGAAGGGGTTCACGAAGGCCGACGCGTGGCAGCTCGTGACCGAGGGCGGCGAGCTCGTCGTCGAGCGGGTGGGCGGCAGCAGGAACGGCGACGGGTTCGGTGAGGAGGAGCTCTCGCTGACCCTCCCGGAGAGCCTGGAGGACGGGAAGCTGGACGCGCAGGTCAACGTCACCTCGGGGGCCGCGACCATCGACGGCGACTTCGGGGACCTGGTCATCGAGACGAACTCGGGTGCGAGCGACTTCGAGGGGTCGGCTGCCAACCTGAGCCTCACGACGGGGTCTGGCGCTTCCAACATCGACGCCGAGGTGCCGGGGGATGTGACGCTCGCCGCCAGCTCGGGGGCCCTCAATGCCATCTTCGGGGGAGCGGCCCCGAAGAGCACCGACATCTCCATCGAGTCGGGCTTCGGAAGCGTCTCGCTGCCGGACGGCACCTACAAGCTCGAGACGGGCTTGAACGAGTCGGGGATGGCGAACGTCAATGTCCGGCAGTCGGACTCCGCCAAGAACACGCTCTCGGTGTCCGTCGGCTCGGGGTTCCTGACGGTCGAGTAGGCGGTACCGGCGGCGATGCGCCCGGTCGACTCAGCGCACCTCGAGGCTCTTGTGGGCGTCGAGGAGCGCGCGGCTGGCCGGGTGCTTCGGTGTGGAGAACAGCTCGGACACGGATGCCGTCTCGACGATCTCGCCGTCGCTCATGACAGCGACCCGGTCGGCGAGCTGCGCGACGACGGCGAGGTCGTGCGAGATGAACACGCAGGCCAGGCCCAGCTCGTCGACGAGTCGTTCGAGGAGCGCGAGCACCTGCGCCTGCACGGTCACGTCGAGGGATGAGACGGGCTCGTCGCACAGCAGCACCTCGGGTTCGGGGGCGAGTGCGCGGGCGATGGCGAGGCGCTGGCGCTGGCCACCGCTCAGGTGGAGCGGGCGGAGACCGGCGATCGAGCCGTCGAGCCCGACTCGCTCGAGCGCCGCGTCGATGGCGGCTCGCCGCGTCCGGACGGACGTCGAGCGCCCAGCGGTGAGCGCGTCGGCGAGGATCTCGCCGACCGTGCGCCTGGGGTCGAAGCTCGAGAGCGCATCCTGGGGTACGGAGCCGAGCTTGGCTCGGCGGGAGCGGCGCAGGCGCTCGGGGGCGGGGCTCCAGGCATCGCCGAGGAACGACACGGTGCCCGCGTCCGGCCGCTCCAGACCGAGTGCGATGCGGGCCAGCGTCGACTTGCCCGAGCCCGAGCTGCCGACGATCCCGAGCGTCTCGCCGCTCGAGAGGGTGAAGGACGCCTCCCGCACGGCCTGGATGGGCGCGCTCCCCGCTCCCCGGAAGGTCTTCGAGACGCCGCGCACCTCCAGGAGCGGCCCAGGCGCATCCACTTCGGGCGTGGCCCTGAGCGAGTCGAGAGCCGCCTTCGGCTGCGCGGCGAGCAACTGGCGAGTGACCATGTGCTCGGGAGCGGTGAAGAGCCGCGCCGTCGGCGCCGTCTCGACGATGAGTCCTTCGCTCATGACGGCGACCCGGTCGGCGAGGCGCTGGACGACGCCCAGGTCGTGGGTGATGAAGAGCATCGTCATACCGTCGGCCTTGAGCGCGTCGAACAGCTCGATCAGCTGCGCCTGCACGGCCTGGTCGACGGAGCTCGTCGGCTCGTCGGCGATGAGCAGCTCGGGTTCCCCCGCCAGGGCGGCGGCGATGAGCACACGCTGTCGCTGGCCGCCGGAGAGCTGACCGCTGCGGCGGCGTGCGATCGACTCGGGATCCTCGAGTCCGGCCCGCCCGAGCAGTTCGAGGACGCGGCTGCGGCGAGCCTCGCGCCCGAGATCGGTGTGCAGCCGCAGCGCGTCGTCGACCTCGCGCCAGACGGGGCGGAGCGGGTCGAGCGCGACCAGCGCATCCTGGTGCACGAGCCCGACGCGACCGCCGCGGATCGACCTCCAGTCGCCGTCGCCGCTCGCCAGTGGCAGGTCGACGCCGCCGAGGCTGAGCGTGCTGGCCTCCACTCGGGCGCCGTCGCCGCTCAGCCCGAGCAGCGCCCTGGCGGTCACCGACTTGCCGGAGCCCGACTCGCCGACGAGCGCGAGGCACTCGCCGCGTCGAACGTCGAAGGAGACTCCGTGCACCGCCTCGAAGTCGCCGAAGGAGATACGCAGCTCTTCTGCCCGCACGGTCAGCGCTTCCCGCTGGGGTACCGGGCGCGACGCGTCGCTCATCCTGCCTGCCTCGTGCGCTGCTGCATGATGCGACCGAGCATCGTCGCCGTGACGGCCGCGCCCACGATCGCGGTGCCAGGGAAGATGGTGAGCCACCAGCTGCCGGTCGGCAGGTAGAGGCGGCCTGCGGAGAGCATCGATCCCCATTCCGGGCTGGGTGGCGGTTCGCCGAGGCCCAGGTAGCTGAGCGCAGCCGCCCACACGATGGCCTGGCCGAGGCCGAGCGTGGCGAGCGAGAAGAGGGGCCAGGCGACGTTCGGCAGCAGCGTCCTCGTGAAGCTGTGCCAGCGCGACCTGCCGAGCACGAGGTCCGCCTCCATGTAGGCGCTCGCCCGCACGCGCAGCACCTGAGAGCGGATGAGGCGCGCGTAGCCAGGGGCAGTGGAGAGGCCGACCGCGATGGTCGTCGTGACGACGCCAGGGCCCGCGAGCGTGATGAGCAGGAGCGCGAGGAGGATGCCGGGGAAGGCGAAGAAGACCTCGACGATCCTCGTCGTGCCGAAGTCGAGCCATCGGGGTCCGAGGCCCGCGGCGAGGCCGAGCACGGCCCCGAGGAGGAGGCCGATCACGGTTGCGAGGGCGCCGATCGTGAGCGACGACGAGGCGCCGTGCACGATGCGGGTGTAGACACCCCTGCCGGACTCGTCCGTGCCGAGCGGATGCGCGGAGACGGGAGGCGAGAACGCATCGGCGGGGTTCACGGCGAGCGGGTCGCCGGGGGCGAGGAGCTGCGGGAAGACCGCGGCGAGCAGGTAGATCGTTGCCACGGCGAGCCAGGCGCCGAGCCAGAGCCCGCGCCGCGAGCGGGAGCGGGAGCGGGTGCGGGTGCGGCCGTCGCGCTGTCCCGTCGTGCCCGCACGAGCATCCCGAACCGCGGCCGCGTCGAGACTCATGCGGTCACGCCCGCTCGGTCGCGGGAGCGCGGATCGATGACCGGCTCGATCAGGTCGGTGAGGACGGTCACGAGCATGTAGGCGGCCGCGACGACGACGAGGACGCCGATCACGTAGGGCACGTCCCTCGCACCGACCGCGGCGAGCAGAGAGCGGCCGAGTCCTGGCCTCGCGAAGATCGTCTCGACGACCACTGCGCCGGAGACGAGGGAGCCGAGAGCCCAGCCGCTGAGGCCGACTGCGGGGATCGCCGCGTGGCGCAGCACGTGCCGCCAGAAGATGCCGCTCGGCCCTTCGCCGCGCGCTCGCGCGGCCAGCACGAACGGCGACTCGAGGGCGTCGAGCATCTGCTCGCGCATGACCTGCCCCAGGTACCCGGCGAGGGGGAGCGCGAGGGTGACGCTCGGCAGGATGAGCCCGGAGAGCCCCGGACCCGAGACGGCGACGGGGAGCCCGAGCATTCCGGCGAAGATCAGCACGAGCACGGAGGCCAGCCAGAAGTGCGGCACCGCCGCCGCGACGACCTCGAGCGTCGATGCGATGCCCCACGCGATTCGGCTCCTCCCGGTCGACCACCAGGCCACGGTGAGCGCGATCGCCCAGGCGAGGAGGAGGGAGAGGCCCGCGAGGGCGAGCGTGCCGGGCAGCTGCTCGCCGATGAGCGACGCGACGCTCTCGCGCTGGGCGTAGCTGAAGCCGAGGTCTCCGGTCGCCGTGCGCCACAGCTGCGCGAGGTACTGGAGGAAGAGCGGCTGGTCGAGCCCGTTCTCGGCGCGGGCCTGCGCGACGGCCTCGGCGCTCGCGTTGGAGCCCGGCCCGCCGAGGATCGCGAGCACGGGGTCGCCAGGCACGGCGCGCACCGCGAAGAAGGTGACGGTCACGACGGCCCACAGCACGAACAGCGCGCCGCCGAGACGCAGGAGGATGCGCGGAATCAGCGGCAGCAGGCGTGCCGCGCGTGGTCGCGCATCCTTCGTCATCGCTCGATTGTCTCGTGTGCCGTGCTCAGTCGTGGCCCAGCTACTCGATGGTGACGTTCACGAGCGAGGGCACGTTGACGTTCGGCTGGAGGCGGAAGCCGTGCACGTTGGCTCCGTAGGCGAACTGCACCGTCTGGTCGTAGAGCGGGATGACGGTGCCGCTGTCGATGATGAGCTGCTGGGCCTCGCCGTAGAGCCGCTCGCGCTCGGCGTCGTCACTGGTCTTCACGGCCGCGTCGAGCGCCTCGTCGAGAGCGGGCAGCGAGAGGCCGGTGTTGTTGGCGTGGTAGCCGCTCGGGGCGGGGGTGATGCTGTCGGTCGAGTAGACGATGCGGAGCACGTCGGCGGAGTTCTTCGAGTACGGCGCGACGATGGCATCGAACTCCCACGTGCCGCTGCGCTCGTACCAGGTCGAGAGGTCGAGCAGCTCGAGCTGCACATCGAAGCCCACCTCGGAGCTCGTCGCTCCGATCTGCTCGAGTATGGAGATCTCGGCCGGGATCGACTGGTTCGTGGAGACCGGGAATGCGACCTCGAGGCGCTCGCCGTTCTTCGTGCGGACGCCGTCGGCGTCGCGCTCGGTCCAGCCGGCCTCGTCGAGCAGCGTGGATGCGCGTGCCGCGTCGAACCCGAAGGAGTCGGGGTGCGAGGTCGCGAAGGGTGTTGCGCTCGAGAGCACGGAGGTCGACCGGTCGAGGGTTCCGAAGTAGAGCGACTCGACCGCAGCGTCGATGTCGGCGGAGGCGGCGAACGCCTCGCGCACCTTGGGGTCGTCGAAGGGTGCACGCGTGGTGTTGAGCTCGATGCGGGCCGTCACACCGGGGCGGGCGCCGATGAGCGTCTCCTCCGTGCCGTTCGCCTGGAACTGCGAGAGCGCATCCGGCTGCACGGAGTCGATGATGTCGACCTGGTCGGACTGGAGTGCGGCGAGGCGGGTGGCGGCGTCCGGGATGAACTTCCACTCGATGGTGCCGACCGTCGCTCCGGGCTGGCCTTCGCTCGTCACGCCGTCCTCCGGCGCTGTCGTGTGGTTCTCGTTGCGCGTCAGCACGACCTGGGACTGCTTTTCCCACGACGCGACCTGGAAGGCGCCGGTGCCGATCGGGGCGAGGCAGTTCTCCTCGGTCCCGCGCTCGAGCCCGGCTGGTGACTCGATGGCCAGCCAGGTCTGTGCGAGCGACTCCAGGAGCGCGCTGTCCGGCTCGCTGAGGTCGAAGCGCACGGTGCGCGCGTCGACTGCGACCGCTTCGGAGACCTTCCCGAGGGCGAGGATGGCCGTCGAGGAGGCGGTCTCGGGGTTCTTGATGTGCTCGACGTTCGCCACGACGGCGTCCGCGTCGAACGGGGTGCCGTCGGTGAAGCTCACGCCCTCCTTGAGGGTGATCGTCCAGCTCAGCTGGTCGTCAGACGCTTCGGCTCCCGTTGCCAGCCATGGGATGATCTCCCCTGCGTCGTTCTTCGAGAAGAGCGACTCCAGGAACTGGTTCGCGAGGATCGCCTGGGGCCAGTTGCCGCCGACGTGCGGGTCGAGGCACGTGGGCTCAGCGTCTCCTGAGGCGTACCTGAGGGTTTGCGGCTGGTCCGACGAGGTCGCCTCGCTGGAGCATGCGGCAAGTGGCACGATGAGGGCTGCAACGAGGGCGAGGAGCGCGATGGGCTTCGCCGCGCGGCGGGTGGCTGATGCTGGCACTCGGAGAGTGTAACTGCTTATTTGAACACCATGCAGAAATGAGAAGATGATGACGGAGCACGAGGAACGGGTCGCGCGTCGAGGCCGACCCTCCGCGTCGAGTCGCGAGACGCTCGAAGAGGCCGCCCTCGAGCTGTTCCTCGAGCAGGGCTACGAGCAGACGAGCGCGAGCGACATCGCCCGCCGTGCCGGCGTCGCGAGAAGCTCGTTCTTCAACTACTTCGCTGCCAAAGCCGACGTGCTGTGGGTCGGTCTCGACCCGCTCCTCGCCGAGGTTCCTCTCCGGCTCGAGGCCGCGGCGACCGAGCTCGTCGCGCGCGGCGTTCCGAAGAGGGGAGACGGTCTCGAGACGCTCCGGAAGGTGCTCCTCGAGATCGCCGACACGGTGCAGCCCGAGACCGTCCGCTGGGCGGGCTCGCTGCGCAGTGTGGCAGGCACGAGTGCAGACCTCGCCGCGACGGGCACGAAGCGCGCGCTCGCCCAGCAGTCGGCGCTCACGGACTTCCTCGCCCGAGCAGAGCCTGGGCTGGGCCGGTTGCAGCGAACCGTCTGCGCAGGCTCGATCATCTCGGCGACCATCGCCGCGACCGTGTTCTGGATCGAGGAGGGGCCGACCCGAGGCAGCTTCTCGAGCGTCGTGGACGAGGCGAGCGCCCCGATCTTCCTGGCGTACTCGGCCGCGTAGGCCTGCGGTGCTGAAGGCGTTCGGCCTCGAGACGCCCGCTGCAGCCTGGTGTCCTCTGATCTGGAGCTTGGTGGTTCGATTCTGTCTTCGAAGACCATCGATAAATTCCTGGTCAACAGGCCCCAAGTGACGCTCTGAGTGCTAGGCTCGAGGTGATCCCGGGGGGAGGTCATCATGGTTCTTGGGCAGGCTGGCACGGGGCGCAACGAGGTGGCCTCCAGGCGGTCCTCGCCCGAGACCGCGACGGTCGACGCGCTCATCGCGGCCCCCGGCAACGCCCTGGTTTTGCTGGCGATGGAGATTCCCGTGGTGATCGCGGAGCTCGCGAGCCGGCGGCGCGCGCTGGACGCGGCGTTGGTCGAGGTTGCGGGGGAGGTGCTTCGACGTGACGAGGAGGGCTCGGCGCGCGACGAGCTCGTCCGGAGCATGGGCTTCGCCAACCTCGCGGAGATGCTCCAGCAGCTTCTGGGGGTCCCCTGCGCCGAGGCCGGGTCGCTGGTTCGCGTTGCGGAGACCACCCGTGCCCCGATGAGTCTGACGGGCGAGGATCTCGGGCCGGCACATCCGGCCGTTGCGACGGCGCTTGCAGCCGCGCAGATCTCGATCGCGCAGGCGTCCGCGATCGTGCAGGGATTGAAGCCCGTGAACGGCCGTGCCGAGCGAGCGCATCTCGACGCGGCTGAGGCAGAGCTTGTCGACTCGGCGCGGGGCGTGAACCCAGAAGATCTTGCCCCGGCAACTCCGGAACTGCTTCGGGTCCAGGCCGCGCAGTGGGTGGCGTTCCTCGACCCCGACGGCACGGAACCGCTCGCGGAGCGCGTTGCGCGCAAGCGGGGATTCTGGATGCGGGAGCGTTCGGATGGCACGGTCACGGGGCGATTCGTTGCGACTCCGGAGCAGGGGGAGCTGCTCCGGAAGGTGTGCGAGACGGTCACCTCGCCCCGCCGCAAGGTTGCCTTCGAAGATGCCCCGCCCATCGGGAGCGCTGGCGCTGACGGACGCGGTGCCGAGGGAATCGACGCGGCGGACGTGGACGTCTCGCATCCGGATGAGCAAATCCTCGACCGACGCACGCCAGCCCAGCAGCGCATGGACGCCGTGGAGTCGGTCTTCGCGCGATTCGCGGAAGCCCCGGACGCTCCCCGCGCGGGCGGAGAGGCGCCCACCGTGGTCATCACCACGACGGACGCTGGCCTGAAGGGAGAGGCCAAGCGCCCGCTCGACGTGCCGCACCTCGAGCGCACCGGAACGCCAGTGCCGCCGAGCCTGGTCGCGAAGACCCTCTGCGACGGGTTCGTGCAGGTGGCGCTCCTGGGTTCCAACGGAGAACCGTTGAGACTCGGCCGCCGTCAGCGGTTGTACAGTCGCGCGCAACGCAGAGCGCTCGCCTCCCGCGACGGGGGCTGCATCACGCCGGGCTGCTGGAAGCCGCCTGGCATGTGCGAAGCGCACCACACCACGCCGTGGGTTGAAGGCGGCGTCACGAACGTCGACGAGGGAGTGCTCCTCTGCAGCTTCCATCATCACCTGGCCCACAAGAACCAGCTCGAAATCGTGCGCGACCGGACGGGCAGGTGGCGAGCCCTCCGACCGGGCTGGGAGTATCGACTCTTCCGGCGCAGAACTCTGCGCGGCTCAGCACTGCAGGAGCCGCTTCACGGAAGCTGACTGCAGGTGAGACCGTCGCGCGGGACCGCAGTTCTCGCAAGGTTCCGGACAGCGCTGCTCGAGGGCCTTCCGGTTCCTCTAGCTCGTCTGCAGCTCGCAGTAAGCCGTCAGCGACGAGAGGGCCGACTCGACCTCGCCGAGCTGCGTCAGGATGCTCGCGGCGGCCGCGAAGCCACCCTCGCCGTTCGTGAGCTCCCCAGCTGTGGTCTGCAGCTCCGTCACCTCGGTGACGAGCGTGTCGACGTGCGTCTTGAGGTCGGGGTCCGTGACGCTCTGCTGCAGCGTCGTGAGGCTGGCGCCTACGGTCTCGAGCGTCGCGACAGCTCCGGGGATGTCACCGGGCACCTGGTCGGGGATGCCCTGGACGCTCGTGTTGATCGAATCGATCTCGGCCTGGACATCCGCGCAGGTTCCGCCGCCCTCGGCCGTCGTGGCCTCGGTCGTCGTCGCAGCCGAGGGAGACGGAGCCGCAGTCTCCCCTCCGCCGAGCGCTGAGCATCCGGTGAGCGCGATGGTCGCGAAGATGCCGGTCGCTGCGAGCTTCGAGAGGTGAGAGGTGAGCATGCGCTGAGTGCCGTCCGTCGATGAATCCAGAAGAAGCGAGCGTACACAGCCTTCCCCTGAGCCTGGCCTGTCCGTTTCGCGCAGCTTGCCCGGGCGCGTACGATGTTGGCAGCATGACTGTGATCCGCCCATCAGCGGGGAGTCCCCGGAAGAACGGTGAGCGAGCCTCTCGAGGAACGCAGGCCAAGTAGAACCGGTCGGGAGGGCCCGTCACAGCCCGGAACGAGTGGCGAGCGCCGCCGGACGTCCTTCCTTCAACGGAAGGCAGATCCGGGGGAGCGCGCAATCGGGGTGGTACCGCGCCGGAAGGCGTCCCTGAAGCAGACCAAGCACATCCACTTACTGCCAGGAGTTCCACCGCATGAGCTACCCGAAGGCCTCGTTCGGACCAGCCGCCGATCCCGCCAGCTCGACAAGAGACAGCGTCGCCGCCTCGCCGTCGTTCCCGCGCCTCGAAGAGCGCGTGCTCGACTTCTGGCGCGAAGACGGCACCTTCCAGGCTTCCATCGACCAGCGCGAGGGCGCCGAGGAGTGGGTCTTCTACGACGGCCCTCCCTTCGCGAACGGGCTCCCGCACTACGGGCACCTCCTCACCGGGTACGCGAAGGACGTCTTCCCCCGCTACTTCACGATGCGCGGCCGCCAGGTGCACCGCCGCTTCGGCTGGGACACGCACGGCCTGCCCGCCGAGCTCGAGGCCATGCGCCAGCTCGGCATCCAGTCGAAGGCCGAGATCGAGGCCATGGGCATCGACACGTTCAACGACGCCGCCCGCGAGTCGGTGCTCAAGTACACGCGGGAGTGGCAGGAGTACGTCACCCGCCAGGCCCGCTGGGTCGACTTCGAGAACGACTACAAGACGCTCGACATCTCGTACATGGAGTCGGTGCTCTGGGCCTTCAAGAAGCTCTACGACGACGGGCTCGCCTACGAGGGCTTCCGCGTGCTCCCGTACTGCTGGAACGACGAGACGCCCCTCTCCAACCACGAACTGCGCATGGACGACGACGTCTACCAGATGCGTCAGGACCAGACCGTCACCGTCACCTTCCCGCTCGAGGGGGAGCGAGCGGATGCGCTCGGCCTCGCCGGCGTGAAGGCGCTCGCCTGGACGACGACCCCGTGGACGCTCCCGACCAACCTGGCCCTCGCGGTCGGCCCGGACATCGACTACGCCGTCGTGCCAGCTGGCCCGCTCGGCGCGGCAGACGGCACGGCGACGGGCGCTGGCTCCTTCCTGCTCGCCAGTGCACGCGTCGCGGCCCATGCCAAGGAGCTCGGCTACGAGAGCGCGGAGGACGCGGTCGACGCGACCAGCCGCAGCCTCACGGGCGCCGAGCTGGCCGGCGTCCGCTACCAGCGCCTGTGGGACTTCTACGCCGACACCGAGACCTACGGCACGCAGAACGCGTGGCAGTTCCTGCTCGGCGACTACGTCACCACGAGCGACGGCACCGGCATCGTGCACCAGGCGCCCGCCTACGGTGAGGACGACAAGGTGCTCAGCGACGCCGCCGGCATCCCAACGATCCTCTCCGTCGACGAGGGCGGCAAGTTCCTCTCCGCCGTCGAGCCCGTCGCCGGCCTGCAGGTCTTCGACGCCAACAAGCCGCTCACGCAGCTCCTGCGGGCCGACGGCCGGCTGTTCAAGCAGGCCAGCTACGAGCACTCCTACCCGCACTGCTGGCGCTGCCGCAAGCCCCTCATCTACAAGGCCGTCTCGAGCTGGTTCGTGCGCGTCACGCAGTTCCGCGACGAGCTCGTCGAACTCAACCAGCAGATCGACTGGGTGCCGGACAACGTCAAGGACGGCCAGTTCGGCAAGTGGCTCGAAGGGGCCCGCGACTGGTCGATCAGCCGCAACCGGTACTGGGGCAGCCCCATCCCCGTGTGGAAGAGCGACAACCCCGACTACCCGCGCATCGACGTCTACGGCTCGCTCGACGACATCAAGCGCGACTTCGGGGTGCGCCCGACCGACCTCCACCGCCCGTTCATCGACGAGCTCACGCGCCCGAACCCGGACGACCCGAGCGGTGCATCCACGATGCGGCGCATCCCCGATGTCCTCGACGTGTGGTTCGACTCCGGCTCCATGCCGTACGCGCAGGTGCACTACCCGTTCGAGAACCGCGAGTGGTTCGACTCGCACTCGCCCGCGGACTTCATCGTCGAGTACATCGGGCAGACGCGCGGCTGGTTCTACGTCATGCACGTGCTCTCGACGGCGCTCTTCCACCGCCCCGCGTTCAAGCGGGTCGTGAGCCACGGCATCGTGCTCGGCAACGACGGTCGCAAGATGTCGAAGAGCCTCCGCAACTACCCGGACGTGCAGGAGGTGTTCGACCGAGACGGGTCGGATGCCATGCGCTGGTTCCTCATGGCGAGCCCCGTGCTGCGCGGCGGGAACCTCATCGTGACCGAGGAGACGATCCGCGAGGGCGTCCGCCAGTTCCTCCTGCCGCTGTGGTCGACGTATTACTTCTTCACGACCTACGCGAACACCGCGGTCGGCTCGACCCAGGCGTACGAGGCGACGTTCCGCACCGACTCGAGCGACGTGCTCGATCAGTACATCCTCGCCAAGCTGGGCGTGCTCGTCTCCGAGGTGCAGGCAGACCTCGAGGCACTCGACTCGACGACCGCCGCATCGCGCCTCCGCGACTTCGGGGACGTGCTCACCAACTGGTACGTGCGTCGCTCGCGCGACCGCTTCTGGCGAGGAGTGACCGACGACGCCACGAGCACCGAGGCGTTCGACACGCTCTACACCGTGCTCGAGACGCTCACGCGCGTCGCCGCGCCACTCACGCCGCTCATCTCCGAGACGGTGTGGCGCGGGCTCACGGGCGGCCGCAGCGTGCACCTCACCGACTGGCCGGACGCGTCGGCGTTCCCCAGCGATCAGGCGCTCGTCGACTCGATGGATGCGGTCCGCCGCGTCACGAGCTCGGCGCTGTCCCTGCGCAAGCAGGCCGGGCGCCGCGTGCGCCTCCCGCTCGCGAGCCTCACCGTCGTCGCGCCGAACACGGACGCGCTCGAGCCCTTCGCGAGCATCCTGCGTGACGAGCTCAACGTGAAGTCCGTGGAGTTCGAGCGCTTCGTCGCCGAGTCCGAGGCCAAGTACGGCATCGACCGCGTCCTGCAGGTCAACGCGCGCGCGGCTGGTCCGCGCCTCGGCAAGCAGGTGCAGCTGGCGATCAAGGCCTCGAAGTCCGGAGACTGGAGCGAGGTCGACGGCGTCGTCACGGCTGGCGGACTGCAGCTCGAGGCGGGTGAGTACGAGGTCAAGCTCGTCACCGCAGGCGAGAGCGACGACCGAGCCATCACCCTGCTGCCGAGCGGCGGCATCCTCGTGCTCGACACGAACGTGAGTCCGGAGCTCGCCGCGGAGGGCCTCGCTCGCGATGTCGTGCGTGCGGTCCAGGACGCGCGCAAGGAGGCAGGACTCGAGGTCTCCGACCGCATCCGCCTCGCCCTGCGCGCCGACGACGCGTCGGTCGCCGCCATCGAGGCGCATCGGGAGCTCATCTCGGGGGAGACCCTCGCGGTCGAGTTCCAGGTCACCGGCGGACTCGCGTCGCCGGCTGACGACGAGGTGAGCGCGGACACGTATGGTGCCCTTGAGATCGACGTGGAGGTAGTGGCGTGAGCGAACGCGACCAGCAGGATTCCGGCGACTGGGAAGACCAGTCCTCCGAATCGGAGGCCTCGGACGCATCCGGCGACTTCGAGCTCGAGCCGAGGGACATCGCCGAGACGTTCACGCCGGCGCTCTCCGACGATGAGGACGAGGTCCTGACGGAGCGCGAGGAAGACGAGCGAACGCTCCTCGAGGGCACCGACTGGGTCAGCGAAGGCGAGCGTGTCTTCGACGAGCTCATGGAGCGCGTGGGGGAGGCGGCCCCCGAGCCGCGACTCCACGCGACGCGGCGCGCCGTCGAGCTCCTCGGAGACGTGCACACGGCGTACCCGGTCATCCACATCACGGGCACCAACGGCAAGAGCTCGACCGCGCGCATCATCGAGACCGTGCTGCGCGCCCACGGCCTGCGCACGGGCCTCCTCACGAGTCCGCACCTCGAGCGCATCAACGAGCGCATCGCCGTCGACGGAAGTCCCATCAGCGACGAGAGACTCGTCGCGAACTGGGAGGACATCACGCCCTTCCTCTCGATCGTCGATGCGGAGCTCGAGGCGGCGGGAGAGCCGCGCCTCACGTTCTTCGAGGCCCTCACGGTGCTCGCCTACGCCTGCTTCGCCGACGCTCCCGTGGATGTCGCTGTGGTCGAGGTGGGCATGGGAGGCGAGTGGGACTCCACGAACGTCGCCGATGGCGAGGTCGCCGTCTTCACGCCCATCGCGCTCGACCACACGCAGCGACTCGGCAGGACGCTCTCGGAGATCGCGCGCACCAAGGCCGGCATCATCAAGCCCGCCGCGCGCGTCGTCACCGCAGAGCAGCAGCCCGAGGTCCTCGCGGAGATCACGCGTGCCGCAGAGATGTCCGAGGCGCACATGTACGCCGAGCCGAAGGACTTCTCCGTCGTCAGCAACCAGCTGGCCGTCGGCGGACGCCTCGTGACGGTTCGCGGCGTCGCTGGCACGTACGAGGACCTCCTCCTGCCGCTGGACGGCGAGTACCAGGCGCACAACGCCGCCGTCGCGCTCGCTGCCGTCGAGGCGTTCTTCGGCGCGAACCGGAGCCTGCGCGATGAGCTCGTCGAGGCGGCGTTCGGCGAGGTGAAGTCGCCGGGTCGCCTCGAGCGCATCGGCGTCACCCCGCCCATGCTCATCGACGCCGCCCACAACCCGCACGGCGCCGAGGCGCTCGCGAGGGCCGTGACCGAGTCGTTCGACTTCTCGCGCGTCGTCGTGGTGCTCGGAGTCCTGGCGGACAAGGACGCGGCCGGCATCGTCCGCGCCCTGCAGCCCATCGCGGAGCGCTTCGTCGTCACCCAGTCCGACTCGGTGCGCGCCATCGACGCCGAGGAGCTCGGCGACATCGTGCGCGAGGTCACCGGCGGCGAGCCCGAGGTGCTCGAGCGAGCGGAGGATGCCATCGAGCGCGCCCGCGAGATCGCCCTCGATCTCCTCGCCGAGGGCGCAGATGATGGCAGGAACGCCGCCGTGCTCATCACGGGCTCCGTCACGCTCATCGGCACCGCGCTCACCCTCTCGCGCGACGAAGGCTGGGCGCAGGAGTCGTGAGTCGGCGCAACAGCGGCCGGCTGCCCCGTCAGCGCAGCATCCGCGAGGTCATCGGCTCCATCTTCCTGGGCTTCGAGCTCTTCGTCGTCTTCCTCGGCACGCTGCTCGTGTTCGGGATGCGCGTGCTCGAGCCCGTTCCGGCGTTTGCGCTCGGCCTCACCTTCGCCGTCCTCATCGTCGTGACGATCGGGCTGCTCAGGTACGAGTGGGGGATCTGGCTCGGGTGGGCCGTGCAGATCCTGCTCGTCGCCGCCGGTTTCCTCCACCCCGGTATGTTCGTGGTCGGGGCGCTGTTCCTCGCATCCTGGACGTACTTCATGTGGAAGGGCGGCCAGATCGACCGGCAGCGCGCTCCGATCATCGCCGAGTACAACCGTCGCCTCGCGGCGGGTGAGATCGGCGTCGATGGGATGCCCATCACGGAGCAGAACGACCCACCGAGCAGCTGACCAGCTGCCCTGCACGCATTCACCGAACGACCTGGCCCCTCGCAGGGCCGACCACCACGACCAATGGAGGAACCATGGCAACCATCGAAGAGACGCTCGTCCTCGTCAAGCCGGACGGTGTTCAGCGCGGCCTCACGGGCGAAGTGCTTCGCCGCATCGAGACGAAGGGCTACTCGCTCGTCGACCTCCGCCTCGTCCACGCAGACCGTGCGCTCCTCTCGGAGCACTACGCGGAGCACGAGGGCAAGCCGTTCTACGAGGGCCTCCTCGAGTTCATGCAGTCGGGGCCGACCGTCGCGATCCGCGTCGCGGGCCACCGCGTCATCGAGGGCTTCCGATCGCTCGCCGGCACGACCGACCCCACGACTGCCGCGCCCGGCACGATCCGAGGCGACCTCGGTCGTGACTGGGATGCCGGCGTGCTCCTCAACATCGTGCACGGCTCCGACTCCGTCGAGTCCGCCGAGCGCGAGCTCGGCATCTGGTTCGCGGCCTGACCGACTCGAGAGGTGGACGACTCGGTCGGGCTTCGGCCGAGTCGTAGGCTTCGCGGTAGGCGGGCCGTCAGGTGCGAGAACATTGATTCGGGGGCGAGTTGCGAGATGAAGGCTGGGAGATCGTCGTCGACGGAGCACAGTGAGCGGCTCGACGAGCTGGCCTCGGCGTGGCGGGCTGCGCTGCGCGAGGAGCTGCCGGCGGCCGTCCGGTTGCGTCAGGAGCTCCACGCCGACCCCCGGCTCTCCGGTGAGGAGAACGACACCGCTGCCCGCCTCGAGGCCGAGCTCGGCGACCGGGTCACGATGCACCGCATCGCCGACTCCGGACGCATCGGGCGCCTCGGCCCCGCGACCGGGGGTGCCGTCGGGGTGCGCGCCGAGCTAGATGCGCTGCCGCTGACCGAGCTCACCGGGGTGCCGTTCGCCTCGTCGAACGGCGCGATGCACGCCTGCGGGCACGACGTCCACCAAGCGGCGCTCGTCGCCTTCATCCGGGCCGCGGACCACCTCGACCTCCCCGTCGGACTCGTGCCGATCCTGCAGCCACGGGAGGAGACCTACCCTTCGGGCGCGCATCAGATCGTGCAGGAGGGCGGCCTCGAGCGCTTCCAGGTCGAGCACGTCATCGGCGCGCACGTCCACCCGGGCGTCCCTCGAGGGGCGATCGCGATCGGCGGTGGCTACATTAACGCGGCTGCCGACGAGATCGAGATCTCGCTGCAGGGACGAGGCGGCCACGGCGCGTACCCGCACCAGGCGGCCGACCCTGTCGCGGCCGTCGCCCAGATCGCGCTCGGACTCCCCGAGGTCGTCCGTCGCACGATCTCGCCCATGAATCCCGCCGTGATCAGCGTCGGGACGCTCACCGCAGGCGAGGGTGCTGCGAACGTGCTGCCCTCGAGCGCCCGGCTGCTCGCGTCGATGCGCACGACGGCGCCGAAAGACCGCGAGCTCCTGTTCGCGGCCGTGCAGCACCTCGCGGTGCGCACTGCTGAGGCGTACGGCACGGAGGCGATCGTGCACATGCACCAGAACATGCCCGTCCTCATCAACGACACCCACCTCGCGTCCGATGCCGACGACTGGCTCGCGCGCCTCGGCGTCGACGGGGCGGAGCCCATGCGCTCGCTCGGCGGCGACGACTTCTCGTACTACTGCGACGAGGTTCCCTCGATCATGTGCTTCGCCGGCGTCGAGACGGCAGGTCTGCCTGGGCCCGGAGGCGCCTACGCCCCGACGCTCCACCACCCGCGCTTCCTTCCGACGGAGGATGCGGTCGGGCTCGTGGCGAGCGCGTTCCTCGCCGGGTACTGCGCGGCCGCCGAGCGCATCCTCGGCATCGCACACCACAGGCGGGTCCTGCCCTGACGGTGGGCGCACAGCCGAAATCGGGTCTGGATGCGGTGGCCGTGCGATACTGGAAAGGTCGACCGGGCAGAGTCCCACGGCACCCGAAGTTTTTCAGGCACGAGCCACGAGCAGAGCAACGCTCCGTCGCACGGGCCGCAGGCAGGATCGCCGCAACCGCGGCACACTACGTACAACCTTTCCGCCGAACGGGCGGAGACCATTTTCGATGAGGATGCATGGCATCTTCATCGCCCGGAGGGGTGGGCGCACGCTTTGCGCCACGCCGGAGTAGGAGCACACCAGAAATGGTGACCACAAACGAATCAGACCAGAACACCACCGATGAGCAGTTCGACGCAGAGGCGGGCCAGGAGTCCGCGACTGCGGCAGGGGTAGGCGCAGTGGAGCACGAGTCGACCGAGGAGTCTGCGTCGTCGGTCCCGTCCGTCATCTCCTCCACGACGCTCTTCTTCCTGCAGCCGGATCTGCCCCCGGTGCTGGAACGCAGCCCACGCGAAGACCGCGGCCGCGGTCGCCGTCAGGACGACGAGCCGTACGAGCGCCAGGAGCGCGGCGACCGGAACGATCGCTACGACAGGCAGGATCGCAACGACCGCTCCGAGCGTGGCGAGCGTTCGGACCGTGGCGAGCGTGACCGCGCTGACCGCAACGACCGCGCTGACCGCGGCGAGCGGTCGAGGGAGTCGTCGCGCGACGACCGCCGACAGGCCCCGGCAGAGCGCCAGCAGTCGACGACGCGTCGTCGTCAGTCCCGCGAGGAGCAGCCGGTCGAAGAGCCCGTGCTCATCACGGAGCCGCAGAAGATCAAGGGGTCCACGCGTCTCGAGGCGAAGCGTCAGCGCCGCCGCGAGGGCCGCGAGAGCGGGCGTCGCCGCCAGGTCATCACCGAATCCGAGTTCCTCGCTCGTCGCGAGGCGGTCGACCGCGTCATGCTCGTCCGCGCCAAGGACGACCGCGTCCAGATCGGCGTGCTCGAGGACAAGGTGCTCGTCGAGCACTACGTCGCGCGTTCGCAGGAGTCGTCGCTCATCGGCAATGTGTACCTCGGTCGCGTGCAGAACGTGCTCCCGAGCATGGAGGCCGCCTTCATCGACATCGGGCGCGGCCGCAACGCCGTGCTCTACTCCGGTGAGGTCGACTGGGCCGCTGCGGAGGTCGGCGGCAAGTCGCGTCGCATCGAGAACGCCCTCAAGCCGGGCGACCGCGTGCTCGTCCAGGTCACGAAGGACCCGATCGGCCACAAGGGCGCCCGCCTCACGAGCCAGGTGTCGCTGCCTGGTCGCTACCTGGTCTACGTGCCGGGGAACTCCATGAACGGCATCTCCCGCAAGCTCCCGGACACGGAGCGCGCACGCCTCAAGAAGATCCTCAAGGAGACGCTGCCGGCAGGCGTCGGCGTCATCGTGCGCACGGCTGCCGAGGGCGCGACCCAGGATCAGCTCGAGCTCGACGTCAACCGACTCACCGCGCAGTGGGCCGACATCTCCTCGCGCATCGAGGCGGGACCCGCTCCGGCGCTCCTGCACTCCGAGCCCGACCTCCTCGTCAAGATCATCCGCGACGTCTTCAACGAGGACTTCCACAAGATCGTGATCCAGGGCAGCGAAGAGCTCGAGACCATCACGAACTACCTGCACCAGGTCGCCCCTGACCTCGTCGACCGCGTCGAGGCGTTCCAGGGCGGCGACGTCTTCGCCGAGTACCGCGCGACCGAGCACATCGAGAAGGCGCTGGACCGGAAGGTCTGGCTGCCGTCCGGCGGCTCGCTGGTGATCGACCGCACGGAGGCCATGACGGTCGTCGACGTCAACACGGGGAAGTTCGTCGGCTCCGGCGGCAACCTCGAGGAGACGGTCACCAAGAACAACCTGGAGGCGGCCGAAGAGGTCGTCCGCCAGCTGCGTCTTCGCGACATCGGCGGCATCATCGTCGTCGACTTCATCGACATGGTGCTCGAATCGAACCGCGACCTCGTCATGCGTCGCCTCATCGAATGCCTGAGCCGTGACCGCACGAAGCACCAGGTCGCAGAGGTGACGAGCCTCGGGCTCGTGCAGATGACCCGCAAGAAGCTCGGTCTCGGCCTGCTCGAGACGTTCAGCGAGCCGTGCGAGTCCTGCGCTGGCCGTGGTGTCATCGTCTTCCACGACCCGGTGCTCAAGCACCGTGGGGGAGCGCCTGACAGCAGCGCGAACGCGAAGAGCAGCCGCAAGGGCCGCGGTGGTCAGCAGCGTGAGCAGCAGGCTCCTCGTGCCGTCGCAGCTCCGGCCGCGACGTCGACGCACGGCATCACCGAGGAGGCGCGGGGCGCTCTCTCGAAGATCGCGGCGTCGACGCTCACCGGGCAGAAGCAGGGCGAACCTTCGGAAGAGCAGCAGCCCGTCGTGCAGGCGAGCGCCCAGGCGCCGGTCGCCGACGAGCGTGGCGGCGACGAGCAGTCCGGGCAGCAGGGTGAGTCGCGTCGTTCGCGTCGCGGCCGCAGGCGCGCCAAGACGGATGCTCAGGCTCCGGCGACGTCGGAGGCTCCGGAGCAGGCGCCGAGCGAGCCGGTGACGCTCGACCGCAATGCGGTGCAGCAGTCGGATGGCGACGACCGGAAGGCGCGCGCCAGCGAGAACCTCTTCGACTTCGACTCGGCCCAGAGCGCCGAGCCGGCACAGACCAAGCGCGAGGCCGACCCGGCAGCGCTTCGTGAACTCGACTCGCTGCTGGATGCGCTGGTCACCCCAGAGGGTGAGCAGCAGCCGGCAGCGGGCGAAACGACCGAGGCCCCCGCCGCGGTCGAGGTGACGACGCCCGCCGCCGCCCCTGAGAAGGTTCAGGAAGCGCCGACGGCGTCTGCGCCGAAGGCAGCGCAACCGGCGACGGTTGAGCCGCCCAAGGGTGCTTCGGGGCGTCCGCGCCGCCGCCGCATCACGACGCCGCCGCTCTCTGCCGAGTAAGATGACAGAGTAGGGCGACCGGACGCGAAAGCGTCGAGTGGGTGGGTGCGCTTGCGCGCACCGACCCTGCCGGGTAAAGTGGTTCGCTGTTGCACGTTTGCATTCGTGCTGGCATTCCCTCGCCCGGTTGCAGGGCAGAGTCAGCTCGCCGCAGCGAGCAGGGCTTCCAGAGTTTGAAGACACAGCGTCCGACCTTGTCGGGCTCGGAGAAAAGGTACTGAAGTGGTATTCGCAGTTGTGCGCGCCGGTGGACGGCAGGAGAAGGTAGAGGTGGGCACTGTGCTCACCACGAACCGTGTTGTTGCCGACAAGAAGGGCAACGTCACGCTTCCGGCTGTGCTGCTCGTCGACGGTGAGACCATCACGAGTGACGCAGAGAAGCTCGCTAAGGTCACGGTGACTGCAGAGGTCCTCAACGACCTCCGCGGCCCGAAGATCGTCATCCAGAAGTACAAGAACAAGACCGGTTACAAGAAGCGTCAGGGCCACCGTCAGGAGCTCACGCGCATCAAGATCACCGACATCAAGTAAGTCGAGGAGCAGACTTCAATGGCACACAAAAAGGGAGCGAGCTCGACTCGCAACGGCCGTGACTCGAACGCTCAGCGCCTCGGCGTGAAGCGTTTCGCGGGCCAGACCGTCAGCGCGGGCGAGATCCTCGTCCGTCAGCGCGGCACGCACTTCCACCCCGGCGCCCTCGTGGGCCGCGGTGGCGACGACACGCTGTTCGCCCTCTCGGCAGGCATCGTCGAGTTCGGTGCGAAGGGCCGCCGCAAGGTGGTCAACATCGTCGCTGGCGAATAGCAGCAAGCACAGTCCCTGAATCCAGGGCGGTGTCAGGATGAGGGGCGGGCCACGGTCCGCCCCTCATCCGTATTTTCACGACTTATCGTTCTACAGGAGCTCTTCATGGCCACCTTCGTCGACCAGGTGACGCTGTATCTGCGCGCTGGAGAGGGTGGCAACGGCTGCGTCTCCGTCAAGCGCGAGAAGTTCAAGCCACTCGCCGGCCCCGACGGCGGTGATGGCGGCAACGGCGGCAGCATCACGTTCTACGCCGACCCGCAGGAGACGACGCTGCTGTCGTACCACCACAAGCCGCATCGCTCGAGCGACAAGGGCGGCTTCGGGATGGGCGATTGGCGCAACGGGTACACCGGTCAGCCGCTCGATCTGCCGGTTCCCATCGGAACGGTCGTCCGCGACGCGGACGGCGTCGAACTCGCTGACCTCTCCGAGCCCGGCATGCGCTACGTCGCTGCCGAGGGCGGACAGGGCGGTCTCGGCAACGCGTCGCTCGCCAACACGAAGCGCAAGGCGCCGGGCTTCGCTCTGCTCGGCACGCCAGGCGAGGAGCTGCAGGTGCAGCTCGAGCTCAAGATCGTCGCGGATGTGGCCTTCGTCGGCTACCCGTCTGCTGGCAAGTCGAGCCTCATCGCGGCGATGTCCGCGGCCAAGCCGAAGATCGCCGACTACCCCTTCACCACGCTCCACCCGAACCTCGGCGTCGTGCAGGCGGCCCAGTACCGCTACACGGTCGCCGACGTTCCCGGCCTCATCGAGGGCGCGAGCGAGGGCAAGGGCCTCGGCCTCGACTTCCTGCGGCACGTCGAGCGGTGCTCCGCGCTGCTGCACGTGCTCGACTGCGGAACGCTCGACCCGGGCCGCGACCCGATCAGCGACCTCGATGTCATCCTCGAGGAGCTCGGCAACTACCCGGTGCCGGAGGGGCAGACGCCGCTCCTGGAGCGTCCGCAGTTCGTCGCGCTCAACAAGATCGACCTGCACGATGGGCGTGAGCTCGCCGAATTCGTGCGCCCCGAGCTGGAGGAGCGCGGCTACCGTGTCTTCGAGATCTCGACGGTGAGCCACGAGGGCCTCAAGGAACTCTCCTTCGCGCTCGGCGAGCTCATCGACCGTGACAGGGAGGCCAAGCTCGCCGAGCTGGCCATCAAGCCGCGCATCGTGCTGCGTCCGCGCCCCGTCGACGAGAAGCCGTTCGAGATCCGCGTCGAAGGCGGAACGCACGGCAACACCTACCGGATCCTCGGTGAGAAGCCGCAGCGTTGGGTTGCGCAGACGGACTTCGCGAACGACGAGGCCATCGGCTACCTCGCGGACCGCCTCAACAAGATCGGTGTCGAGGAAGCCCTCTTCAAGGCCGGTGCAGTCGCCGGTTCCGCCGTCATCATCGGGCCTGGCGCGCAGGGCATCGTCTTCGACTGGGAGCCGACGCTCACGAGCGCGGCAGAGCTCACGGTCTCGCCGCGTGGCACGGACAGTCGCCTCGAGGAGAACAGCCGCACCACCACGCGTGAGCGGCGCGAGGGCTATTACGAGCGCATGGACGGCAAGGCCGCGGCGCGTGCCGAACTCGAGCGCGAGCGCGAGGGCGGCGTGTGGAAGGTCGACGAGTGACCCCGCGAACATTGGTAGGGTGGGACGCATGATCGAGCTGATTCCCGCTGCGCTTGCTGATGCCGTGCTGGCCCAATCCGTGCTGGCCGAAGAAGGGCACCACATCGTCAACGAGCTGGTGATGCCCCCGATCATGTTCGGTGTCGTCACACTCGTCGCCTTCGTTGCCCTCATCGTCGTCACGTACGCGTTCCGCAACACGTGGCACAGCAACCCGGTCGACTCCAAGGTCGTTCCCTACGAGCCGTTCAACCACGCTGGCGTCATCGAGGCCGGCTCGGAGCACTCGAAGCACTAGCGCGGAGACGCGCCCGCCTTATGCCTCACACCGTCGAGCCTTCCCCGGTTCCCGAGCGCCGCAGAGTCGGCGTCATGGGTGGAACCTTCGACCCGATCCACCACGGGCACCTCGTGGCGGCGAGCGAGGCGGCGGCGCACTTCGATCTCGATGAGGTGCTCTTCGTGCCGACAGGAAAGCCGTCGCACAAGTCGCACGTCACCCCGGTCGAGCACCGCTACCTGATGACGGTCATCGCGACGGCCTCGAACCCCCGGTTCAAGGTGAGTCGTGTCGACGTCGACCGCGACGGCCCCACGTACACGATCGACACCCTGCGCGACGTCCAGCGACTCCGCCCGGATGCAGACCTGTACTTCATCACGGGTGCGGATGCCATCGCGCAGATCCTTGGGTGGAAGAACTCGCTCGAGCTGTTCGAACTCGCCCAGTTCGTCGCGGTCTCGCGACCGGGGCACGAGATGCGCACCGACGGCATCCCCGCCGACAAGGTGACGGCGCTCAAGATCCCAGCCCTGGCGATCTCCTCGACGGACATCAGGGCGAGGGCCTACGAGGAGAAGCCGGTCTGGTACCTGGTGCCAGACGGTGTCGTGCAGTACATGGCCAAGCACAGGCTGTACACGGCAGAAGAGATTGATGCCATATGAGTGACGCCCCACTGACTCGCCGCGAGCTTCGCGAGCTCGAACGTCGCCGCGAGAAGGGCGAGCAGCCCGAGCTCCCGACGATGGCGCCGATGGTCTCCGTGGAGGCTGAGGCGGGATCCGAAGAAGCCGCTCCTGTCGTTCCAGCCGCTCCGGCCCCTCGTGCTGAATCGGCGCAGCCGGCTCAGCTCGCATCCGGCGTCGCGCTCGAGGCTCCGCTCCAGGTGGACGGCCTCTCGCCGACGCCGATCGACGTGCCGGCGACGCTCGAGTCCACTGAGGCTTCTGAGACCCCGGACGTCGCTGAGGTCGAGGAGGTCGCTGAGGCCCCCGAGTTGCCCGGCGACTCGTTCAATCGCAGCCCGGCGGCCGTCGAGCAGGAGGCGCAGGAGGACGGCACGAGCGGCGACTACTTCCGACGCCTCGTCATGGCCAGCCACTCCACGGACGAGACGCCGACGGGCATGATCGTCATGCCGGAGATGAGCTCGCCCGATATCACCGGCGCCCTCAGCGGCGCGGGTGATCTCATGATCACGGGCAAGATGCAGGTCTCCCGCGAGCTCTCCAACTTCGGCACGCTGACGACGGGGCTCGACTCGCCGGAGATCGACCACGCTGACGAGGGCGACGAGCAGCTGCACTCGAGCGCCGTCGAGGAGCACAGTCCGGTCGCGGCCAGCCGCGCGGTGCGCGAGCCTGGAATGCCGCTCGCACCCCGCCGTGGGCACGGCGTGCGGCTGTCGATCTGGGCGGTCGTGAGTGGCCTCGCCGTCGCTGTGGCTGGCGTTGTCGCAGTGATCCTGGGTATTGTTCAGGGTTGGTTCTGATCAGCTGGCGAGCGCATCGCCTCTCGGACACCACGTTGAGCTCATCTGGGCTCTCAATGAAAGGGACCGAATGACCGCGAGTACGCGAGCAATCGAACTGGCAGACATCGCAGCGAAGGCTGCCGACAAGAGACTCGGCTTCGACATCGTCGCCCTGGATGTCTCGAACAACATGCCGCTCACGGACATCTTCCTCCTCGTCTCCGGTCGCAACGAGCGCATGGTGCTCTCCATCGCCGATGAGATCGAAGACGCGATGCGCGACATCGGGCAGCGCACGCTGCGCCGAGAGGGCCGTCGCGAGGGTCGCTGGGTGCTCCTCGACTTCAACGACATCGTCGTGCACGTCTTCCACGAGGAGGAGCGCACGTTCTACGGGCTCGAGCGCCTGTGGAACGACGCACCCGTCGTGAAGCTCGATCTCGGCGAGGGCGACGTAGCCGCCGAGCAGCCGAACCAGGCCGAGCAGAGCTGAGCGGCGTGACGCCCCGCAGGTCGAAGGGCGGATGGGCCTGGCTCATCCTCACCGGCTTGCTCGCGGGCTTCCTCTCGGGGCTCTTCGGGGTCGGCGGGGGCATCCTCATCGTGCCCGCACTCGTCTATCTGGTGCGGCTCGACACCCGCCTGGCCGCTGGCACCTCGCTGCTCGCCATCCTGCCGTCGGCGATCGTCGGGGTGGTGACGTACGCGGTCGGCGGCAACGTCGACCTGCTCCTGGCGGGGCTGCTGGCCGTCGGCGCGATCGCGGGTGCCCCGCTCGGGTCATGGCTGCTGGAGAAGATCTCGAAGCGCACGCTGCAGTGGGCGTTCATCGCGTTCATCGGGGTCGTCATCGTCTCGCTCTTCCTCGTCGTGCCGTCGAGGGACGCCGCAGTGCACATCGATCTGCTCGGCGGCGCGCTGCTGGTGTTCCTGGGCCTCTGCACGGGCGTGCTGTCCGGCCTGCTCGGCATCGGCGGGGGAGTCGTGGTCGTGCCGATGCTGGTCGTGCTCTTCGGCTCGAGCGACCTGCTCGCGAAGGGCAGCTCCCTGCTCATGATGATTCCGACGGCGCTGTCCGGCACGATCAGCAACCTGCGCCGCAAGAACGTGGATGTGGGTGCCGGCCTCGCGGTCGGCGGCGCCGCCTGCCTCACGACGAGCCTCGGGGGCTTGAGCGCCGCCGCCATCTCGCCCTCGCTCGCGAATCTGCTCTTCGCGGCCTTCCTCGTCGTCATCGCGGTGCGCATGGGTGTGGATGCCTGGCCCCGTCGCACCGCTCGGTAGCGACACGCGCTGGCCGCCTCGATTTGGTGCGTCCCAGCTTCTGAGCTATTATTTTCGAGTTCCCGGAAACGGGTGCGGGTCTGTGGCGCAGCTGGTAGCGCACCTGCATGGCATGCAGGGGGTCAGGGGTTCGAATCCCCTCAGATCCACCACGAAGCCCCGGTCAGCTGAAGCTGACCGGGGCTTTTTCGTCTGAGCTGCCGCTCGGTTCCCCGCGCGATGCGGGAGGATGTCCGCATGGCGAGACGCATCATGGGCGACACTGCACGGGCCAACTGGAGCGCGCTCATCGCGGTGCCGTTCGCAGCGGCCTTCTACCTGTTCGTGGCGAGACGCCTCGGCGTCGAGATCGGCGACACGGTTCGCTACCTCGTGAGCATCTTCATCGTGTTCTGGCCGCTGTTCGGAACGGTGTACCTGGTCTGGACGCACCTCGCCTATCGCGACGCGGACGCGGTGCAGCTGCGGGTCGCCTCGAGGCGAGAGCGCATCACGAAGCGCCGCTGGTGGCATCGGCTCGTCGGCTACGGGGGAGCGACGGACTGGACGATGGCGGGCGCCATGGTCGCGGTCGCCCTCACGGTCGCTATCGCGCAGGAACCCGCCTTCCGCGACCAGACCATCTTCGTGGTGCTCGGGCTCGCCACGGTCGCGGCCTCGTGGGCGCTCATGGTCTACGCGTTCGCGTTGGAGTACCTCCGCCTCGACGCCGTCCCTGATGCTGAGGCGGGACATGGGGGAGCGGACGAGCGCGAGCGGGAAGCCGCGCGCCGGTCGCAGATCGTGTTCCCGTTCGAGGAGGAGCCTCGCTTCGGCGACTACCTGACGCTCGCGGTCCTGATGTCGACGATGGCGGCGACGGCGTCGGCTGAGATCACGTCGCGCCGCGGCTGGCGCATCGCCCGGACCAACGTGGTGCTGGCGTTCGCGTTCAACTCGGTCATCGTCGCCATGATGGTCTCGGTGCTCTTCGGCGGGCTCACGACCTAGGGGGAGGTCAACGCGGGGAGGCTAACGTCGGGACGCTCAGCGCACGACGCGGAAGCCCTCGGTTCCCTTTGGGGTCCGCTCGGAGACGCGAGATGCGGTGACTTCGGCATACGGGGGCCCTTTGCTCATCCACGCGAGGAGCGCATCCACCTGGTGCTCCTCTCCTTCGAGCTCGGCTTCGACCCGGCCGTCGTGGAGGTTGCGGACCCAGCCGCTCACACCCAGCCGCTGCGCCTCCTGCGCCGTGGTGAAGCGGTAGCCGACACCCTGGACAGTCCCGGCCACGATGACGTTGACTCTCCGCATAGCCACATTGTGCTTTCCACGCCTGGAATCCGGGAAGATGCCGGCCCGTGTGGGGTGAGAAGCACAGCCTTTTCCCATCTGGTGGGCTCGGCCCATCTGGTGGGTTCGGCCCATCTGGCGGGCTCGGGGAGCTTCCGCGGTCAGGTCAGGTGCGAGAGCTCGCCCACGTCGTAGCCGGTGTCCGGGAGGCAGCCGAGCTCGGTCAGCAGCTCGGGCATGCTCCAGAGCCGTACCTCCTGGGGGCGGGTGGTGGCGATCGATGCCTCCGCGCTGCCGCCGATCGCGAGTTGGCGCACACTCACGGAAGACGGACCAGATGCGGGACTCGGCGCACCGTGGACGATGCGCCAGGAGGGGTGCCCATCGAGCGGATGCTCCTCGACGCGCAGCGAGGACGGCTCGTCTCGGAGGCCACGGCCGGAGACCTTCAGCGCGGCCTCCTTCGCCGTCCAGAGGGCGATGCGAGCGGCGACGCCCACCCGCTGCGTCGACGCGGGCATCCGGAGCCGCTCTGCTGGGTGCAGGGCGTACGCGTCGAACTCGGACCACAGCTGTGTCGGCACGGTCTCGATGTCGACGCCGATCGCGTCCGCCGGGTCGGCGATCGCGACGAGCACCCGGCCGTTCGTCGTCGAGGAGCTCAGCGAGAGGTCGCTGCTCGTCGGCTGCCCGTGGCGTCCGCCGCAGTCTGCGCAGCGGCGGGCGATGTCGAGCTCGCCGGCCAGCTCGAGCGGGACCCCGCGGCCCCACGCCGCCAGCAGCCGGAGGGCGGAGCGCCCCGCCAGCGTGCGGCGACGCAGCTCCTCGGTGCTCCGAGCGCCGGCGGCGGCGAGGTCGTCGGCGCTCGCGCACTGCGACGCGGCGTCGAGGACCTCGTCGATGCCAGCGGCGAGCACGGCGATCATCGGCGGCTGATGCGGCGGTACTGCCACACGGCGATCGGCGCGAAGATCGCGATGATCGCGACGCTGCACAGGAACGCGTACAGGACGGCGTTCTCGGCGGGCCATCCTCCGGCAGCCGTGAAGCCGCTCGGGGCCGCGTTGCCGAAGAGCTCCCTGACGGCGCTTGCGACCGCCGTGACCGGGTTCCACTCCGCGAACGCGCGAAGGGGGCCGGGGAGCATGTCCGCCGAGACGAAGGCACCGGAGATGAAGCAGACGGGGAACAGCCACAGGAGGCCGAGGCTCTGCGCGACCTCGACGCTCTTCGCGGTGAGCGCGATGGTCGCGCCGATCCAGGAGGTCGCGAAGGCGAAGAGCAGCAGCAGCGCGAAGGCGGCGAGCACTTCGAGCGGGCCGGATTCGACGCGCCAGCCGATCGCGAGTCCGCACGTCAGGATCACGGCGATGGAGATGATGCTCGTGACGAGATCGGAGCTCGTCCGTCCGAGGATGACGCCGACGCGCGACATGGGGAGCGTGCGGAGCCGATCGATGAGGCCGGACTGCAGGTCCTTCGCGAGGTAGACGGCGGTGAACGAGGAGTTGAAGGTCAGGGTCTGGGCGAGAATGCCGCCGATCAGGAACTGCCGGTAGTCGGCGCCGCCCAACGCGCCGCCGAAGACGAAGGCGAGGATGAGGACGAAGATGATGGGCTGCGCGATGCCGGTCACGAGGGCGCCAGGCGTGCGCTGCACGTTGAGCACGTTCCTGCGGGCGACGATGCTGCCGTCGCGGAAGGCCGCGGTGATTGCGCTCATGCGGTGACCGCCTCTCGCTCGTCGTCGGTGTGCAGCTCGGCGGACGCGTCGTCGGGTCGCTGCCCCGTGATCTGGAGGAAGACCTCGTCGAGGGTCGGCTGCCGCAGCGCCGCCTCGATCGTGCCGATCCCGGCCTCCGAGAGGCCGGCGAGCACGGCCGCGAGATCACGGCTGCCGTTCGGTGCCTTGGCGGTGATGCGCACGGCGCGGTCGTCGAGGGACGCCTCGCGTCCGATCGCGGCGACGATCTGGAGGGCCCTGTGGCCGTCCTCCGCCCGCTCGAGCACAAGATCGATCGCGGCTCCTCCTGCCCGCGCCTTGAGGGCCGACGCGGTGCCCTCTGCCACGATCCGGCCCGAGTCGATGACCGAGATGGCATCGGCCAGCTGGTCGGCCTCCTCCAGGTACTGGGTTGTCAGGAGCACCGTCGTGCCTGCCGTCGCGAGCGTCTGGATCGCATCCCAGGTATCGCGACGCCCGCGCGGGTCGAGTCCCGTCGTCGGCTCGTCGAGGATCACGACGGGCGGCCTGGCGACGATGGCGCCGGCAAGGTCGAGGCGGCGGCGCATGCCGCCCGAGTAGTCGCCCGCGCGCTTCTTGGGGTGCAGGTCGTCGAGGCGGAAGTCGCGGAGCAGCTCGTTCGCGCGTGCCTTCGCGTCTCGGCGCCGCATGCCGTAGAGCTGGCCGACCATCGTCAGGTTCTCGACTCCGGTGAGCTTCTCGTCGACGGCCGCGTACTGGCCGGAGACGCCGATGCTGCGGCGCACGTCCTGAGCCTCGCGCCGGACGGAGTGGCCGGCGACCTGCACGTCGCCGGCATCCGGGTCGAGGAGGGTCGTGACGACTCGGACGGTGGTGGTCTTGCCCGCCCCGTTCGGGCCGAGGAGTGCGTGGACGGAGCCTGCTGGGATCTCGAGGTCGACGCCGTCGAGCGCGGTGAAGTCGCCGAAGCGCTTCCTGAGCCCGCGGATCGAGATCACGAGACCGCCAGGTCGCGCTCGCGGACGGGCGTGATGTCTCGCCAGTTCTCGGTCACGTAGTCGAGGCAGGCCTGCTTGGGGGCTGGGCCGTAGACGACGACCCAGCCTGCGGGCACGTCGGCGAAGTCGGGCCAGAGGGAGTGCTGCTGCAGCTCGTTGACGAGGACTCGGAACTCTGCGGAGATGTCATCGAACGGATTGGTCATGATGTTCCCTTCTCTGTTCACGCGGGGGTTCGTGAGTGAGGTGGCGCGAATGGTTCTCCAGGTGCTTCGGAGCAGGCTCGCTATCGGTTGGCAAGCTGTGCATGTGAATCGGACATGAGCGTGTCGAGCACTGGGGCGATCACGCGGAGGGAGGCGTCGTCGAGCAGCGCCGAGTGGCGAGCCTGGACTCCGCTCGAGGTGACCCGACCCGTGGCGTGCGCCGCCCAGGCCTGTGGGGCTGGCCGGTCTGCCGGCACGTCGACGCGCGCCTCGAACACGTGCAGCCCGCCCTCGAAGGTGGGGATCGGGGTCGTGTCGAGGAGCGCCCCGACGCGGAGGAAGCCGCGCACCATGCGGTCGATGCTCCGTGCCGGGATGTCCGCGAGGGGGTTGCCCGCCTCTGCCAGGACTGCGCGCACCGCTTCGGCGTCGAGCTCGCCTGCCGGGGCCGCCACCTCGTTGGCGTCGAGGAACGCGCGCCACATGCGGTCGCCGCCGTCGACTCCGGCGACGGAAGAATGCTCCGTCGGGTAGGCGTCGATGATGGCGAGGAGCTCGACCTCGTCGCCGCCTCGCTGGAGGTGGGCGGCGAGGTGGTGCGCCAGGCGTCCGCCGAAGGACCACCCGATGATCCGATACGGGCCCTCGGGCTGCACGCTCTTCATGGCCTTCACGTACGCGTCGAGCAGCTCCTCGAGCGAGCTGTGCTCGAATTCGTGATCGACATCGGGCGCGATGCCGGGCAGCTGCAGTCCGTAGAGCGGCCGGCTGCCCTCGAGGTGCGCGAGGAGCCCCGCGAACTTCCAGGAGATTCCGCTCGCTGGGTGGACCGCGAAGAGCGGCTCCTGGCCGGCGGTGGAGCCGTCCGCGTCGCGCGCTGGGCGCAGCGGCAGGATCATCCGGAGGCTCTCCGCGATGTCGCCGCCACCGTCGCTTGCGAGGGCGGCGAGGCCCTCGACCGACGGCGCCTGGAAGATGGCTTGCACGGGCAGCTCGGTGCCGAGCGCGTCGTTGATGGCCCGGATGGTCGGCTGCGCGACGAACGAGTGGCCTCCGAGCGCGAAGAACGAGTCGTCGGCGCGGACGTCGTCGACGCCGAGCGTCTCGGCGAAGGCCGCTGCCACGGCCAGCTCGGCGCGTGTGCTCGGGGCGCGCCCGGTGCCTCCGCTCGCCTGCTGTTCCGGGAGGGCGTCTCGGTCGAGCTTGCCGTTCGGGGTGAGCGGGATGCGCGCGATGACCCTGATGCCGACCGGATGCATGTAGTCGGGCACCCGTCCGCGAACGGCCGCGAGCACCTGATCGGCCAGCTGTTCCCGCGCCGTGTCGTCCGACTCGGCGGGCAGCTCGCTCGGCACGATCCAGGCGCCGAGCACAGTCTGTCCGGCCGACTCGACGGGAAGGACCACGGCACTGGCGACGCCGGGCTGCTCGGAGATGACGCGGGTCAGCTCCTCGGGTTCCACGCGGTGTCCGCGGATCTTGAGCTGCGCATCGGTGCGGCCGAGCGAGACGACGCGGCTGGGCTCGTCAGGCATCGCGTCCCGCACGACCACGAGGTCGCCGGTGCGGTACATGCGGCTGCCGTCGCGGGCGAAGGGGTCGGCGACGAAGCGCTCGGCGGTGGCTGCTGAGCGGCCCGTGTAGCCGTCGGCGAGCTGGGGCCCGGAGAGCCAGAGCTCGCCGATGCTGCCAGCTGGTGCCGGTCGGAGGCGGGCATCGAGCACGTGGCCGACGACGTCCCGAGTCGTGGATCCGAGCGTGGGCTCCTTCGTGTCCTCGATGCTGGCGAGCATCGAGTCGACGCCGACCTCGGTCGGGCCGTACAGGTTCCAGGCACGGGTGCTGGTCCGGCGACGCAGCCAGGTCCAGAGCTCGCCGCTGATCGCTTCGCCGCCGAGGAGGAGCGTGAAGCTGTCCTCGGCTGAGAGGGAGTCGAGCCAGTGCTCGAGGCCCGTCTGCGCGGTGAGCGCCTCGACGTAGCTCGGCGTCGTCTCCCATGCCCTGATCTGCCGGTCGGCGAACAGCTGGACGAGCGCCTCCGGGTCGCGGCGCACGTCGTCTGCGATGACGTGCAGCTCGTGGCCGCTCGCGAGCCACAGGATGGGGTCCATGGCCGCGTCGAAGCCGACGCCGGTGGTGTGCGCGACGCGGATGCGGCGCTCGGCGGCGTCCGGCAGCAGGGTCGAGCGGTGGCTGCGCAGGAGGCTCGCGAGAGCGCGGTGGGGCACCTGGACTCCCTTGGGGACCCCGGTCGTTCCCGAGGTGAAGATGAGGTAGGCGGGGGCGTCGAGCTGCGCGGTGCGCACCTCGGAGCCGCCGGCCTCACCCGCCTCGCCGGCGGCGCCGGCGGCGCCTTCGGCGAGGATCTCGTCGAGTCCTCCGTCGATGACCAGCGCGGGACGGGCCGCATCGAGCATCGCGTCGACGCGCTCGTTCGGGTACTCGGGGTCGATGGGCATCGCGACGGCACCGGCCCGCCAGATTCCGAGGAGAGCGGCGACGGTGTCGATCGACCGTGGCAGGCGGTAGGCGACGACGCCGCCCCGTGTCACGCCGCTGCGACGCAGCGCCAGGGACACCTGCTCGGTCCGCTCGGCGAGGGTCCGGAAATCGACCGCACCGTCCGGGGCGACGACGGCCGGTGCGTCCGGGGTGCGCTCCGCCGCGGCATCGAAGGCCTCGAGCACGGAGCGGAGGTCCGCGTCCGCAGCCACGTCGCCGTCAGGCCGCCAGGCAGGCAGCCGTTCCGGGGTGCCAGGGATGGTGATCGACGCGAGCGGCGCTTCCGGGGTCTCGGTCGCGACCGTGAGGAAGGCGAGGAGTCGCTCGACGAGGCCGTTGGCCGCTGCCTCGCTGAACAGCGCGGAGTTGTACTCGAGCACTCCTGGCACGTCGGAGCCGGCCTCGGCCGGGCGCAGCGTGAAGGACAGGTCGAACTTCGCGCCTCCCGTGCTCTCCGGGGCCACGGGCGAGACATCGACGCCGGGGAGCGCAAGCGGCAGATCGCTCTGCTCTTCCACGGCCAGCATCGTCTGGAATAGGGGGTGGCGTCCGAGCACGCGTTCCGGCGCGACGGCCTCGACGATGCGCTCGAACGGCACCTGCTCGTGGTCGATGCCGAAGAGCGCTGACGCTCGTGCGGCCTCGACGGCGCCTGCCAGGGTGGCGTCGTCTCCGAGCTGGATCCTGAGGGGCAGCGTGTTGACGAAGAACCCGATCAGGTCGCTCAGGTCAGCATCCTGGCGCCCCGCCGACGGGGCCCCGATCACGAGGTCCGTGCCCGAGCCCGTGCGCATGAGGAAGCCGGCGAGCGCGCCGAGCCAGCCGTGGAAGCCGCTCGCGGACGTCCCGGCGGCGACGGAGCCGAGACCGGTGGCGACGTTCGCGGGGACCGTGAAGGCCAGCTGACGCGCCGGCTGGGCGCTCCCGGCTTCGCGGGCGCCGTCTGCGCTGAACTCCAGCACCGACGGCGCACCGTCGAGGAAGTCGGTCCAGGCGGTGAGCTCGCGTGCTTCGCGTGCCTCGTCCTCGTGCGCCGTGAGCAGGCGCGCGAAGTCGGCGAACTGGGCAGGCAGCGGGCGCCGGAGTGCTGCGGAGCCGCTCCTTCGCGCCGTGTACGCGGTTGCGAGATCGTGGGCGAGGGGGGCCAGCGAGGCTCCGTCGGTCGCGATGTGGTGGATGACGAGCTGGAGCAGCCAGGATCCGTCGCCCTGCTCGGAGAGTCCCGCGCGGAAGGGCAGGTCGCGAGTGAGGTCGAAGCCGGCGGAGGCGTCGACCGGCTCGCTCTGGAGCAGGCCGGAGACCGGGGCGTGGATGCGCTGCACGGGTGCCCCGTCGGCCTCCGGGTAGCTCGTGCGCAGCACCTCGTGGCGGGCGACGAGGTCGTCGAGCGCGCCGACGAGCGCCTCCCGGTCCAGTTCGCCGTCGAGCCGAGCGCTGAGGACGACGTTGTAGTCGCCGGAGCTCGGCGCGAGTCGGTTGAGGAACCAGAGGCGGGCCTGACCGGGGGAGAGCGGGAGCGGCTGTCCGGCCACGCGGGGGTTCGCTGCCGTCCACTCTCGAAGCGGCGGGCGCGTGCTGGAGACCACCATGTGGGCGCCCTCGGTGCGCTCGCCGGTGCGGCCGAGCAGCGCCAGCAGGCCAGCAGGCGTGGGGGCGTCGAAGATCGCGCGGAGCGCCGGTGCGGTGCCGAAGCGCGTGCGCAGCTCCCCGGCAAGCGCGACGGCGAGCAGGGAGTGCCCGCCGAGGCGGAAGAAGTCGTCGTCCAGTCCGACCTCGTCGAGGCCGATGACGGCGGCGAACGCCGCGCAGATGGCGCGCTCGTCCTCGGTCTGCGGGCGCCGCGAACCCGCGGCGGACTCGGGCGCGGGCAGCGCTGCGAGGTCGACCTTCCCGTTCGGGGTCAGGGGCAGACGCTCGAGCACGGTGACGCTCGAGGGCACCATGTAGTCGGGCAGTGCGGCACGGGCGTGGGCGGTGACGGTCTGGCCGTCGGCGGTCCCGGCGACCCAGGCGACGAGCCGCGCGCTGTCCTGTCCGGCAGGCGCGTGGATGGTCGCGACTGCGGCATCCACGCCAGCCGCGCGCTCGAGGCTGCGTTCGACATCCCCGAGCTCGATGCGGTAGCCGCGCAGCTTGATCTGGTCGTCGTCGCGGCGGAGGAACTCGAGCTCGCCCGATCCATGGCGGCGGACGATGTCTCCGGTGCGGTAGAGGCGGGTGCCGTCGCCGGAAGGGTCGGCGATGAAGGCGGTCGCGGTCTCGGCGGCTCGCCCGCGGTACCCGTGCGCCTCCGAGGCGCCGGCGAGGTGGAGCTCTCCCGGCACTCCGTCCGGCACATCCCTGAGGAACGCGTCGAGCACTCGCGCGGTCACGTTCGCGACTGGCCGGCCGATGCGCACGTGTCCTGGTTCGCTGATGCGGGTGACGACGGAATCGACGGCGAACTCGCTCGGGCCGTAGAGGTTCCACGCGTCGACGCCGTCCGCGGCGAGGAGGGAGTCCCAGAGCTCTCGCGAGACAGCCTCGCCGCCGAGCGCGATGAGCAGGGTCGTCTCCCGGTGCGCGGCCCGGTCGAGGAGTCCCGTGCTGATGAGCTGTCGGACGTAGGAGGGCGTGGTCTCGAGCACGTCGATCGCGGCGTCGTCGACGCGCTGCACGAGCTCGTCGGCGCTTCGTCGCGTGCCGTCCGTGGCCATCACGAGCGTTGACCCGGCGGCGAGCCAGAGGATCGGGTCCCAGGCGGCGTCGAAGCCGAGGCCGGCGACGTGGAGGACACGCGGGGCTCGCCCGTCCAGGCGCGAGCGCAGCGGGGCGATCATGGCGTCCTCGTGCTGCGCCTGGACGTTGGCGAGCGCGGAGTGCGGGACCTGCACGCCCTTGGGAGTGCCGGTCGTGCCCGAGGTGAACACGAGGTAGGCGGGCTGCTCGGGGCGGGGGAGCTCTGGCAGGCTCGTGTCCTCGGCGCTCTCCCCGAGCGCGACGAGCGCGGCGGGGGAGGCTGCCGGAGTGCCGGAGTCAGCGGCGAGGGCGGCGAGGCGGTCCGCATCGCTCGCGACGAGCAGCGCGGGCGTGCTCGCCTCGAGGATCTGCGCGATGCGCGCGTCCGGGTAGTCGATGTCGATGGGAACGGCGATCGCTCCGCTGCGGAGCGCGGCGAGCACGAGCGTCACCGCGTCGCCCGATCGCGGAAGCGCGACGGCGACGCGATCGCCGGGACGCACGCCGGAGGCGACGAGCCCCAGGGCCGCGGCGTCGACGCGGGCTCCGAGCTCGGCGAACGAGAGGTGTTCGTGCTCGTCCTCGAGCGCAGAGGCCTGGGGTGCGCGGCGGATGCTGGCCGCGAGCACGTCGAGGACGGTCCCTTCGACGGTCAGCGAGCGGCCACGGGCCTGCGTGTCGATGCGGTGCCGCGTCGCGGCGTCGACGGCGGGGATCTCCGAGAGGGGGCGCTCGACCGACTCGACCATGGCGGCGAGCATCCGGTCGACCGTGTCGCGCATGCGCTCGATCGTCGATTCGTCGAAGAGGGCGAGGTCGTAGGCGAGCGCGGCCTCGAGCGGCCCCTCGTCGCCAGCGGGCGTCGAGAAGTCGAGCATGAGGTCGGTCTTCACGCCCGCCGTCGTCACTTGGCCAGGGACGGTGACCTCGACGTCGCCGAGGTCGAGCCGCGCTGGTTCTGTGTTCTGCAGCGTCAGGAGCACCTGGAAGACGGGGTGGCGATCGGCGACGCGAGGGGGGCGGACGGCGTCGACGACAGCATCGAACGGCACGTCCTGGTGCGCGTAGGCCTCGGTGTTCCCCGCCCGGACGCGCTCGATGAGCTCGGCGAGGGTCGGGTTGCCGACGAGCGAGGTGCGCAGCGCGACCGTGTTGACGAAGAAGCCCACGAGGCGCTCGAGCTTGGGGTCGACGCGGCCCGCGACCGGCGTGCCGAGGACGATGTCGGTGCCTGCGCCGTGCTGGCCCAGCGCGGCGGCGACGGCAGCGTGGAGGACGATGAAGAGGCTCGTGCGGTGCTCAGAGGCGACGCGGCGCAGCGCGAGGTGGCGTTCGGCGTCGAGCTCGAAGGCGAGGTGACCGATGTCGCTCGGCCGGCTCCCGCGCTCGCGGTCTCGCGGTAGGTCGATCTCGTCCGGTGCGCCCGCGAGGGCCCGGCGCCAGAAGTCGAGCTGAGTGCTCATGGCGCTCGTGGAGTCCTCCTCCGAGCCGAGCGACTCCCGCTGCCACAGGGTGTAGTCGGCGTAGGAGACGGGCAGCGCGGGGGACGGGGCGGCGCTCGAGCCGGCGGACTCGGGAGCCGTGCGCGCCGTGTAGGCGGCGGAGAGGTCGGCGGCGAAGGGCGCGAGCGACCAGCCATCCGAGGCGATGTGGTGCATGGTCGCGACGAGCACGTGCGAGGTCGCGGAGCGGCGCAGGAGCACAGCGCGCAGGGGAACCTCGACGGTCACGTCGAAGGGGCGCAGCGATTCCTGCCTGACGATCTCGTCGACCCGGTCCGCGGGGACCTCGACGGCCGTGAAGGAGGGGGCGCCCTCGTCGATCGGGAGGATGCGCTGGCGCGGCTCCCCATCGATGTACGGGAAGACGGTGCGCAGCGGCTCGTGGCGCTCCGCGACGTCCCGGAACGCCCAGCGGAGGGCGGCAACGTCGAGCTCGCCGTCCAGGTGCAGAACGACGGGGATGTTGTAGGCGCTCGAGCCTGGCTCGAGGCTGTTCAGGAACCACAGGCGACGCTGGGCGAGTGAGACGGGGAGCTCGTACGAGTGGGGTGTCGGAACGAGCGGGAGCGTCCGAGCGGCGTCGGCATCCTCGGCATCGAGCGAGGCGAGGCCTGCGACCGTGGGCCGCTCGAACACGTCGCGCACCGTGACCTGGCGTTCGAGGCGCTCGGAGAGCTTCGAGGCGAGCTTCGTGGCGAGCAGCGAGTGCCCTCCCGCGGCGAAGAAGTCCTCGTCGACGCCGATCGAGGTGATGCCGAGCACGTCGGCGAACGCCTCGGCCGTGACGCGCTCCGCGCGGGTGCGGGGCTGCTGCACGGGGTCGCTCGGCGCCTGGTCCGGCGCGGGAAGTGCGCGCCGGTCGAGCTTCCCGTTCGGCGTCATCGGCAGCTCGCTGAGCGCGAGCACGCTGCTCGGAACCATGTAGCCCGGCAGCTCGGTCGCGAGGGAGGCCCTGGTGCGAGCGGCCAGGTCCGTGATCTCGCTGTCACCGGTCACGTAGCCGACGAGGCGGGCGGATGCGCCTTCGCCGACCACGATCGCGGCGGCGGCCGAGACGCCGGGCTGCCGACGCAGCGCGGCCTCCACCTCGGCGAGCTCGACTCGGTAGCCGCGGATCTTGATCTGCTCGTCGATGCGGCCCAGGAAGCGGAGCGAGCCGCTGCGGCGGCGACGCACGACGTCTCCGGTGCGGTACATGCGCGTCCCGTCGCCGGCGAAGGGGTCGGCGAGGAAGCGCTCGGCGCTGAGGCCTGGCTGCCCGACGTAGCCGGAGGCGACGTTCGCGCCGGCAAGGTACAGCTCGCCGATCGCGCCGTCGGGAACGGGCGTGAGCGATGCATCCAGGAGGTAGTGGCGCGTGTTGCGCACGGAGGTGCCGATGTGCGGCTCGGAGCCGCTCTCGATCGGCGCGATGAGGCTGTCGACGGTCGTCTCCGTCGGCCCGTAGAGGTTGAGGGCGCGGACGTCCGGCTGGGCCGCCAGGACATCCCAGAGCGCGGGTCCGACGGCTTCCCCGCCGAGCGCGATCTCGGTCGGGTAGCGGTCCTGGTCGAACAGCCCGCCGGCGATCAGCGCCTCGGCGAACGACGGGGTCGTCTCGATCGCGTCGATCCCGTGCTCGGCGAAGTACGCGGCGAGCCGCTGGGGGTCACGGCGGACGTCGTCGTCGATCATGTGCAGCTCGTGGCCGGCGAAGAGCCAGAGCAGCGGGTCCCAGGCGGCGTCGAACGAGAGGCCAGCCGTGTGCGCGACCCGCGCCGGCCTACCGAGGCGCTCGGCTGCCGGGTCGAAGATCTCTGCCCGGTGGTGCTCGAAGAGGTTCCGGAGGGCGAGGCGGTCGACGCCGACGCCCTTGGGGCGGCCGGTGCTGCCCGAGGTGAACACGACGTAGGCCAGCTCGGAGGGAGCCACCGTCGGAAGGCCGCTGGGGTCCGCCGTCTTCCGACGCCAGGCGACCGACGTGTCGGCGTCGATCGGGAGGGTCGCGACCCGCCACTGCGCTCCCGCCGCCAGGTCGCGCTGCTCCTGCGCCTTGCTCGTGAGCAGGAGCGCTGGCTGTGCGTCTTCGATCATGTTGCCGACTCGGTCGATGGGGTACTCGGGGTCGAGGGGGACGTACACGCCGCCGGCCTTGAGCACCGCGAGCACCAGTACGGGGAGGTGTCGGCTGCGCTCGATGCGCACGGCGACCGTGCGCCCCGCACCGACGCCCTCGCCAACGAGGTGGTGGGCGAGCCTCGTCGAGAGTGCGTCCAGTTCAGCGAAGGTGAGCGTGCCGTCTGCGGCGACGACCGCCGTCTCCGCGTCTCGGACCGCTGCGACCTTCGAGAAGGCACGCAGCACGGACTCCTGGCCGATCGGGACATCGTCGCCTGAGCCCTGCTCGAGGAGCCCCGCGATCTCGTCGGCGCGCACGACGTTGGCGTCGGTGACGGTGGTGGTCGCCGGCTCGTCGAGGACCTGCGAGAGCAGCTCGAGCATCCGCCAGGCGTGCTCGCGCAGGACGTCGCTCGTGTACAGCTCCGCGTCGCCCTCGAGCTGGAGCGTCGGCGCGGCGGCCTCGCTCGTGAGCCCCGAGATGACGACGGACAGGTCATGCACCGGTCCCGTCGACAGGATGTTCACGGTGCCGCGAGCGCGGCCGAAGACCAGCTCGTCGATGACCGGGAGGAGATTGACGGAAGGGCCCGCGAGCGCGTGCGTCTGGGCCACCTCCTCGACTCGGAACTGCTGGTGGGCGACGGCGCCGCGGACCGCGTCACCGGCATTGGCGATGACCTCGGAGAGGCTGAGCCCCGCGGAGACGTCGACGCGCAGGGGGAGGATGCTCGAGAGCATCGAGGGGGTCGTCTTCGCGACCTTGCCGCGCCGCGCTGTGACCGGGAGGCCGAGGGAGACCCGCGCCTGTCCGGTCATCTTCGACAGGTACAGGGCCACGAGGCCCACGGCCGTCTTCGGCAGGTCGCGGCCCAGCGCTCGCAGACGAGCCGCGTCGGCCTCCGGGATGCTCGTCGAGACGCGCACGACGCGCTTGGCGGCGCGTCCGGTCGTGCCCTCGAGGCCCGTGACGACGCTGTCGTCGGCGAGCTGGGCGCGCCAGTAGTCGGCATCCGCCTCGTGCTTCTCCGACGACGCGTACTCGTCGAGATGCTCGTGGAGCTCGTGCAGGCCGGGCAAGGGAGACGCGCTCCTCGCGGCGAGGTGCGCGATGGGCCCGGACAGGAGCGTGCCGAGCACGCCGCGAGGGGCGCTCTTCTCGAGCCGGGTGTACGCGCCGGCGAGGTAGCGCAGGCCGACGACGGCCGAGTAGCCGTCGAGGAGCACGTGGTGGACGCGCTGGAACAGGAGCCAGCGCTCCTCGGCGACGCGGTACAGCGTCGTGCCGAGCAGGTCGCCGCCGGTCATCGACCGGGGCGTCTCCAGCTCGAGGTCCATGCGCTCGCGGGCGACCCGGACCGCCTCCTCCTCGCCGAGGCGACGGAGATCGGACGCCGTGAGGAGGTCGGCCGTCGGGGAGGGGCGCTCGAGCACGGCGTACGGCCCGTCGCCGTCCTCGGCCAGGACGAGGCTCATCGCGTCGAGGTCGGCAACCGTCTTCGTGAACGCGATCCGCAGCAGCCCCTCATCGACCTGGCCACGGAGATCGAGGTACTGCCCGATCTGGTAGCTGGGGTTCTCGGGGTCGAGCTGCTGGGCATACCAGATGCCCAGCTGCGCTGCCGTGAGGGGAAGGCGATCTGGGGAACCCGCGGTGGTCTGCTGGTCCGTCTCGATGCGGCGGCTGGTCTCGGTCACTGTGCGCTCCTCATAGAGGTGCCGAGGTCTCCCTCGGCACCTGATGTCCTGCTCGGCGTGCGGCGCTGGCCGCTGGGCTGCCTCCTTCGGACGGAGGCGGACCCGCTACTGGAACTGGCCGATCTGGAGAGAGTTGAGGAGACCGCCGAGGTCGATGAGCGGGCCGTCGATCAGGGGGCCGTTGATGAGGGCACCGCCGGCCAGCGTCGACACGGAGCTCGAAGCCGACGCGGGTGCGAGCTCGGCGGCGCTCGCGGGAGCGGCCGTCAGGGCGACGGCGCCGAGGGAGAGGGCTGCGGCCGTGGAGAGGCTGGCGATGGTCCGAGTCGTCGTCTTCTTCATGTGTTGCTCCTCAATTCGCTGTGTCCGGGGTTGGTCACGGGGGTCGTTCGGAGCGCATCTGGCGGCGGTTTGGCAACAATCCCGCGTCTCTCGGGCATTTCACAGCTAGCCTGAACCCGTGTTCGACTGGCTCATAGCGCTCCCCCCACTTCTTGTCGTCCTCCTCGTGGCGGTCATCGTCACGCTCGAGAGCCTCGGCCTGCCCCTTCCGGGCGAGAGCGTGCTCATCGCAGCAGTGCTCATGAGCGTCGCGGGCACGGGTATCGACCCCTGGCTGCTCGCCGCTGCCGCGGCCGTCGGTGCCATCGTCGGCGACTCGATCGGCTACTACATCGGCAAGCGCTGGGGCGCCCGCCTGCTGCGCTACCTCTCGCAGCGGTACCCGAAGTACTTCGGCGTCGCGCGCATCAACGCCGCGGTCGGGCTCATGCAGAAGTGGGGCGCGTACGCGGTCTTCTTCGGTCGCTTCATCGCGCTCCTCCGAGTCTTCGCCGGCCCGCTCGCCGGCGCCATGGCCATGCCGTACGGGCGCTTCCTGCTCGCGAACGCGCTCGGCGGTATCGCCTGGGCCACGGGCGTCACCGCCATCACCGTCGCGCTCGGGAAGAGCGCCCTCGCACTCATCCACGCCTTCGGCTGGGCCGCGCTCGCGGTCGCCGCGGTCCTGGTCATCGTCCTCGTCGCGATCGTCGTCTATCGAGCCCGGCGCCGACCAGAGGGTGCGGAGGCGACGAGCGAGACCGAGCAGGAGCTCGACCTCCTCATCCCCGCGGCGAAGGACGCGCAGGACTCCACCCCGGGAGACGCCGCCGCTCGCGACGCCCTCGCCGCAGCCGTGCGCCCGATCGTCACCTTCGCTCGCCGGGCCCCATTCACGACCGCGCTCTCGCTCGTCATCATCGCCATCGGCATCGCGACGGGGGCCATGTGGCACCTCTCACGGGCGCAGCCCTGGTACGGCGATGTCGCCTTCGGCATCCCGCCGCTGGAGGCCGGCATGTGGTGGACCCCCATCACCGGATCGCTGCTCGGCGGCGGCGCCTGGCACTACGCGCTCCTCATCGTGCAGCTGCTCATCGTCGGCGGCGTCTTCGAGTTCCGCTTCGGCTGGAAGCGCACCGCACTCGTGTTCCTCGGCGGCCAGACCCTCGCGGTGCTCGGCACCCTCGCCATCGTCGCGGCGCTCGCCCCGACCGGCTGGGAGTGGGCGACGCGCCTCGCCGACGACCTCGACGTCGGCGCATCCGGCGGCATCGCCGCCCTCACCGCGGCGCTGGTCTGGGTGCTGCGTCCGCCGTGGCGCCTTCGACTCGGGCTCGCGCTCGGGGCGCTCGTCTCCCTGCGCCTCCTCTACGTCGGCGACCTCGCCGACATCGAGCACTTCCTGCCGGTCACCGTCATCTTCACGATCTACGCCGTGCAGCGCCATCGCAAGACGGGCCTCGCGACGAGCACGCGCGAAGACCGGCTGATCGCGTTCACGGCCCTGATCGCGCTCGGGACGGCCCAGGTCGTCGCCGCGTTCTTCTCGCTCGACGGCCCGCTCGGCAAGACGGACGCGGAGACGGAGACGTGGGTGGGCGTCGCCATCGACGTCGTCGTCATCCTCCTCGTCGCCAACGGGATCAGGCGGGGCCAGCGCTTCGCCTGGGTCGTCGCGGTGGCGCTCGGCGTCTTCAACCTCCTGGAGCTCGCCCTCATCGTCGTCGTGGTCGCGACCTCCGGCAGCCTCGACGAGGGCCTCACCATGAACTTCGCCGGCTCCCTGCTCTGGGTGCTCGTCGTGGTCTTCCTCATCGTCGCCCGCCGCTCGTTCGCGGTCCGCGTGCGGCCGTCGAAGAACTCCCTCTCAGGCGAGCGCCGAGGAACGGTCGAGGAGGCTCGCGAGATCCTCCCGAGGGTCGGCGGCAGCACGATCTCGTGGATGACGCTCTGGCCGCGCAACCACTACCTGCTGAGTGCGAAGAAGGACGGCTACATCGCCTACCAGGAGTACTCGGGCGTCGCCCTCGCGCTCGGCGACCCGGTCGCGCCGAAGGAAGAGCTCAGCGACCTCATCCACGACTTCGCCTCTCGGGCCGAGCTGGCCGGGCACACGCCCGCCTTCTTCTCGGCGACCCGCGCGACGGTGGATGCGGCCCCCGCGAGCTGGCAGCGCGTGCAGGTCGCGGAGGACACGATCATCGACCTCCCCGGGCTCGAGCTCAAGGGCAAGCCATGGCAGCCGGTGCGCTCCGCCGTGAACCGTGCAGAGCGCGAGGGCATCCGCTTCAAGATGACGACCCTCGCCGAGGAGCCATGGGCGGTGCTCGCGCAGGTGCGCGCGATCTCGGAGGACTGGGTCGGCGACAAGGGACTGCCGGAGATGGGCTTCACGCTCGGCGGCGTCGATGAGGCCCTCGACCCGGCCGTGCGCCTCGGCATCGCGATCGACGACGACGGCAGCGTGCACGGCGTCACGTCGTGGCTGCCGGTGTACGGACAGGATGGCGCGGTCCGCGGCTGGACGCTCGACCTCATGCGTCGACGTGACGGTGGCTTCAAGCCCGTCATGGAGTTCCTCATCATCTCGTCGGCCCTCGCCTTCCGGGACGAGGGCGCCGCCTTCGCCTCGCTCTCCGGAGCGCCGCTCGCGGGCTCGGGGCAGGCGGAGGCGACGGCGCTCGACCAGGTGCTGAGCCAGGTCTCCGAGATCCTGGAGCCGCTCTACGGCTTCTCCTCGCTGCACAGCTTCAAGACGAAGTTCAATCCGCGATACGAACCCATGTACCTGCTCTACCGCGACGAGGCCGACCTCCCGCGCATCGGCATCGGTCTGACGCGCGCCTACCTCCCGACGGCGACGACGGGTCAGCTCATCAGGGCGGGTCTCGGCGCGGGCAAGTAGTGTCTCGCGTCCTTCGCGCCGAGCCGGGCCGCGTCGGCGAGCCACTGCTCGCGACGCCGCTCGGTCGAGGTCTTGACGGGGGAGTAGCGGGTGACCGCGATGGGCCCGAGGCCGACGAATCCGAGCACGTGGGTCTTGAGCTGCCTGATCGGCGTGTTGCCGGTCAGGCGCAGGTAGATGCCGGGGCTGTCTGCGGTGAGGATGATGCGCGCGCTGCGTCCCTTGAGCAGGCCCTTCGGCAGCGGGCCGGAGGCGTCGTAGGCCATGCGCGGCAGGAGCAGCCGGTCGAAGAACCCCTGCAGGAGTGACGGGACCGAGCCCCACCAGACCGGGGTGACGATCACGATGCGTGCGGCGTCCTGGATCGCGCTCCAGGCTTGCTGCAGATCTGGTTCGAGCTCCTGGCGCCTGGTGTAGCCGCGTCGGAGATTCTGATCGAAGACGAGGTCGCGGACTGCGAGGACCTGAGCGTCGCCGTGGGCGTCGGCATAGCGCGCGGCGAGGGCCGCGCAGAGCGAGTCGGGGTTGGGGTGGCCGTCGATGACGAGGGTGTGCATTCGGGCTCCAGAGCCTTGAAGTGGACAGTGTCAAGATGGGACGACAGCCAGCTTAGCTATGATGTTGCTCATGTCAAGATCGGATGCGCCGTACCACCACGGCAACCTCGGCCCGGTCCTCGAGGCCGCAGGCATGGAGCTGCTCGCGCAGAAGTCGCACGCCACGATGAGCCTCCGGGAGCTGGCCCGCGAGGCGGGTGTCAGCCACAACGCGCCGTACCACCACTTCGGAGACAAGGCCGGGCTCTTCAAGCGCCTCGGCGAGGTGAGCATGCAGCACCTCGTGCACGCGGTCAGCTCGGCGGATGCTCCCGGGGCCGCCCCACAGGAGCGTGCCCTCGCGCTCACCGTCGCCTACGTCGAGTTCGCCGTCGAGCATCCACATGCCTTCACGCTCATCTACGACCCGGAGGTCTGCATCCCGGGGGCGCCAAGTGCCACGATGGCGCCACTCATCCAGGAGCTCGAGGGGCTGCTCGGGAATGCGGCCGCCGGCCTCGACCCGGAGGCAAGCCCCGCCAGGATCGAGGCACGTGCCACGGCGCTCTGGGCAACCGTGCAGGGCCTGTCTCACCTCGTGATCGCGGGCCACCTCACGCTCGCCCAGGTCCGGCCAGCGCTCGCCGAGTCGCTTCGGGGCTAGGCGGACCGGCCGAGCGCGGATGTGACGCGGGAGTTATGCCAGCGACGCGACGACGGCGGCGATCCTGCGTTCGCGAGTCGCGTCGGCCTTCGCTGACTCGACTTTGGTGATGTGGGCCTTCCTGGCGCTCGGTGAGAGGGCATCGAAACGCGCCAGCGCGCCCGCGTCGTCGAGCGCCTCGGCGAGGTCCGCCGGCACCTCCGTGGTGCGCGGCTCGGTGTCGAGCTCGATGACGACGGTGATCGGGTCACCACCCTGTATGCCCGTCTCCTTGCGCTTCTCTGCGCTGAACGAGATGAGGAAGCGCCCGCCCATGACCGCGACAGTGCTCCGGTACGTGTAGCCGTTGACGGTCACGACGACGGCCGGCTTCTTTCCTGCGCCGAGCCGCTCGATGACCTCCACCGGCACCTCGATGCCCGTGTTCCTCCCCATGAGGCTCATGGTCGTCGTGAATTCCATGCCGAGATTGTTTCACGGTATTCCCTGCCGGGATGCCTCGAAATGTCGGCGGCCTGTGCCACGATCGGATGGTGTGACGAGGCCCGTCGTCCATAGGAGAGAAAGGGACGACCATGGCCGTCATCCTCAACCCGTACATCCACCTCCTCGACAACGCGCGCGAGGCGCTCGAGTACTACAGGGAGGTGTTCGGGGGCGAGCTCGTGCTCAGCACGTTCGGCGGCTCCGGCATGCCGATGGACCCCTCCGAGTCGGAGAAGATCATGCACGGCCAGCTGACGACTGCCAGCGGGTTCACGATCATGGCCTCCGACACGCCCTCCTTCATCGAGCCCAACCCCGGACGAACGGTCGAGATCTCGCTCAGCGGCGACGCCGCCGAGGAGCTTCGCGGATACTGGGACAAGCTGGCCGACGGCGGCGAGATCGAGCAGCCGCTCGTGCAGGCGCCGTGGGGAGACACCTTCGGGATGCTGGTCGACCGTTTCGGGGTCGCATGGATGGTCAACATCCTGGGAAGCTGACGAGTGCCCGAAATGCGTTCGGCCTGGCTGCGCCGTACACTTGACGCCGACCTACTGCGAGGTGAGTGACCCTGGTGCCATCGAGTTTCGACGTGACGTCGCTTGCTTCTCTCGACACTTCTGCGTTGCCGCGAATCGGACGAGCCGTTGGGCGCGGAAGCGCGCACGCCAAGCTCATCCTGTTCGGCGAGCACGTCGTCGTCTACGGGAAGCCGGCCGTCGCGCTTCCGCTGCGTGCCATGCGCATGCGAGCGACCGCCTGGCGCGAGGGCACTGAGCCGCGCTTCGAGTCCGACCACTACACGGGGCCGCTCGCGGCAGCTCCGGAGATCGTGGAGGCTCCGAGGAAGGCCATCGAGGAGACGCTGCGCGCGATCGGGGGCGAGCTCGCGGGGCTCACTGTCGCGGTCCGCGGCAACATCCCGCTCGGACGAGGACTCGGGTCGAGTGCCGCGGCGGCCGGCGCGATCGTCGACGCCGTCTCCCGCCTGCACAACGTGACGCTCTCCGGTGGTGAGCACTTCGCGCTTGTCCAGCTGGCCGAGCAGGTGGCGCACGGCAAGCCGAGCGGGCTCGATGCGCTCGCAACGACCATCCCGTCGCCCATCCGCTTCCAGAACGCGAGCGCCGTGCCCGTGCCGGTCGCCCTCGATGCCTGCTTCGTGATCGCCGACACCGGTGTGCACGGATCCACGCGCCAGGCTGTCGACGACGTGCGCACCTCGCTCGAACGCGACCACGACGCCACGATGTCGATCATCGACGCCCTCGGGGACCTCTCCGACCTGGCCATCACCGACCTCGAGACCAACGAGGCACGCTCGCTCGGCTCCCGGATGTCGGAGGCGCACGCGCTGCTCTCCAGTCTCGGCGTGAGCCACCCAGCCCTCGACGAGCTGGTCGAGGCTGCGACCGGCGCTGGCGCGTTCGGCGCGAAGCTCACGGGAGGCGGGCTCGGCGGGTGCATCGTCGCCGTCGTCGATCGGGGAAACGCAGCGGTCGTCGCGGCTGCGCTGCAGAGCGCTGGTGCGATCCAGACCTGGAGCGTCACCAGCACTGGCACGCCGCTGTGACCGCGACCGCCGTCGCCTACCCGAACATCGCGCTCATCAAGTACTGGGGGAAGCGCGATGAGGCGCTCATCATCCCGCAGACCTCGAGCCTGTCGCTGACGCTCGCGGTCTACCCGACGACGACGACCGTCTCGCTCCTGGGGGAGGGCCAGTCCCACGAGATCCTCCAGGACGGCACGGCTATGCCGGAGGCCGCGGCCGCCAAGGTCGCGCGCTTCCTCGACCACGTCGGCGAACTCGCCGGCAGCGCGCGGTCAGCGCGGGTCGAGACGAGCAACGCGGGACCGACGGGCGCTGGCCTCGCATCCTCCGCCTCCGGCTTCGCCGCGCTCGCAGCGGCAGCATCGTCGGCGTACGGCCTCGACCTGTCGCCGAGGGAGCTGTCGCGGCTGGCACGGCGCGGCTCGGGCTCGGCCTCACGCTCGATCTTCGGCGGCTTCGCCGTCTGGAACGCGGGCACCGACGACCTCAGCTCGTACGCCGAGCCGGTCGACGATGCGCACATCGACGCCGCCATGGTGCTCGGCATCGTCAACGCGGGGGCGAAGTCGATCTCGAGCAGGGAGGCCATGCGCCGGACCGTCGAGACCTCCCCATACAACGCGCCATGGGTCGAGACGAACCCAGGCGAGCTGGCGCTCATGCGCGATGCGCTCCGCCGTGGCGACTTCACGGAGGTCGGCGAGATCTCCGAGCGAAACGCCCTCCGCATGCACGCGGCCATGCTCGGGGCCGTGCCCCCGGTCCGCTACCTCACGGCGGGCAGCATGGCGCTGCTCGATGCCGTCGCCGCCCTCCGACGCGGTGGGCTCGAGGCCTACGCGACCATGGACGCCGGGCCGAACGTGAAGACGCTGTGCAGGGCCTCCGAGGCCCCGGCTGTGCGTGACGCGCTCGCATCCGCGGCCCCAGGCACCGAGTTCGTGATCGCCCCGGCCGGTCCGGGTGTGGCGGTCACGAACGCCGACGCACAGGCAGACGCCGCCCCCGGAGTGGTGCGGTGATCGTCGCCGAGGCACCGGGCAAGCTCTTCGTCAACGGCGAATACGCGGTCGTCGAACCGGGCAGGCACGCCGTGATCGTCGGTGTGTCGAGACTCATCCGAGCGAGCCTGCGGGCTGCCTCGGCCGACGAGGGCAGCACCGTCAGCTCGCACCAGTTCGGCGCGCAGCCGGTCCCCGTGAACATCGACGGCGACCTCGTCTCGATCGATGCCCCCGGGGCGGACCTCGTCCGGGAGTGCATCCGAGTGCTCGTCCAGCTGGCGCACGAGCGTGGCATCGAGCCGCAGCCCTTCGCGCTCGACATCGAGAGCGAGCTCGACGACGTCAGCGGTCGCAAGTTCGGCCTCGGCTCGAGCGGCGCGGTCGCCGTCGTCACCGTCCGCGCCGTGGCGGAGCACTTCGGCATCAACGTCGGCGACGACGCGGTGTACCGCCTCGCGAGCCTCGCCACGATCGAGCTGCGCCCCGCCGCATCGTGCGCCGACATCGCGACGAGCACACTCGGCGGGTGGGTGCACTATGCCTCACCGGATCGCCTCGCCGCTCGCGAGCTCCGACGCCGCAGCGGGGTCGAGGCGAGCCTGGTCGAGGCCTGGCCCGGACTCGTCCTCGAGGCGCTTCCGTCCCCGAGCTCCGTCGTCCTGCACGTGGGGTGGACCTCGGCGCCGGCTTCGACCGCGGAGCTCGTCAGCACCCTGCACGCCGGAGATTGGCGATCGACCGAGCAGTACGCGGCCTTCCTGACGGAAAGCGACCGCATAACGGCCGCGCTCGTCGCCGCCGTGCGTGCCGAGCGCAGCGAGCTGGCCCTCGCGGCCATCCGCGACGCCGAGGCCAACCTCGAGGCGCTGGACGAGCTGAGCGGCATCGGCATCCGCACCGAGGCGCTCTCGGCGCTCATCTCGGCAGCACGCTCGGTCGGGATCCCCGCGAAGACCTCCGGGGCCGGTGGCGGAGACTGCGGCATCGCCCTGGCACCCGCCCACAACGAGGAGCTCGATGCCGCGTGGCGCGCCGCCGGCATCGAGGTCCTGGATCTGCACGTCGTACCGCACCGTCGAGTTGGAGTTCGAGAACATGGCTAACCGCAAGGACGAGCACGTCGACCTGGCACTCGCGCAGCGTTCCGGCATCGTCCGGAACGACTTCGACGATGTCCGCTTCATCCATCACGCGCTCGGCGGGGTCGACCGGGCGACCGTCTCGACGGCCGTGCAGGTGGCTGGCGCGAGCTGGCCGGTGCCGTTCTACCTCAACGGGATGACGGGCGGCAGCGAGCGCACGGGCATCATCAACGGCGACCTGGCGCGCGCAGCTCGCGAGACCGGGATCGCGATGGCCGCTGGCTCGCTCTCCGCCTACCTCAAGGACGCATCGACGGCCGCCAGCTTCCGCGTCATCCGTGACGAGAACCCCACCGGCTTCGTCATGGCGAACGTCAACGCGACCGTGTCGCCGGATGACGCTCAGCGCGCCGTCGACCTGCTCGAGGCGAACGCGCTGCAGATCCACATCAACTCGGTGCAGGAGACGGTCATGCCGGAAGGCGACCGGGACTTCGCCGCGTGGCCCGCCGCGATCGAGTCGATCGTGCAGCGCGTGAGCGTGCCGGTCATCGTGAAGGAGGTCGGCTTCGGACTCAGCGCGAGCACCCTGGAGCGGCTGGCCCAGCTCGGCGTGCAGTACGCCGATGTGAGCGGGCGCGGCGGCACCGACTTCGCCAGGATCGAGAACTCCCGGCGCCGCCTCGGCGACTACGCGTCCCTCGTGGGCTGGGGCCAGTCGACGCCGGAGGCGCTCATCGAGGCTGACTCGAGCACTGCCGCTCTGCCGGTCCTCCTGGCGTCGGGGGGAGTGCGCACGCCCCTCGACGTGCTCCGCGCTCTCGCGCTGGGCGCGCGGGCGGTTGGGGTCTCCGGGCACTTCCTCGAGGTGCTCGTCGAGCACGGGGTCGAGACGCTCATCGAGCACATCCGCTCCTGGCAGGAACAGCTCACATCGCTCCAGACGATGCTCGGCGCCGTCACCCCTGGCGCGCTCAGCCAGCAGGAGCTGGTCCTCCACGGCGCCCTCCTCGACTTCTGCACCTCCCGCGGCATCGACCCGGCCACCGTCTCGCGTGCACGCGGGCGGGGCATTCTCCCATCGAAAGGACAGCGATGAGCACCGAGCTCCTCGACCACGCACCAGTTCCGCTCAAGTGGGTCGGTCCGGTTCGCGTGACCGGCAACGTCATGGAGGGTGAGCAGCTCGTGCCGCTCGCGACCTACGAGCAGCCCCTGTGGCCGTCGGTCGGCCGTGGTGCCAAGATGTCGATGCTGGTGCCCGACGGCATCAAGGCGACGCTCATCGATGAGCGCATGAGCCGCTCGGTGCTCTTCGAGGCAGACGACGCCGGCGTCGCGCTCAAGGCGCTCCGCGAGATCGAGGCGCACATGCACCTGCTGCAGGAGGTGGTCGCGACCAGCAGCCGATTCGCGCGCCTCATCGACCTGCACGCGCAGATCGCCGGCAACCTGCTCTTCCTGCGCTTCGAGCTCACGACCGGGGATGCTTCCGGCCACAACATGGTGACGCTCGCCTCTGAGCGACTCATGGACTTCATCCTGCGTCGCTGGCCCGAGCTTCGCTACGAGTCCATCTCTGGCAACTTCTGCTCAGACAAGAAGGCGACTGCCGTCAACGGCATCCTGGGCCGGGGCAAGAACGTCGTCACCGAGCTGGTGCTCCCGCGCCGCACCGTCGAGCGGTGGCTGCGATCGACCCCTGAGAAGATCGCCCAGCTCAACGTCCGCAAGAACCTCATCGGCACGATGCTCGCCGGCGGTCTCCGGACGGGCAACGCGCACTACGCGAACATGCTCCTCGGGTTCTTCCTCGCGACCGGCCAGGATGCGGCGAACATCGTCGAGGGCTCGCAGGGCATCACCCATGCGGAGGTGCGCGACGGCGACCTGTACTTCTCCTGCACGCTGCCCAATCTGATCGTCGGCAGCGTCGGAAACGGCAAGGGTCTCGACTTCATCGAGGCGAACCTCGCCCGACTCGGCTGCAAGGAAGAGCGAGAGCCCGGAGCGAACGCTCGGAGACTGGCCGTACTGTGTGCGGCAACCGTTCTCTGCGGCGAGCTCTCCCTCATGGCCGCCCAGACGAACCAAGGCGAGCTCATGGCCTCGCACATCAAGCTGGAACGCGCCGCGAACTGAGCGACGCTCGGAGACGATCGAAGACTATGACTACACCAATCGGCATCCACGACCTCGCGTTCGCGACGGGGTCACGCGTGCTCGACCTCTCGGTCATCGCCGAGCGGCTCGGGACCGAACTCGAGAAGTACACGATCGGCATCGGCCAGGAGCGGATGAGCATCACCGCGGCCGACGAGGACGTCGTCACGATGGGTGCGGCCGCGGCCAAGCAGATCATCGACCGGCACGGCGTCGAGGGCATCAGGACGGTGCTCTTCGCGACGGAGACCGGCATCGACCAGTCGAAGGCCGCCGGTGTGTACGTGCACCAGCTGCTGGACCTTCCGGCGACCTGCCGCGTCGTCGAGCTCAAGCAGGCCTGCTATTCGGCGACCGCCGCGCTGCAGTTCGCCACCGCCCTGGTCGCCCGTGATCCCCGTCAGCGGGTGCTCGTCATCGCCAGCGACGTCGCGCGCTACGAGCTCGGCTCGAGCGGGGAGCCCACGCAGGGCGCGGGGGCTGTCGCGATGCTCGTCGCTGCGGACCCGGACCTGGTGGTCATCGAGCCAGGCTCCGGAGTCTTCACGAGCGACATCATGGACTTCTGGCGGCCGAACGGGCGAGTCACCGCGCTCGTCGATGGAAAATACTCCATTCGCGCCTACCTGCAGGCCGTCGAGAACGCCTGGAGCGATTACGCGGCCCAGGGTGGATTCCCGATCAGCGAATTTAGCCGCTTCTGCTATCACCAGCCGTTCACCAAGATGGCGTCGAAAGCGCACCGTCACCTCATCAAGACCGCGGGTGGCGATCTCGACGCCGGGGTGCTCGACGCGCAGATCGCATCGACGCTGAAATACAACAGAATCATAGGAAATACCTACACCGCATCGATCTATCTGGCGCTCCTCAGCCTCTTGGACAGCGATGAGGACCTCGAGGCAGCGAAGATCGGGTTCCTCAGCTATGGCTCCGGAAGTGTCGCGGAGTTCTTCGCGGGGACGGTGCAGCCCGGATATCGACAGCATTTGCGTGCCGAGGAGAATCGGGCGGTTCTCGAGGCGCGAGTCCCCATCGACGCCGCGGAATACCTCGTGTGGCATGAGCGACGCGACCCGAGTGGACTTGGCGAGTTCGCGCTCCCCAACGAGACGCCCGGTCCATTCCGACTGGCGGGATTCACGGATCTCAAGCGGGAGTACACCTCTACGCAGTGATTCCACTGGCCGACGGCGTTAGCATTCGGGTATGAGCGAGAACATCACCGTCGGAGTCGCCGGAAACCAGCCTGGAATCGTCGCCACGCGATGGGCGGCCGCGCGAGCATCTCGCGGTCGGAAACGTCTGAAGCTCGTGCACATCGTCGATCCGAGGATCGCGGGGGCCGGAAACCCAGACCTCCTCATCGAAGCGGAGAGCGCTGCGGCTCGCATCCTCCAGGAGGCCGCGGAGGCGGCGCTTGCCGTGGACGCGGCGCTCGAGGTCGAGACGGCCGTCATGACCGGCGCCATCATCGAGACCCTCACGGAGCTGTCCAAGACGTCCAGCCTCCTTGTGGTCGGCAGCAACCGGGGGGAGTCCTCAGGGCGGGCGAGTGGCACGCACAGCGTGCGCGTGGCCGCAGCCAGCGAATCTCCGGTCGCCGTGATCCCCGATGTCGATCTCTCGGGCCGGCGCGGGGTGGTGGTCGGGGTCGACGGCTCCGACCTCTCGGAGCACGCTCTTGCCGTGGCGGCTGAGGAGGCGAGCCTGAGCGGAGAGCCGCTCATCCCGGTGCACGCCTGGCACGCCCCGAACGTCTACGGCGGCGGCGTCATCGTGACCGGCGACTTCTTCGATGAGCTCCGCCTCTCGGCGGAGGAGACGCTCTCACTGGCCCTCGCCGGGCTGCGGGGGCGCTACCCGGATCTCGAGATCACGCCGGTGGTCGTGGAGGGCATCCCGGACATGGCGATCGTCGATGCCGCCCCTTCGGCGTCGCTCGTGGTCGTCGGCAGTCGTGGACGCGGCACCTTCGCTCGTCTCCTGCTGGGTTCCGTGAGCCACGGGGTCCTCGCGCACCTCGAGACGCCGACCATCGTCGCCAAGTAGGGCGTCTCGCTGCCGCGTTTCCCGAGCGTTTTCATGGGGAAGAAGTCGTGAATGCGGCGGGTGAGTGACGAAAGGAGGGCCGGACGGCATTCGCCGTCTGGCCCTCTTCTCTGCGTGCGGTCCGTTCCGGGTTGCCCCTGCGGCCGCTCAGTCCCGCAGCTTAGGAGTTCGCCGCTTCGAAGTCCTCGATGATCGAGCCGGGAATGCGGCCTCGGTCGGAGATCTTGTGTCCTTCAGCGCGAGCCCAGGCACGAATTGCCGCGAGGTCGCGCTTCGGACGGCTGGAGCTGGAACCCGTCGACTTGTTCTTGCGGGTCTTCGCTACCGTGCGGGCCGCCGACACGTAGTCAGCGAGCGCGTCGCGCAGCTTCTTGGCGTTCGCGTCCGAGAGATCGATTTCGTAGTCGGTTCCGTCGAGGGCGAATTGGACGGTCTCGCCTTCGCCTTCGGCGAGTGAACTCGAGTCGATGTCGTCGACGAGCTGATAGATGACTTTCCGAGCCATGTGGATCCCCTTCGTTTAATGCAGAGCGAATACATGCTAGATGATTATCCGGTGATTTGAATCCAGGTTCGTCCAGAAGGCCGAAGTCGGTGCCGAATTCCCCGAACACTAGGTGACGACACGACGAGGTCACGCACAGCCGAAGGGATTTCGGTTGCCGATCCCGCGGCCCGCCGGAATGCCACTCGGACGCTCGGGAGCGAATGACGGCACCTCAGAGCGGACTGGTGGCTGGTGCGGGCAGGATACGATTTCGACAGCTATGAATGTTCTTCAGGGATTCGCGGTCATCGCCGTCATCGTCACGGTGGGCGTGTTCCTGGCACGCAGTGGCGTGCTCGGGCAGACCGGGCAGACCGGCCTCTCGAAGCTCGCGTTCAACGTGGCGACGCCGGCGCTGCTCTTCACGCTCATGGCAGACGCGCACCTCGAGGTCCTCTACTCGAGCCAGTTCGTCGTGACCGCGATCGCGATGACCGCCGTGGCACTCGTGTACGGCGCCATCGGCGCGCTGCGCAAGTGGGGGCTCGGCACGACGACCTCAGGTGCGATGGCGGCAAGCTACGTCAATGCCGGCAACCTCGGCATCCCCATCGCCGTGTATGTCCTCGGTGATGCGACGCTGGTCGCTCCGGTGATGCTCGGACAGCAGCTCATCATGGGTCCCATCTTCATGACCCTGCTCGATATCGCCTCGCGGGCCGAGGACGCGCCGAGGCTCCGCTGGTGGCAGATCGTGCTGCGTCCGTTCCGGAACCCCATCGTCATCGGTGCGCTCGCCGGCATCGTCGTGAGCGCATCCGGCATCACCATCCCGCCCTTCCTGCTCGATCCGCTCGAGCTGCTGGGGGGCATGAGCGTTCCTGCCATGCTGCTCGCGTTCGGCATGTCCCTGTGGGGCAACGCGATCCCCTTCCGGGAGCCAGAGCGGGCTCCTGCGATCGTGGCCACCGTGCTCAAGGTATTCGTGCATCCGGCGCTCGCCTGGCTCATCGGGGCGTGGCTCTTCGGCCTCGATGGGGCGGCTCTGCTCATCGTGGTCGTCACCGCGGCCCTGCCCTCCGCGCAGAACGTCTTCACCTACGCCAGCAACTACGGGGTGGGGATGAGGGTCGCGCGCGAAGCGATCCTGGCGTCGACGTTCCTGTCTGTTCCGGTCATCTTCGTCGTCTCGCTGCTGCTCTCGAAGTAACGAGAGCAGATTGACGCTGGCGCTTCGAATTCGAGGCGGGCTAGCGTGGGGGGCATGGAGCTCTGGCGCGGGGAACTGCGATGGCCGATCAAGTCGTCCTTCGTCGAGTACGTGCGTCGCTCCGGCGGCAAGGTGCTGCTCGAGGGTGGCGCGTTCGTCGACGACGAGGAGTTCGCCTACCCGCGCGGAGCCACCGACTCGGCGTGGCTGGCCGGCGACGCCCCCATGGGCAGCGCCTCCTTCACCGGAGCCGTTCGCCTCACCGGGCACGGCGGCATGCTCGACGTCAGCTTCCGGAACCCGCAGCTCGTCTTCGAGGGTGAGGACGCGAGGCTCGTCGTGCAGGGTGAGGGCGGCGAGCTCATCGACTTCGCCAGCTGCGAGATCGGGACTCCGCTCGTGCGCGACGACGTCGCCGAGTGGCTCGGGGTGCGGGTGATCCTGACTCCGGAGGGCTCGAGGGTCTTTAACGGCATGTACCGCCCGTACTCGGAGATGGACTCCCTGAACTTCACGCTCGCCCTGGGTAGGGCGCAATCCCCGCGGGAGGAGCCCGCCTAGCGGGTCGCGTCGGGTGCCTGTGCCGGTGCCTGCGTGAGGTCGGGCAGGATGCCAGCTTCGGTCAGCTGCTTGGCGAGTCCCGCGCCGTCCGGAGCGTAGACCCACGGAATGGGCGCGTTCTTGCGCCAGTGCGCACTGGCCGCGCGTCCACCCGCCAGCACTGCCTCGCTGGTGGACAGCTGACGGATGGCGATCGCGAGCACACGATCTGGGTGGCGGCTCGTGAACTCGCCGTAGATCTGCTCGTCATGCTGTCCGTCGTCGCCGACGAGGATCCACTTGATGTCCGGGAACTCCCGCGCGAGGCGGTCGAGGTTGGAGACCTTGTGCTCGAGCCCGGAGCGGAAGATGCGATCCGGGGTTGGCCCCCAGTCGGTGAGCAGGAGCGGACCGGCGGGGTAGAGGTTTCGCCCGAGGAAGCGCGCGAGCGTCGGGGCGACGTTCCAGGGGCCCGTCGACAGGTAGACGACGGGGGTCTCGCTGCGCCCGAATGAGGTCAGGATGCGCTCGGAGAGCACGCTCATGCCCGGGGTCGGTGTGCGCGCGTGCACGTCGAGGACGAAGGTGTTCCAGGCTGCGAGCATCGGACGAGGCAGCGCCGTCACCATGACGGTGTCGTCGATGTCGGAGAGCAGCCCGACGCGCTGCTCGTCGGCGACGATGAAGACAGGCGCGGTGCTCGTCTGGCGGTCGAAGCTCTCGAACGTGATGGTGTTCCACCCGGGCTTGAGGTTCGCGGGCAGGTTGATGTCCACGATGCCGCCGCGGTCGGCTTTGACCGAGTGCCGAACGCCGTCGATGATGACGGTCGCGGGGACGTTGCCTGCGGAGACGCGCGCGAAGCTCCGCCATCCGCGGACGACCGATTCGCGGCGCTTGCGCCTGAGCAGCCTGGAGAGGCTGAATCGGCGCCGGTTGCCTGGAGGCGCCATGTGGACCCGCGCGAGGGCGCGAACCCAGGACGTTGTCCCGTACCCGGTATAGGGCTCGAGGACCGTGAGATAGCCGCGCTTGCGGACGAGCTTCACGCGCACGAGGCGCACTCGGTCCTCGATGCGGAAGGCGTTGTCGATCACGGCCCTGACGGGCTTGAGGCTCAGAAGCCAGCGCTCGAGCGGGGACTGGGCGTCGGAGGTCGGCGTCACCCGCTCATCCTCGCACGCCCGCGGTCTCGGCGTCTGAGCCGTCGTGGCCCGTCGGGGCGTCGGAGGCGGCTGATGCAGCGGCAGCCTGCGCGTTCGCTTCGTCGAGATCGCGGTTCATGACCTTGCCGACGGCGCGCTTGACCAGCCACATGATCAGGAGGAACACGACGATGACGCCGACGAAGAGGTAGCCAGCCCAATGCAGTGACGACGAGAGCTCGCGGAAGCTCGCGGAGGCTCCGGCTGCGGCGCTCACGTAGGCCGTCGACCAGATGACGCAGGCGGGGATGGTCCAGGCGAGGAAGCGGCGGTAGCGCATGCCGCCCATCCCTGCCGTCAGCGGCACGAGTGAGTGGAGCACGGGCAGGAAGCGGGAGATGAGGACTGCGGGGCCGCCGCGACGCTGGATGAGGAGTTCCGCACGCTGCCATCGTTCGTCGCCGAGCCACCGGCCGACGCGTGACGCTCGGATCCTCGGGCCGAACGTGCGACCGAGCCAGAACCCGAAGGATTCGCCGAGCAGCGCGCCCACGATGGAGGCTGCGATCGTCAGGACCCAGGGGAGCGGTGCGTCGATGCCGGTGCTCAGGGCGAGCAGGACCGTCTCGCCGGGCACTATGAGGCCGATGAGCACGCTCGTCTCGAGCAGGATCGCGACGCCGACCAGCACGATCCGCCACACCGGAGGCACGGACTCGATGTACTGGAGGGCGGTCTCGATCAGCTCGTTCATGCTCTGCTCCCCGCATCCATGTCGCAGACTCTAGGGCCCGAACTTTGGCATCCCTGGAGATTCCCCTCCGTTATCATTTCGTTACATCCACTACAATATGTAGAAGTACCTGATCCGAAGGCGAAAACAGCAGAACTTAGGGTGTCCTATTCGACACGATGTAGTAGTCGGGGCGGCGTAGCATTGGGCCAGGAGTCGCGCTGCGATCCCGGGGCATCACGCCCAACCTCAGACGCATCAGGAGGCACTGTGGACGCCCTGCTGGATCCACTCATACTCGCGCGGTGGCAGTTCGGTGTCACGACCATCTACCACTTCCTCTTCGTGCCCGTCACTCTTGGGCTGGTCCTCGCCATCGCCATCTGGCAGACGGCCTGGGTCCGCACGGGCAAGGTCACCTACCTTCGCCTCACGAAGCTCTTCGGCAAGATGTTCCTGATCAACTTCGCCATGGGCGTCGTGACCGGCATCGTGCAGGAGTTCCAGTTCGGCATGAACTGGTCCGACTACTCGCGCTTCGTCGGCGACGTCTTCGGTGCGCCGCTCGCGTTCGAGGGGCTCGTCGCCTTCTTCCTCGAGGCCACGTTCATCGGCCTGTGGATCTTCGGCTGGGACAAGCTGCCGCCGAAGCTGCACCTCGCGACCATCTGGCTCACGATGATCGGCACGTGGACCTCCGCCTACTTCATCCTCGCCGCCAACGCGTTCATGCAGAACCCGGTCGGCTACGAGATGAACGAGGCCAACGGGCGAGCTGAGCTCGTCGACTTCGGCGCGGTGCTCACGAACCCCGTCGCGATGGCGGCGCTGCCGCACACGATCTTCGCCTCCCTCATGGTGGGCGCGGCGATCATCATCGCGACCGCCGCCTGGCACCTGAAGCGCGACCAGAACCACGACGTCATGCAGCCAGCGCTGAAGTTCGGCCTCTGGTTCATGCTCGTCGGCGGCGTCGGCACGATGCTCAGCGGCGACCAGCTGGGCCTCGCCATGGTCGAGGCCCAGCCCATGAAGATGGCCGCGGCCGAGGCGCTCTACACGACCGCGACCGGCGCAGACGCCTCCTTCTCGATCTTCACGTGGGGCACCCCGGACGGCTCGTCCGAGCTGTTCTCCATCCGCATCCCCTACCTCCTCTCCTTCCTGTCGACGCACACCTTCGACGGCACCGTCGAGGGCATCAACGACCTGCAGGCCCAGTACACGGCGCTCTACGGCCCTGGCGACTACGCCCCGGTCATCTGGGTCACCTACTGGGCGTTCCGCTGGATGATGGGCTTCGGCATGGCCTCCATCGCGGTCGCCGTCGCCGGTCTCTGGGTCACGCGCAAGAAGGCGAAGAACCCGCCGAAGAAGTGGATGTGGAACCTCGCGATCCTCACGGTGCTGTTCCCGACGCTCGGCATCACGGTCGGCTGGATCTTCACCGAGATGGGCCGCCAGCCGTGGCTGGTCTTCGGCCTCCTCAAGACGGAGGCGGGCGTCTCGCCCAACGTGAGCGGACTCAGCGTGCTCATCTCGCTCGTCGCCTTCACGCTCGTCTACGCGATCCTCGCCGTCGTCGAGGTCAAGCTGCTGCTGAAGGCCGCGCAGGAAGACCCGCCGAGTTTCGATTCCAACGCAGATGGCACCGTCGATGACGTTGCCGCCGTCAAGGTGAAAGCGAGCGTCTACTGATGGATCTGCAAGTCCTCTGGTTCTGGATCGTCGCCTTCTTCTTCGTCGGCTACTTCGTGCTCGACGGCTTCGACTTCGGCGTCGGCATCGCCCTCCCGTTCATCGGCAAGGACGACACCGACCGACGCGTGCTCATCAACACGATCGGCCCCATCTGGGACCTCAACGAGACCTGGGTCATCGTGGCCGGAGCGGCACTCTTCGCGTCCTTCCCGGAGTGGTACGCGACGATCTTCTCCGGCTTCTACCTGCCGCTGCTGCTCATCCTGCTCGCGCTCATCGTGCGCGGCGTCTCGTTCGAGTACCGCCACCAGGGCAAGGGCGTGGAATGGACGAGGTGGTTCGACTGGATGATCTTCGTCGGCTCGGCCGTCCCGGCCCTCCTCTGGGGTGTCGCGTTCGCGAACATCACGCAGGGCCTCGCTCTCGACGAGAACTTCAACTACATCGGCTCGTTCTTCGACCTGCTGAACCCGTACGCCCTGCTTGGCGGGCTCACGACGCTCACGCTGTTCTTCTACCATGGGCTGGTGTTCATCACTCGGAAGACGGAAGGTGACATCCGCGACCGTGCACGATCCCTCGCGCTGAAGGTCGGCGTCGTCGTCGCGGTGCTCGCGATCGCCTTCCTCGGCTGGACCGTCGTCGCGCACTTCTCGGTCGCAGGTCTTGCCCTCGCGCTCGTCGCCGTCCTCGCGTTCGTCGGCTCCTACATCAGCACGCTGCTGGGGCGTGACGGCATCGCCTTCGCGCTCGGCGCGCTGACCGTGGCCGCAGCGGTGCTGACGCTCTTCGCCTCGCTCTTCCCGAACCTGCTGCCCAACACGCTCGACCCCTCCAACCCGCTGACGATCACCAACGGCTCGTCCAGCGACTACACGCTCGGCATCATGAGCTGGGCGGCGCTCATCATCGTCCCGTTCGTCCTCGGCTACCAGGCTTGGACCTTCTGGGTCTTCCGCAAGCGCATCAGCAGGAAGACGATCACGGGAGACGCGCACGAGGAGCCAGCGGTCGTCGCCGCCTGACCCGTGAAACCCCTCGACCCCCGCCTCCTGAGCCACGCCGCGTCGGCACGAAGCTTCTTCGTGCTCGGCGCGGCGCTCGGCGCTGTCCAGACCGCATCCATCATCGGCTTCGCCTGGCTCGTCACGCACCTCATCGTGTCCGCGATCGCTGGCGAGCGCGTCGTGGAGCTGCTGCCGTGGTTCGGCGCCCTGCTCGTCGTGATCGCTGTCAGAAGCGCGGCGACCTGGGGCATGGAGGCCATCTCCGCACGCGCGGCCGCGAAGGTGAAGAGCGAGCTGCGCTCCAAGCTGCTCGCGTCCATCGCGAAGCTCGGCCCTGCCTGGCTCACGGGCACCTCCAGCTCCCGGCTCACGACGCTTGCCGGCCCAGGCCTCGGCGCCCTCGACACGTACTTCGCCAAGTACCTCCCGCAGCTCATCCTGACGGCGATCGCCGCTCCCGTGCTGATCGTCGTGATGGCGCTCTGGGACCTCCCATCCGCCATCACGGTCATCATCACGCTGCCGCTCATCCCCGTCTTCATGATCCTCATCGGCTGGGCGACCGAGAAGGTCCAGAAGCGGCAGTGGACTGCGCTGTCGACGCTCGCGACCGGGTTCCTCGAGGTCGTGGAAGGGCTGTCGACGCTCAAGATCTTCGGCCGTGCGGAACGCCAGCCGGCGCGCATCCGCGAGGTCACCGACGGGTATCGGGTCGCGACCATGAAGGTCCTCCGGCTCTCCTTCATGTCCGGCTTCGCGCTCGAGCTGCTGGCGAGCCTGTCCGTCGCCCTCATCGCCGTCACGATCGGCATCCAGCTCATCAACCGCGACATGACGCTCGAGGTCGGGCTCTTCGTGCTGCTGCTCGCTCCCGAGGTGTACCTGCCGCTGCGCCAGGTCGGAGCTCAGTTCCATGCGGCCGCGGACGGCGTCGCCGCCTCCGACGACGTGTTCTCGATCATCGAGGAAGCGGAGAGGGCGCCTACGCCGAGCGATGCGCGCGCTGCTGCTGCTGCTGCAGGTGGCCCGATCAGTGCAGGCCTCCAGCACCGAGGCCTCGCCTTCACCGGCATCACCGTCGGCTACGAGGGACGCACGGTCCTCCGCGACTACAGCCTCGTCGTGCCTCCGGGCGAGGTGACGGCCATCGTCGGCCCCTCAGGCGCCGGCAAGTCGACGCTGCTCGGCGTCGCGCGCGGCACCGTGGGCGCCTCCGGTGCCGTGACCATCGACGGCGAGCAGCTCACGGGCGACCGCCGCAGGGCCGCGATCGCCTGGATGGGCCAGTCGGCCTCGCTGATCGAGGGGACCGTCGCCGAGAACGTGGCACTCGGCCAGCCGGAAGCAGCACCAGACGAGGTCCGTGCGGCCCTCGCCGATGCCGGCCTCGAGTTCCTCGACGGCGAACGGATGCTCGGGGTCGCGGGCGCGGGCCTGTCCGGTGGGCAGTCGCAGCGCGTCGCGCTCGCGCGCACGCTCCTGCGCGCCCGCCGACTCGACTGCCCCGTCGTGCTCTTCGACGAGCCGAGCTCGGCGCTCGACGCCGACACGGAACAGCGCATCGCTGCCGCCTTCCGGAGCCTGGCACAGGAAGGACGGGCCGTGCTCGTCGTCAGCCACCGGCGCGCGCTCGTCGCCTCCGCCGACTCGGTGCACACCATCGAACGACTCGAGACGGTGGCGAACGCATGACCGGGAACCGGCAACGCGTCTCCGACGACGAGCGGCGGATCCTCCGTCTTGCGATGCCCTCCGCTCGGCGCCTGTGGCCTTCGATCGCCATCGGCCTGCTCAGCGCGATCTGCGCCGTGGCGCTCCTCGCGACGAGTGCCTACCTGCTGACCCGGGCGTCGGAGATCATCCACATCCTGCTCCTGGGCATCGCCATCGTCGGCGTGCGTGCCTTCGCCATCGGGCGAGCGGCCTTCCGCTACGTCGAGCGGCTGCTCGGCCACGACGCGTCCTTCCGGCAGCTCGCCGAGCTGCGCGTCGGCGTGCTCGAACGTCTCATCCCGCTGGCTCCCGCTGGCCTCGCCACGCACCGCCGGGGAGACCTGCTGACACGACTCGTGAGCGACGTCGACGAGCTGCAGTTCCTGCCCCTGCGCGTCGCGCAGCCGCTCATCATCGCGGGCCTCACGTCGACGCTCGCCGTCATCGGCATCTGGCTCGTGAGCGCCCCGGCAGCACTCGTGCTCGCGATCTGCCTCGTGCTCGCGGGGATCGTCGCGACCACCACCAATCTCGCGATCTCGGGACGCGCCGACCGCGAGGCCGCGCCGCTCCGGGCGGCCCTCAACGACCGCATCTACGAGACCGTCTCCAATTTCGAGACGCTCGAGGCCTACGGGGCGCTCGACGCGAAGCTCGCCGAGGTGGACGCCGCGGACGCGAGACTCCGCGACGCGCTCGTCTCGCGGGCACGGGGGAGCGGCGCCGTCGCCGGACTCGTCATGCTCTTCTCCGGCCTCGCGACGGCGGGGGCGCTTGCCGTCGGCATCGGCCCCACCGTCGACGGCACGCTGCTCGCGCCGATGCTCACCCTCATCGCGCTTGTGCCGATGGCCCTGTTCGAGATCTTCGCGCAGGTGCCGCAGGCGGTCGCCGCCTGGCGCCAGGTCAGGGCCAGCGCCGCCAGAGTCGCCGATGTGGCACCGGCGTCAGCGCCGAAGGAGCTCCCGGATGCTCAGCCGCTGCCCGCCCCTCGCGCCGACCCGAGCCTGCCGGTGACGCTGACCCTCGAAGACGTCTCGGCAGCGTGGCCAGGTGCGCCCGAGCCCGCGATCAGCTCCGTCTCGCTCGAGCTGGCTCCCGGCGATCGGCTGCTGGTCGAGGGCGAGTCCGGCGCAGGCAAGACGACGCTCGCCAACGTGCTCGTGCGGTTCCTCGACTACGAGGGCTCGTACCGAGTCAACGGCGTGGAGGCGAAGGCGTACGCGCCCGCGCAGGTGCGGTCCGTCGTCGGCCTCATCGAGCAACGGCCCCACATCTTCGACGAGAGCATCAGGCAGAACCTGCTCTTCGCCAAGCCGGAGGCCGACGACGAGGAGCTCAGCGCCGTCCTCGAACGAGTCGGCCTCGGCGAATGGCTCGACGAGCGGGGTGGGCTGGAGGCGCGCGTCGGCGAGCACGGCGCGCTCGTCTCCGGCGGTCAGGCGCAGCGCATCGCGCTCGCCCGCGGCCTCCTGGCCGACTTCCCGGTCCTCATCCTCGACGAGCCGACGGCCAACGTCGACCCGGGTCTCGCCGACAGGCTCGTCGCCGAGCTGCTCGCTGCATCCGGTGACCAGCGCTCCGTCGTGATCATCTCGCACACCCCGCTCGACCCCGCCCTCGTCACACGCGCGCTTCGGCTCGTCGGCGAGTAGTCTTGGTCGTTGGTGTCCGACGCGAGGAGCCCCGCGCTTCGCGACGACGCCAGACGACCGCGACGAGAACCACCCTCCGTGCAGCAACCGGCAACGCGAAAGAAGAAATCTGTGACCGAAGCGACAGGCGCTGAGCCCCAGGAATACGACTTCAAGGCTCTCGAGGCGAAGTGGTCGGCTGAGTGGGACAAGCTGCAGCCCTTCGCGACGAACCTCCAGGGTGACGATCGCCCGCGCAAGTACGTCCTCGACATGTTCCCGTACCCCTCGGGCGACCTGCACATGGGGCACGCCGAGCAGTACGCACTCGGCGACGCCGTCGCTCGCTACTGGCGCCACCAGGGCTTCAACGTCCTGCACCCCATCGGCTGGGACTCCTTCGGGCTGCCGGCCGAGAACGCCGCCATCAAGAACGGTGGCGACCCCAAGGACTGGACGTACGAGAACATCGCGCAGCAGCGCGCCTCGATGAAGCGCTACGCGGCGTCCTTCGACTGGGACCGCGTCATCCACACCTCCGACCCCGAGTACTACCGCTGGAACCAGTGGCTGTTCCTGCAGATGTACGAGCGAGGTCTCGCGTACCGCAAGTACTCCGACGTGAACTGGTGCCCCAACGACCAGACGGTGCTCGCCAACGAGCAGGTCATCGACGGGCACTGCGAGCGCTGCGACGCGATCGTCGTGAAGAAGAAGCTCAACCAGTGGTACTTCAAGATCACCGACTACGCAGACCGGCTCATCGACGACCTCAACCAGCTCGAGGGGCACTGGCCGCAGAAGGTCATCACGATGCAGCGCAACTGGATCGGGCGCTCGCTCGGCGCTGACGTCGACTTCGTCGTCGAGGGGCGGGATGAGCCCGTCACCGTGTTCACGACACGCCCCGACACGCTCTACGGCGCGACGTTCATGGTCGTGGCCCCCGATTCCGACCTCGCCTCCGAGCTCGCCGAAGGCGCAGACGAGGAGGTTCGCGAGCGCTTCGCGAAGTACCTCGCCGACACCCGCGCGCTCGACTCCATCGACCGCCAGTCGAGCGACCGCCCCAAGACCGGCGTCGACCTCGGTCGCTTCGCTATCAACCCCCTGAGCGGCGAGCGCCTGCCGATCTGGGCCGCCGACTACGTGCTCGCCGACTACGGCACGGGCGCGATCATGGCGGTGCCCGCACACGACCAGCGCGACCTCGACTTCGCACGCGCGTTCGACCTGCCCGTCAAGGTGGTCGTCGACGTCACGCAGGCCGTCACGGGTGTCATCCCGATCATCCCCGAAGACGGGTCGATGCCGGAGTTCGAAGACCTCCACCCCGCCAAGACCGGGGAGGCGCTGTCCGGCGACGGACGCCTCACCAACTCGGGGCCGCTGGACGGGCTCTCGAAGCGCTCGGGCATCCAGGCGGCAATCGAGCTCCTCGACGAGCGTGGCACGGGCCGGGCCGCGAAGAACTACCGCCTCCGCGACTGGCTCATCTCCCGCCAGCGCTACTGGGGAACGCCCATCCCGATCCTCCACGGCGAGGACGGCAAGGAGGTTCCCGTGCCGCTGGACCAGCTGCCCGTGCGCCTCCCCGAGGCCGAAGGGCTCGACCTGCGCCCGAAGGGAGCCTCGCCCCTCGGCGGCGCGACCGACTGGGTGAACACGGTCGACCCGGAGACGGGCGAGCCGATGCTGCGCGACACCGACACGATGGACACGTTCGTCGACAGCTCCTGGTACTTCCTCCGCTTCCTCTCGCCGAACAACGAGCTTGCCGCGTTCGACGAGAAGACGGCCGCGAGCTGGGCACCCGTCGACCAGTACGTGGGCGGCGTCGAGCACGCCATCCTGCACCTCCTCTACGCGCGCTTCATCACGAAGGTGCTCTACGACCTCGGGCACGTCGACTTCACGGAACCCTTCTCGGCACTGCTCAACCAGGGCATGGTCGTCATGGACGGCAAGAAGATGTCGAAGTCCAAGGGCAACGTCGTGAGCCTCTCGGCCGAGCTCGACCAGTACGGCGTCGACGCCGTGCGCCTGACGATGCTCTTCGCGAGCCCGCCGGAAGACGACGTCGACTGGGCGGATGTCTCCGTCGCAGGCTCCGGCAAGTTCCTGGCGCGCGCCTGGCGCATCTCCGGCGAGGTCACGAGCCCCGTCGGCGTCGACTTCGGCGAGGGCGACCGTGGTCTGCGCCGCGAGACGCACCGCTTCCTCGCCGACATCCCGCAGCTGGCCTCCGGCTTCAAGTTCAACGTCGTGATCGCGCGCCTCATGGAGCTCACCAACGCGACGCGCAAGGCCATCGACTCGGGTGCTGGCCCGGCTGACCCCGCCGTGCGCGAGGCCGCCGAGGCCATCGCGGTTGTGCTGGACATGTACGCGCCGCACGCGGCCGAGGACATGTGGGAGCGACTCGGCCACGAGGGCAGCATCTCGCACGTCAAGTGGCCGACCGCGGCTCGCTCGCTGCTCACGCAGGACCAGGTGACGGCGGTCGTCCAGATCAACGGCAAGGTGCGGCACCGCCTCGATGTGCCCCCGACGATCGACGAGGCGTCGCTCGAGCAGCTCGCCATCTCTTCGCCGAAGGTGCAGGCCGCCATCGACGGCCGCGAGATCGTCAAGATCATCGTGCGGGCCCCGAAGCTCGTGAACATCGCGGTCAAGGGCTAGCAGCAGCCAGTCGCCCAAAGCCTGGCGCCAGACGCGCCCCCGCTCAGCCGAGCGAGGGCGCGTCTGCGTCTGCGCGTTTACCGGTCTACCGCCTTCTCGCGGTGGCTTTCCTCGCAGGCGCTTTCCTCGAGGTGGCCTTGCTCGAGGCGGCTTCGCTCGAGGTGGCTTTGCTCGAGGTGGCTTCGCTCGCGGTGGCTTCGCTCGAGGTGGCTTCGCTCGAGGTGGCTTCTTTCCTCTGATCGGCTTCTTCTCCCGTTTCGGGATGGCTTTCGCACTTCGGGATGGGTTGCAACCCATCCCGAAGTGCGAAAGCCATCCCGAGACTTGCGATCGACGGCTTCCGCAGCGTGGTCGGTTGAAGGGCGTCGGGCGCTCGCGGCCCACTCTGCAGTCACCTGCCCTGTGCGAGAGTCGCCCTCCACAGGAGGGGACTTCGCGGGCCAGCGGATGCGCGCGCCGTCGTAGCGTCCGAGGGTGTCCGAATCCGAGCTGGCCGACCTCTTCGAGCGTCCGCCCCGACCGCGTCTGCGGATCGGGGTCGGCGCTGCGGTCGTGCTTGTCCTCGTCGTGCTCGCCGGGGCGATCACGCTCGCGGCTCTGCGTCCCACACCGAGTCTCGGTGCCCTCGGGGAGGTGTCGCCGACCGAGAGCCTCCAGCTGAGCGCAACGGAACCGCCTGCCGGCGTACCGAGCTCCGAGGGGTCGACGCTGCTGGTCCACGTCGTCGGGGCCGTCACGAGTCCCGGGGTCTACGAGGTGCCGTCGACGGCCAGGGTGGTCGACGGGATCGCCGCGGCGGGTGGTCTTGCCGACGACGCCGACCCGTCGCTCCTCAACATGGCTCGAACGCTCGTCGACGGCGAGCAGCTGCGGGTTCCGCGGATCGGCGAGGCCCCCTCCGAGCCCGTCGGAGGGGAAGCGGCGCCGACCGGTGCCGGGGGTGCGGCCGGCGGTGGCCTCGTGAACCTGAACACGGCGTCTGCGGTCGAGCTCGAAGAGCTGCCGAGGATCGGACCGGCCATGTCGTCGCGCATCATCGACCACCGTGAGCAGAACGGCGGATTCGGTGCTGTGGAGGAGCTCAAGGAGGTCGCCGGCATCGGGGACGCCACCTACGAGGGGCTCGTCGACCTGGTGACCGTGTGACGACTCGGAAAGATCGTGCCGTTCAGGTGGGGAATCTGGGAGCGCTGGCCGAGCGGCTCGATGGTCGAGACGCGCGTCTCGTGCCGGCGGCGGCCGGCGCCTGGGTCATGGCCTGGATCTGCGTCACGCATCCCTCCCTCGCCTGGGTGTGCGGCATCGGTCTGGCACTGCTCGCGATCGTGCTCCTGGCCGCGGCGCGTCTGCGGCCAGCGCTCGCGACGTTCGCCGTTGTCGCGGCCGTCATGGCGCTGCTCGCGGTGAGCTCCGGCGCTCAGCATCCCGTGAGGTCTCCCGAGGCGCTTCGCGCGGGCGCCGTGGAGGGGTTTCGGGTGCAGGCGACGGGCACCCTCACGACCCTCGTCGGGGAGGGTGCCGTCGCTGCTCCAGGCGACGACCGTGGGCGCTGGTCCGGCGCGCAGTTGCAGGAGCCGTCCCACTTCGAGGTGCGCCTCGATTCGTTCGAGGTCGATGGGAGAAGCGGAGGCAGTGGCGCCTCGCTGCTCGCGTTCGGCCAGCTGAGCATGCCGACGTCGGCGGGGGAGCGGCTCCCAGCCATCGGCTCACGGGTCGAGCTCGAGGGGGTCCTCGGTCCTGCGGACGCGGGCGACAGCGTCGCCGCTCTGGTCTTCCTCGATGCTCCGGCGCACGTCGTCGCCGCGCCTGGCGGGCTGCTTGAGGTCACCGCAGGGGCGCGAGACCGGTTCGTCGACGCGGCGCGAACCCTCCCTGGTCTCGGCGCGCAGCTGCTCCCGGGGCTGTCCGTCGGCGACACGCGCCTGGTCGGGGCCGAGCTGGACGAGCGGATGAAGACGGCCGCGCTCACGCACCTCACGGCCGTCTCGGGGGCGAACTGCGCGGTCGTGGTCGCCGCGACCCTGGTCCTCGCTCGCCTCTGCGGGCTGCGGCGAGGAGTGCGCCTCGCACTCGCAGCCGCGGTTCTCGCCGTGTTCGTGGCGCTCGTCACCCCGGAGGGCAGCGTCATCCGGGCGAGCATCATGGCCATGGTCGTCCTGGTGCTCGAAGCCACTCCGCGTCGGTCGACAGGTCTTGCGCTCGTCGCCCTCGCCACGGTGGTCGTGCTCGTCGCCGACCCCTGGCGGAGCCGAGACTACGGCTTCGCGCTCTCGGTGCTCGCGACGGTCGGGCTGCTGACGCTCGCGAACCCGATCGGCGATCGCCTCGCACGCGTCATGCCACGGCCCGTCGCGCTCATGCTCGCCGTGCCCGCCTCGGCGCAGCTCGCGTGTCAACCGGTGCTGCTGCTCCTGACCCCGGAACTGCCGCTCTACGGCATTCTCGCGAACGTGCTGGCCGCCCCAGCAGCGCCCGTGGCGACGCTCGCCGGGCTGGTCGGCTGCCTGCTCTTGTGGGCCGCTCCCTGGCTCGGCCAGGCGCTTCTGTGGGTCGCCTGGCTGCCCGCGCAGTGGATCGGACTTGTGGCGATGGCGGTCAGTGACTGGCCCGGGGCGCTGCTGCCGTGGCCTGGCGGACTCCCGGGGGCGCTGCTCTGTCTCGCCGTCGTCGTCGCGCTCATCGTCCTGCTCCACTGCTGGAGAGCGTGGCTGGCGCTCCTGCTCTGCGTCGCCCTGGTGGCGTATGTCGGCACGGTCGTCGGGCAGGCGGTCCACCTCAGCAGAAGCATCCCAAGTGCATGGCGCTATGCGGCGTGCGATATCGGACAGGGGGATGCGCTGCTCGTCACCACTTGGAGCGGCTCGGCGCTCATCGACACCGGTGCGGAGCCCGAAGCACTGCTGGCCTGTCTGAGGACGCTCGGCGTCGACGAGCTGCGTCTGCTCGTGCTCACGCACTTTGATCTGGACCACACCGGGGCGGCGACGGCGTTGCTCGAGTCCGGCGTCGGCGTCGGGTCGCTTGTCGTCCCCGATACTGCCGAGGCGCGAGCGGAGCCGCTCGTCGACGAGCTGCGCGTGACCGGTGCCCAGGTGCACTACGCCGCCAGTGGCGACTCCTGGACGCTCGGCGACCTCGCATGGAGCGTCCTGTGGCCGAAGCGCGGGAGCGGCGGGGAACCGGCGAGTGTCGGTGGCAACGAGGGGAGTCTCGTGACGCTGCTCGAACCGACGACGTCCTGCGTGACGGTCTGCCTGTCGCTCGCCGCCCTCGCCGACCTGGGAGAGGAGGCACAGCGCGGCCTGCTGCGCGAGCACCCGCACCCGCGGGCCGACATCGTCAAGATGGCGCACCACGGCTCGCGCGACCAGAGCGCGCAGCTCTACGAAGAGCTCTCCTCGTCGATCGGACTCGTCTCGGTGGGAGCAGACAACGGCTATGGCCACCCGACGGACGCGGCCCTCGGGATGCTCACCGCGGCAGGCACGCGGCCGCTGCGCACCGACGAGCTCGGCACCATCGTCATCGGCGAGGGAGGTCACGGAGGTTCGGACCCTCCCGCTGTGGCGGGAGTCGCCACGGCCCCGCGAGCCCGAGGGCGATTCGCGCCGCCGCCCGCACTCAGGGCGCGGTCAGGGTGATCCTCGCCGCCCATAACCGACGCGTCGAATCCGCCCAGCCCGGTTCGACAGATCGGGGCCTCGGTCGCACGGCCAGATGCGCGTCGTTACCATTGAGCTATGGCACAGGCGAAGCGGGCGAGCACCCCCAAGAGGGCGATTCCCGTCCTCACCCACCGGGAGGTGCGGCCTGCTGGCATCGTGCTGGTGAGCGGCCCGGAGGACTACTTCGCCGAGACCGCGATCACACGGCTCCGCGATGTGCTCCGCGCAGAGTCACCTGACCTCGAGATCACGGAGATCGAAGCCTCCGGCTACGCAGGCGGGCACCTCACGGCCCTCGTCAGCCCATCGCTGTTCTTCGAACCGCGCCTGGTCATCATCCGAGGCGTGCAGCAGTGCACGGACGCACTCGTCGCCGACGTGGTCGCCTACACGAAGATGCCCGTCGAAGGCGCGACGCTCGTGCTCCGGCACGGTGGGGGAGTGCGCGGGAAGAAGCTCCTGGATGCCGTGCGGGGCGCGAAGGATGTCGCCGTCGAGATCGACTGCCAGAAGCCAAAGCCGAGCGAGCTCGTGGACGTCGTCGTCGCCGAGGTGCGCAACGCTGGCCGACGCATCGAGCCGCAGGCTGCCTCGCTGCTTGTTGCCGCATTCAACACCGACCTCGCTGAGCTCATCGGCGCTGCCCGCCAGCTGCTGACCGTCACGAGTGACACCATCACCGACGAGCACGTCGACAAGTACTTCGGCGGCCGCGTCGAGACGACCGGGTTCAAGATCGCGGACGCCGCACTCGCTGGGCGAGTCCGCGACGCGCTGGCGCTGGTGCGCCACGGCTTCTCGACCGGCCTGCACCCGGTGCCCATCGTCTCGGCCGTCGCCTCGAAGCTGCGCATCATGGCGAAGGTGCAGGGACTCAGCGGCTCGGACGCGCAGATCGCCAGCCGCGCAGGCGCGTCGCCGTGGCAGGTCGGCCAGGCTCGCCGCGAACTCCGCGATTGGGACGACGCATCCCTCGGACGCGCGATCACGCTGGTCGCTGAGACCGACCACGCCGTCAAGGGGGCGGGGAGAGACCCGCAGTTCGCCGTCGAGCGGATGCTGCGCTGCATCGCCCTGCGCGACGTCTGACCGCAGCCGCGCACCCGGGCCAACTTCCGTGATGGAACGGCGCCAGCGGGTCACCATCGTCGCTTGGAGCGCTTCTGATCACGCAAGTTGGTCAGGTGGTCTGGTGGTGGCCGGGATGGTCTGTGCGGCGGTTCCGGCCACCTCCGGCGGGTCCGCGGGCCAACTTCCGTGATGGAACGGCGCTCGCGGGGCACCATCGTCGCTTGGAGCGCTTCTGATCACGCAAGTTGGTCAGGTGGTCTGGTGGTGGCCGGGATGCTCCGTCGCCTGAAGGCGGGCCGCAGATGCACTGACGCTAGAGCTTGGCCGCGACCCGCAGCACCGTGCCCCAGGTGCGCACCGTGGCCGGCCCGCTCGACGTGTCCGAGCTCTTCGGGCGGCCGAGGCGCTGCAGCACCGGGCTCTCGATCTGCCCGTTCGGGCAGGACACGTACAGCTCGCGTCCGCGCGCGACCCACCGATCATCCTTGAGGTCGATGCCCTCGAGCAGCGCCTCGACACGTTCCAGCGGCGGCTCGGCGCAGAACACGACGACGAGGCGGCTCGGGTGGGGATCGAACTGGCGGAACGGATCGTGTTCGACGACCGCCCGCCACTCGTCGGCGTCGCGGACGAGCGTGGGCACGTCGAGGTCGAAGGCGGCCGCGATCTCGGTCCGGAGCCGCGTCTCGAGCTCGGTGTTCGTGACCGCTGCCGGAGCGTCGAGCAGCACGTTGCCGGTCTGCAGGACCGTCGCGATGCTGGTGTGCCCGGCGGCCTCGAGGGCATGCTTGAGCTCGGCCATCGGCAGCTTTCGATGCTGGCCGAGGTTGATGCTCTGCAGGAGCGCGATACGACGAATCGACCCCCGCACCTCGGAAGAGGATGCGGGGGTCGATGTCGGCATGACAGGAGGCTTAGAGCGCTGCGACCGTCTTGGCGATGGCCGACTTGCGGTTCGCTGCCTGGTTCTTGTGGATGACGCCCTTGGAGACGGCCTTGTCGAGCTTCTTGGCAGCGAAGGTGAGCGCGAGCTCAGCCTGCTCCTTGTTGCCCTCGGAGACAGCCGAGCGAACGCGACGGATAGCCGTGCGGAGTTCGCTCTTGTAGGCGCGGTTGCGCTCGGTCGCCTTGCGGTTGGTGCCGATGCGCTTGATCTGCGACTTGATATTTGCCACGTTGCTTCTTTCTTACAGGAAGGTGTACTGGAACGGTGCCGCACGGAAGAGGGCCGTGCCGCCAATCCGCGCCGAGTGGGCGACGCGTAAGCCAAACAGAAACTCTACCAGGCTTCAGGCGACGTCGGTACCTGAATCGGCGATGGTGATCTCGAGCTCGGCTGGAGCATCCGTTTTCGTGCCGAACACGACGGTCCCCGTGGCGACCTTGTCGATGAAGAACCGGTCGTGGCTGACGACGATGACGGCGCCGGGGAAGTGCACGAGCGCGCGCTCCATGACCTGCGTGCTCGGCAGGTCGAGGTGGTTCGTCGGCTCGTCGAGCACCAGCACGGATGCGCCCGACAGCAGGCACTGCGCCATCGCGACTCGCGCCCGCTGGCCACCCGAGAGGGTGCCGATGCGGGACTTCAGCTCGGCCTCGCTGAAGCGGAACATGCTGAGGAACCGGGCGACGGACTTCTTCGTCGCCCGCAGCGCGATGCTGTCCGGCATGGCGTTCACCGAGTGCGACACGGTGTCGGACTCGTCGAGCTCCGCGAGCACCTGGTTGTACGAGACGACCTTCACGCCGTTCGGCCAGTCGACCCGGCCGACGTCGCCGGACTCCTCGCCCGTGAGGACGCGCAGGAGCGTCGACTTGCCGCTGCCGTTGGGCCCGATGACGGCGATGCGGTCGCCGCGGTGCACCTCGAAGGTCACGTCGTCGAAGAGGGTCCGGTCGCCGTAGCTCTTGCCGAGGCCCGAGACGCGGGCGAGCACATCCTTGACGTGCAGCGAGCCGTAGATCTCGGTCACGATCTCGTCGACGGGCCGCGGCGCTCGCTTCTTCTTGATGCTCGAGAGGCGCTTGCCGAGTCCCTTGCCGCCAGCCTTCGCTGCTTCGCGGCGGTCGGAGATGCCCTCCGCCTCGAAGGCGAGCAGCTCGGCCTCGTGGACGAACTGCGCCTGCAGGGTCTTGAGCCGGAACTGCTTCTGGATGACGTACTCGCCGAAGTCGCCCGGGTATTCGTGCAGGTGCAGGTTCTCGACCTCGAGGATGCGCGTGACCACCGCGTCCAGGAACGTGCGGTCGTGCGACACGATGATCGCGGCGCCGCGGAACGAGCGGAACCAGGTCTCGAGCCACTCGACGCCGGCGACGTCGAGGAAGTTGGTGGGCTCGTCGAGGAGCAGCACGTCGGGCTGCTCGAGCAGGAGCTTGGCGAGCGCTGCGCGGTTGCGCCAGCCGCCGGAGAGCTTCTCGATGGGGCTCGTGCGGTGTGCCTCGTTGAAGCCGAGCTTCGTGAGGGCGGTGTCGATGTGGCGGTTGTAGTCCCAGCCGTCCGCGCGGTCCATCTCCTCGAAGAGCTCGGATTGGCGCAGGATGAGGCGGTCGAGCGTATCGGCGTCTGGCTCGGCGGCGATGGCGGCGTCGATCTCGGCGAGCTCCGCCTCCATGTCGTGCACGTGCGAGAAGAGCGTCTCCAGCGTCTCGAGGATCGTCGACGAGCCGTCCAGCTCGGAGAACTGCGAGAAGTAGCCGATGCGCACGCCGTCATCGATCGAGACGGTGCCCGTGTCGGGCGAGACCTGCTCGAGGATGAGCTTCAGCAGCGTCGACTTCCCTGAGCCGTTCTGCCCGATGAGCCCGACTCGATCCCCCCGGTCGAGGGTGAGGAAGATCTCCTTGAGCACGGGGGAGGGGCCGAAGCCGACCTCGACGTCGTTGAGGCGGATGAGACTCATGCGGTGGTGCCTTCCTGGGCCGTTCTCTGGCGGTGCGCACGCTGGCTGCGCGCTGAAGCGCCGGGCGATGAGCGCTGGGTGCGCGGCTCATGGGAGAATAGGCGACACCATGTCACCACGCGCCTCCACTCCGCTCGAGCCGGCTCAGACCGACCCCGCCCGGATCCGCAATTTCTGCATCATCGCCCACATCGACCACGGCAAGTCCACCCTGGCCGACAGGATGCTGCAGCTCACGGGCTCCGTCGACGACCGCGCCATGCGTGCACAGTACCTCGACCGCATGGACATCGAGCGGGAGCGCGGCATCACGATCAAGAGCCAGGCGGTCCGCATGCCGTGGGCCGTCGAGGGCGACACGTTCGCGCTCAATATGATCGACACGCCCGGCCACGTCGACTTCTCCTACGAGGTCTCCCGCTCGCTCGCGGCCTGCGAAGGAGCCATCCTGCTGGTGGATGCGGCGCAGGGCATCGAGGCCCAGACGCTCGCGAACCTGTACCTGGCGATGGAGAACGACCTCGAGATCATCCCGGTCCTGAACAAGATCGACCTGCCTGCCGCCGACCCCGATCGCTTCGCCGCGGAGATCGCGAACCTCATCGGCGGCGACCCCGACGACGTGCTGCGCGTGAGCGGCAAGACCGGCATGGGAGTCGAGGAGCTGCTCGACCGTGTCGTCGAGCGCATCCCAGCGCCGGTCGGTGTGGCGGATGCCCCCGCTCGCGCGATGATCTTCGACTCGGTCTACGACGCCTACCGCGGCGTCGTCACGTACGTTCGCGTCGTCGACGGCGAGCTCAAGGCGCGCGACAAGATCAAGATGATGTCGACCGGTTCCACGCACGAGATGCTCGAGATCGGCGTCTCGTCGCCAGAGCCCACCGTGGCCAAGGGCCTCGGCGTCGGGGAGGTCGGCTACCTCATCACGGGCGTGAAGGACGTGCGTCTCTCGAAGGTGGGCGACACCGTGACGGGCAGCACGCGTCCATCCGACGACCCGCTTCCCGGCTACACGGAGCCGAAGCCGATGGTCTTCTCCGGCCTGTACCCGATCGACGCGGGCGACTACCCCGAGCTCCGCGAGGCGCTGGACAAGCTCAAGCTCTCGGATGCGGCGCTCAACTACGAGCCCGAGACATCGGTGGCGCTCGGCTTCGGGTTCCGCGTCGGATTCCTCGGCCTCCTCCACCTGGAGATCGTCACCGAGCGCCTCATGCGCGAGTTCGATCTCGACCTCATCACGACCGCACCCTCGGTCGTCTACGAGGTCAAGACGGAGGACAAGCAGCTCCACACCGTCACGAACCCCAGCGAGTACCCAGAGGGCAAGATCCTCGAGGTTCGCGAGCCGATGATGCGCGCCGCGATCCTCGCTCCGAAGGACTACGTGGGCAAGATCATGGAGCTGTGCGAGGGCAAGCGCGGAGCGCTCATCAGCATGGACTACCTCAGCGAGGAGCGCGTCGAGCTGCGCTACTCGATGCCGCTCGGCGAGATCGTGTTCGACTTCTTCGACCAGCTCAAGAGCCGGACGCAGGGGTACGCGTCCCTCGACTACGAGCCGATGGGCGACCAGGTCGCCGACCTCGTGAAGGTCGACATCCTGCTGCAGGGCGAGCGCGTGGACGCGTTCAGTGCCGTCATCCACAAGGACAAGGCGTACGCCTACGGGCTGCTGATGACCGAGCGCCTCCGCAAGCTCATCCCGCGCCAGCAGTTCGAGGTGCCCATCCAGGCCGCCATCGGCGCCCGCATCATCGCCCGCGAGACGATCCGCGCCATCCGCAAGGACGTGCTCGCGAAGTGCTACGGCGGCGACATCTCCCGCAAGCGCAAGCTGCTGGAGAAGCAGAAGGCCGGCAAGAAGCGCATGAAGATGGTCGGACGCGTGGAAGTGCCGCAGGAAGCCTTCATCGCGGCGCTCAGCGGCGATGTAGAGAAGAAGAAATAGCAAGCTCGACACCAAGACCCAGTCTTTACCTAGTGGAAGTAGCCTGAGAGACGTGATGGAACAGGACAACCCTTTCGGCCAGGTGCTCGTTGCACTCGTGACTCCGATGACGCACGACGGCGAAGTCGATTGGGCGGGAGTCGAGAAGCACATCGACGACGTCATCTCGGCCGGCGCTGACGGCATCGTCGTCACCGGCACGACCGGTGAGACGTCGACGCTCACGGACGCCGAGAAGCTCAAGCTCGTCGTCGTGGGCAAAGAGGTCTCGGCCGGGCGCGCGAAGATCATCACGGGTGGACCGTCGAACGAGACGGCACACGCCATCCAGCTCGCGAAGCAGTCGGCGGATGCCGGCGCCGACGGCGTCATGGCCGTCACGCCGTACTACAACAAGCCGACGCAGGCTGGGGTGCTCACGCACTTCCGCATGATCGCTGACGCGACCGACCTGCCGCTCATCCTCTACGACATCCCGGGCCGCACGGGCATCCCGATCACCTACGAGACGATCCTGCGCCTCGCCAAGCACCCGAACATCATCGCGGTGAAGGACGCGAAGGGCGACCTCGCGCAGGTGTCCCGCGTGCTCAACCAGACCGAGCTGCTCTACTTCTCGGGAGACGACGCCAACACGCTCCCGCTGCTCTCGATCGGCGCGACGGGCCTCATCGGCGTGACCGCGAACATCGCGTCGCAGCCGTACCGCATGATGGTCGACGCCGTCAACGCGGGCGACCTGCGCACCGCGACGGACGCGCACCAGCGCCTCGAGCCGCTCGTGCGAGCCACCATGACCCACGTTCCGGGAACCGTGGCGACCAAGTACATCCTGCACGGCCTCGGCCGCATCCAGTCCCCCCGCGTCCGGTTGCCGCTCGTCGGCCCGGAGGAGTGGGAAGCCGCCCTCATCGAGGACGAGCTCGACCTGGTTCGCGACGTCGAAGGCGCGAGCTTCACGAACTTCCGGCCTGACCGCAACGCGGCCGCGGGTGGTGCGCTCCCGCGCATCCCAGGCACAACCCGCTGATTCGACCCTCACCTCACCAGCGGCAACGCTGACTTCCTGAAGGCTCATATGACAAAGACCGAACACCTTCCCAAGCTCGCACCAGGCTCGATGCGGATCATCCCGCTCGGCGGACTGGGCGAGGTCGGCCGCAACATGGCGACGTTCGAGATCGACGGCAAGATCCTCATCGTCGACTGCGGCGTGCTCTTCCCAGAAGAGACGCAGCCCGGCGTCGACCTGATCCTGCCCGACTTCGACTCGATCCGCGCTCGTCTGGACGACGTCGTGGGCATCGTGCTGACGCACGGACACGAGGACCACATCGGAGCGGTGCCGTACATCCTCCGCCTCAAGCCGGACATCCCGCTGATCGGCTCCACGCTGACGCTCGCCCTCGTCGAGGCGAAGCTCAAGGAGCACCGCATCAAGCCGTACACGCTCACGGTCGCCGAAGGGCAGATCGAGGAGATGGGGCCCTTCACGCTCGAGTTCGTGGCCGTCAACCACTCCATCCCGGATGCGCTCGCCGTGCACATCACGACGGACGCCGGCACGGTGCTCCACACGGGCGACTTCAAGATGGACCAGCTGCCGCTCGACGGTCGCCTCACGGACCTCCGCGCCTTCGCTCGCCTCGGCGAGGAGGGCATCGACCTCTTCATGGCCGACTCCACCAACGCCGAGGTCCCGGGCTTCACGCCGACCGAGCGCAACATCGGCCCGGTCATCGAGGACGTCATCTCGCGGACCAAGGGCAAGGTCGTCGTCGCGAGCTTCTCGAGCCACGTGCACCGCGTGCAGCAGGTCATCGACGCCGCCGCGGCCAACGGTCGTCGCGTCGCGCTCATGGGCCGCTCCATGGTGCGCAACATGGGCATCGCGTCCGAGCTCGGCTACCTCAACGTGCCGCAGGGCGTGCTCATCGACCACAAGAAGGCGCTCAATCTGCCCGACGACCAGATCGTCTTCATGTCGACGGGGTCGCAGGGCGAGCCCATGGCCGTCCTCAGCCGCATCGCGTCCAAGACGCACGCCATCGAGGTGGGGGAGGACGACACCGTCATCCTCGCCTCGAGCCTCATCCCGGGCAACGAGAACTCGGTGTTCCGCGTCATCAACGCGCTCATCAAGCTCGGTGCGAACGTGGTGCACAAGGCGAACGCGAACGTGCACGTGTCCGGTCACGCTGCGGCAGGCGAGCTGCTCTACTGCTACAACATCCTGCAGCCGCGTCAGGTCATGCCCGTGCACGGCGAGATCCGACACCTCGTCGCCAACGCCGAGATCGCGAAGAAGTCCGGCATCGCGGACGAGAACGTGCTGGTCGTCGAGAACGGCGCCGTCATCGATATGCGGGACGGCATCGCGCGCCAGGTCGCGCAGCTCGACATCGGCTTCATCTACGTCGACGGATCCACGGTCGGCACCATCACCGACGCCGATCTCAAGGACCGCCGCATCCTCGCTGAAGAGGGGTTCATCTCCATCTTCACCGTCGTCGAGGCGGCCACCGGCAACATCCTCGTCGGCCCGGAGATCCACGCGCGCGGGTTCGCGCCGGACGAGGCCGTCTTCGACGACATCATCCCGGGCATCCAGAAGGCGCTCAAGGAAGCCGTCGAGGCGGGCAACTCGAACTCCTACCAGCTCTCGCAGGTCGTGCGACGCACGATCGGCCGCTGGGTCAACACGAAGCACCGCCGTCACCCGATGATCATCCCGGTGGTCATCGAGGCCTGACCTCAGGCCCCGGGAGTCGCCGATCTCGGCGGCTCTCGGGGCGTCATCCTCGATCCTGTCGGTGGCCGCGGGTACCTTGGGCACCATGGCCACAACTCCGTCCAACACCAAGCGAACCCCCGCGCCCAAGAAGCGGGCGAGCGCGGCAGCCGCGAAGGCGCCGGCGGAGACCGAGAAGCCGGGCATCGCGACCCGCGCCTGGATGGCCGCCGCGAACGTCGCCGGCCAGACCGCTCGGGCGCTCGGGCCCGAGACGCTCGAGAAGGACCAGCGGCGCGACGGATTCCCGTTCCTGCTCCTCCTGCTCGCGGTCATCGGCGGCGTGGTCGTCTGGTTCTTCCCCGGGAACGGCGTCGCCACGGCTCTGAACGACTACACGTTCGGCGGGTTCTTCGGCCGCGTCTCCTATGCGCTGCCCGTCGTGCTCGCGTTCTTCGCGCTCTGGCTCTTCCGGCATCCCTCCTCCGTGAGCGACAACGGGCGCATCGGCGTCGGCCTCTTCCTCGGGATCGTCTCGAGCTCCGCGATCTGCCACGTGCTCGCGGACAGCCCCGACCCCGTCAACGGCATGCCAGCGCTCGCCCTGGGCGGCGGAGTCCTCGGCTGGCTCCTCGGCGGCACTCTCGGTGTTGTCATCACCCCCATCGGTGCGGCCATCGTCGCGGGTCTCCTCATCCTGCTCTCCGTCTTCATCATCACGAAGACCCCGCCGCACAAGGTCGTCGTCAGGCTTCGCGAGCTGTGGGCCTGGATGTTCGGCATCGACGAGGAGTCCGCAGCCCACGCCCGCTCGGCGAAGGCCGGCAAGACGGCGTCCGGCGACGACGAGAGCCTGCTGGGCGGAGAAGACCGCGGACGCTCGTCGGAGTCGGACCGCCTCCCGTGGTGGCGACGCAACGACTCCGGCCGCGAAGAAGACGTCGACTACGAGGAGCAGCCGTACGACACCGCTGTCGCCGATACGAAGAAGCACGAGCACCACCGCATCGACCCGGAGGCGACGACGACCGTCCTGCGCGGTCTCACCTCCGAGGACCCGGACAACGCGGTGACCGGACCGCAGCCGACCGCGGTCCTCTCCGGAGTGCGGATGGACGACGCCACCGATGTCATCGACGTCGCCGAGCCCACGCTCTTCTCGGCCACAGGAATCCAGGACGACTCGACGCCGACCGATCCGGACGAGTTCGCCGATCTCTTCGGGCCACCCGCAGCCGCGGCGCCGGCCACACCGGCGCCGACAGCCGCGACGGCAGAGCCTTCGGCCTCGGCGGAAGACGGAGCCGAGCAGTGGGATTCCCGCGACGCGGGCGCCCCGGGCCAGGCATACAGCCTCCCGGTGCAGTCGATGCTCTCGCGCGGTGCGCCGGCACTCGCGCGCACCGAAGCCAATGACCTCATCGTCGAGGCGCTCAACTCGACGTTCGCGCAGTTCAAGGTCGACGCGAAGGTCACGGGCTTCTCGCGCGGCCCGACCGTCACGCGCTACGAGGTCGAGGTGGCCCCCGGCGTCAAGGTCGAGCGCGTCACTCAGCTCTCCAACAACATCGCCTACGCGGTCAAGAGCAATCAGGTCCGCATCCTCTCGCCGATTCCCGGAAAGAGCGCCATCGGCGTGGAGATCCCGAACTCCGACCGCGAGGTGGTCTCGCTCGGAGACGTCCTGCAGTCCCCGGAGTCGATCGCAGCGCGCCACCCCATGACGATCGGCGTCGGCAAGGACGTCGAGGGCGGCTTCGTGCTCGCGAACCTCGCCAAGATGCCGCACCTCCTCGTGGCGGGTGCCACGGGGGCCGGAAAGTCGAGCTTTGTCAACTCCATGATCGTGTCGCTGCTCATGCGCGCGACCCCTGCCGAGGTGCGAATGGTCCTCGTCGACCCGAAGCGCGTCGAGCTCACGCCGTACAGCGGCGTCCCGCACCTCATCACCCCCATCATCACGAACCCCAAGAAGGCGGCGGAAGCGCTGCAGTGGGTCGTGAAGGAGATGGAGATGCGCTATGACGACCTCGAGAGCTTCGGCTACCGCCACGTCGACGACTTCAACGCGGCCATCCGCTCGGGCGGCATCGTCCTCCCTGAGGGTTCGAAGCGGAAGCTCAAGCCGTACCCCTACCTGCTTGTCGTGGTCGACGAGCTCGCCGAGCTCATGATGGTTGCCCCGCGCGACGTCGAGGACTCGATCGTCCGCATCACCCAACTCGCGCGTGCCGCCGGAATCCACCTCGTACTTGCGACGCAGCGCCCCAGCGTCGATGTCGTCACCGGTCTCATCAAGGCCAACGTGCCGAGCCGCCTCGCGTTCGCGGTGACCAGCTCCACCGACTCGCGCGTCATCCTCGACCAGGTCGGCGCCGAGTCGCTCATCGGCCAGGGCGACGCCCTCTTCCTCCCATCGGGAGCCAACAAGGCTGCCCGCGTGCAGGGTGCCTGGGTCAACGACAAAGAGATCATGGAGATCGTGGCGCACGTCAAGCGCCAGGCGCAGCCCGAATATCGAGCCGACGTCGCGCAGGTCGTGGAGAAGAAGGAGATCGATGCCGACATCGGCGACGATCTCGAGCTCCTGCTCGCGGCAGCCGAGCTGGTCGTGAACTCGCAGTTCGGCTCGACCTCGATGCTGCAGCGCAAGCTGCGCGTCGGATTCGCGAAGGCCGGCAGGCTCATGGACCTCATGGAATCCCGAGAGATCGTCGGTCCCTCCGAGGGGTCCAAGGCGCGAGACGTCCTCGTCACCGCCGAGGAGCTCCCCGGCGTGCTCGCGCGCATCCGCGGCCAGGACCCGGCGGCAGGTGCTCCGGCATCCAATGCGGCGTCGATGGCCGAGCAGGATGGCATGGCCGCGTCGTTCGACGCCGTCGCGGCCCAATACGATGGGCTGGAAGAAGTCGAAGCCGAAAGCGGCGACGACGACGCCTGGAGTCTGACAGGGCGCGACTAGCGAGAGGCACAACGATGACCGGCCGAATACTCCGCGGGGGCGATGGACCGGTGAGCAACTGGTGCGTGCCGAACCTCATCACCATCGCGCGCATCCTGCTCGTGCCGGTCTTCGTCTGGTTCCTCCTCCTCGACGAATCGAGCGACGGCCCTTGGCGCTGGGCGGCCGCGGTGCTCTTCATCGTCGCGATCGCCACCGACAGCCTCGACGGGCACATCGCGCGCAGCAGGAACCTCATCACGGACCTCGGCAAGCTGCTCGACCCCATCGCAGACAAGGCGCTCACCGGCACGGCACTCGTCATGCTGTCGGTACTCGGAGAGCTGCCGTGGTGGGTGACGATCATCATCCTCGTCCGCGAGCTCGGCATCACCTTCTGGCGTCTCGCCGTCGCCAAGAAGCGCGTGCTCCCGGCCGGACGCGGCGGGAAGCTCAAGACCCTGGTCCAGGCCATCGCTATCTCGCTCGCCCTGCTCCCGCTCTGGGTCGTGTTCGGGGATTGGGTGCACTGGGTCAACGGGATCCTCATGTCCGCGGCGTTCATCCTCACGGTGTGGTCTGGTCTCGATTACCTGTGGGAGGCCTACCGGCCACAGAAGAAGAAGGCGCCCGAACTGCGGGCCGATGATGGGAGCACCCTGCGATGACCGGCGGAATCACACCAGCACTCCCACAGACGGTCGAGTTGGGGCGTGTCCTCCTCGAGGCCGGCCTCAGCATCGGCGTCGCGGAGTCCCTGACCGGCGGGGCGCTCGTCGCCGAACTCGTGAAGATCCCTGGGATCTCGGCGTCGCTGGCGGGCGGAATCGTCGCCTATCGCACAGAGCTCAAGCACTCGCTGCTCGGAGTCGACGAGGACCTGCTCGCGGAGCGGGGCCCGGTCGATCCTGACGTCGCTGCGGCGATGGCGCTCGGCGCTCGGACAGCGCTCGCAGCGGGTCGCGCCGATCGCCTCGACATCGGGCTGTCGACGACGGGGGTCGCCGGTCCGCAGGCGCAGGCCGGGCGAGCGCCCGGCATCGTCTTCGTGGGCATCTCCTCGCTCTTCGGCGATCGGGTGATCGACCTGGACTTCTCCTCGCTCGTTCGACTCGACGACCCCGAGGGCAGTCGGCAGCGCGTGCGTGGGGCGACGGTCGAGGCGGCTGTTCACAACGTGCTCGAAATGCTCGTGGAACACTGACGAGGTATCGTGGTCGGAGCCACACGAAGGTTGAGTCGGATCGCCTCAACATTCGGCTTTCTTTCAGGAATACCATCGGGGTTTGCTTGGTTGTTCTCAGCGTGACGAAGTCTCCACGAAGTCTCGTAAGTTACAGTTCTTGGCACACGGCAGTAAGGAGGACCCCGCTATGGTCCTAGCGCGTCAAGAGATCGGTGAAGTCCTGCGCGATGTGCGCCTGCGCAAGGGGCACACGCTCCGGCAGGTCGCGGGTCGCGCCTCGGTTGCACTCGGGTACCTGAGTGAGGTCGAGCGCGGGCAGAAGGAAGCCTCGAGCGAGATCCTCGCTTCGGTGGCCGAAGCCCTCGAGACCCCCCTCTCAACCATCTACCGCGAAGTGGGCGACCGTCTGGCCGTTCATGAGCGCTTTGAGACGAGCATCCCGGACACGGTTCCGGACGACCTCCTGCTCGGCATGCGCAAGCCGCTCGTCACTCGTTAGCGGGACGGCTTCGAAGGTACGTCCAACGGCGTCGCAGCATCTGCTGCGGCGCCGTCGGCGTACGCTTGAGGGATGCGCAAGAGCGAGTTCGACAGGGCCGTGGTCGATGAGTTCGGCGAGGCCTACGGGCGCTCGCTGATGAGAGACCTCGTGTTGGGGGCCCTTGGCGATCGCACCGCGAAGCAGGCCCTCGACGATGGCGTCGAGCCGCGTGCGATCTGGCTCGCGCTCTGCATCGACACCGGTGTTCCCGAGGGTAGGCGCCACGGAGTCGGCACGATAGATCCCGACCGTCGAGGCTGATCTCCGGCCCGCGCGACTCCGTGTCGGATCCGACACGCCTGCGGAATGTTCGAAGTCGTGTTCTAAGCGCGTAGGGTGTTCCTGTCGGACTCCTCGGAGACTTGTCCACAGTTGCAGGGTCTCGATCACCGAATGTCGGTGGTCGCCTCTACCGTGAAACTCGAGTAGCCAAGGAACCCGATCCGCCTTGTCGTCAGCGCTCTCCATCAGCGCGCGACAGCCGAGAGGCGACCGCCACATCCCGAGAGGATCACCACCATGCCAAACCCAGCAGACCGCGAAAAGGCGCTTGACGCCGCACTCGCTCAGATCGACCGCCAGTTCGGCAAGGGGTCGGTCATGCGCCTCGGAAGCGACGAGCGCGCACCCGTTGAGACCATCCCGACCGGCTCCGTCGCGCTCGACGTCGCCCTCGGCATCGGCGGACTCCCTCGCGGACGTATCGTCGAGATCTACGGTCCCGAGTCCTCGGGTAAGACGACCCTCACGCTGCACGCCATCGCGAACGCCCAGCGAGCGGGCGGTATCGCGGCGTTCATCGACGCCGAGCACGCCCTCGACCCCGAGTACGCGAAGAAGCTCGGTGTCGACATCGACGCCCTCCTCGTCGCTCAGCCAGACACCGGAGAGCAGGCGCTCGAGATCACCGACATGCTGATCCGCTCGGGCTCGGTCGACCTGGTCGTCATCGACTCCGTCGCAGCACTCGTGCCGAAGGCCGAGATCGAGGGCGAGATGGGCGACAGCCACGTCGGCCTGCAGGCACGCCTCATGTCCCAGGCGCTCCGCAAGCTGACGGGTGGTCTCAGCCAGACCAAGACCACAGCCATCTTCATCAACCAGCTGCGCGAGAAGATCGGTGTCTTCTTCGGCAGCCCCGAGACGACCGCCGGTGGCAAGGCGCTGAAGTTCTACGCCTCCGTCCGCCTCGATATCCGTCGTATCGAGACCCTCAAGGACGGCACGGAAGCCGTCGGAAACCGCACGCGAGTCAAGGTCGTCAAGAACAAGATGGCGCCGCCCTTCAAGCAGGCGGAGTTCGACATCCTCTACGGCGTCGGAATCTCTCGCGAGGGCTCGCTCATCGACTTCGGTGTCGAGCACGGCCTGGTGCGCAAGTCCGGCGCTTGGTACACCTACGAGGGTGACCAGCTCGGCCAGGGCAAGGAGAACGCCCGCAACTTCCTCATCCAGCACCCCGAGATCGCTGAGGAGATCGAACGCAAGATCCTGGCGAAGCTCGGCGTCGGGCAGTCTGCCGAGGCTCCTGCCGAGGCAGTCGAGGCACCACTGGCGCCCGTCGCCGACGCGAAGGTCGCTCAGCGGCGCGGCGCATGACCGACGACCTCGCTCCGGTGACGCCCCTCTTCGGGGCGTCACCGGAGGGGCGCAAACCCGCCCCCGCTGCCGCTGAAGCTCCGGCTGAAACACGCCCCTCGGCGCCTGAGGCCCCGGCGTCGGGCGTTCACACCGCAGCGGAGAGCGCTCCAAGACTCGTTTCCATCCCTGGCGGGCAAGGCGATACACAGGCTTTCACGGCCGTCGTGCCCGCTGGGATGGACTCGGAAGCTCGAGAGCGGCTCACCGCGGAGGCGCAGGAGACGCTCGTGCGGGCCCTTGCTCGCAGCGACCGGTCCACGGAGGAGGCGCGACGCCTCCTCCGGGCTTGGCGTGGTGAAGATCCCAAGGGTGCGCATGCTCCGGAGGACGGCACCGAGGAAGCCGCCGAGTTCGAAGAGTCCCTTCGCCTCGACGACGACGAGATCGAACAGGTCATCGAACGGTGCACGGAACTCGGCTACCTCGACGACCTGCGGCTCGCCGAGCTGCTTGTTCACAAGGCGCGAGACAAGAAGCACTCCGGCATCCAGGGAGTCGAGCGCGCGCTCCGAGAGCGCTTCATCTCGGCCGAGGCCATGACGGAGGCCCTCGCCGAAGTCGACCGTGACGACGAGCTCGAACGGGCTCGCGACCTCGCCGCCGACCGGCTTCGACGTGTCAAGGGCCTGGAGCCCGACGTCGCGATCCGGCGCATCGCCGGTTTCCTGTCACGACGCGGCTATTCCGCTGGTGTTGCCTTCAACGCGGCACGCGAAGTCGTGCAGGGCGGACCGAGGTCAGGCAGGTCTTCGAGCGGTTCAGCCGGCGTGTTCTTCGGCGCCACGCCCGTCGAGTAGCGCCAGCGCCACTCGCTGGCCCTCGGCGTCGCGCGTCACCTCGAGGCGGACAAGCGCCTCCTCGAGGGCTCGGCGAGCGGCAGCCGGGGCACCGGCACGGTCATGGGCCTCCGCGAGCACGAATCCGACTCGGCCAGCGGCGCGCAGATCACGTTCCGCTTCGAGCGCAGAGATCGCCGCCATAGCCTGAGCCGTCGCCCCTGCCGGGTCTCCGTCACGCAACGAGGCGCGCGCTCGCCGCACCAGAACGATCGCAGCCTCCTGCTCATGCTCGGCAACCGGCGCAAGATGCACTGCAGCGATCTGCAGGCCAGCATCGAACCCGGCGAAAACCGCGGCACCCGACGGGAACGAGACGGACGACAGGGCCAGGAGCACCTCACTTCGACCAGCGAACGCCACAGCAACCGCCGCTTCCGAGCTCGCGGCTGCGGCGGGGGCCACAACCTCGTCGACCCAGCGATCCCACGCGAAATCACTCTGCCGGTACTGGTCGCGCAGCCCCGCGTCGCACACGATCAGCAGACCGTGACGGGGCTCGACCACCGGTACCTCGCCCTGCAGCTCGCCAGGCAGCGAATGCCAGTACGCCTCCTCGCGGGGCGCATCGCGCCAGCGCTCGGGCTCGTCGTTCGTCGAGACCGTGAGTGCTTCCACTCGCGAGGCCCCAGACGCATCCGACACCACCGTCGTCGTCGCAGCCAGCGGGCCGCCGCTCGTCCGGAGGACCAGGCCATCGACACCGTTCTCACCGCCAGCGGGACCTACGTACAGAGCCCCGCTCGGGGCCGAGATCGCAGCGACCCGCGCACCATGAGCCTCCACTGGGCCGGCATCGGTCTGCAGCAGACCTCGCTGAAGAGCAAGAGAAGTCGCCGGCGTGACGCCGTCATCTGAGGTCATGGCTCGCATCCCGTCAGCGTAGCGGTGGGAATGGCCAGGCGTGAAGCGAACGTAGAATTGACGGATCATGAGCGAGACAGCCACACCCATCGCATCATCCCCGGCAGCACTCAAGCCGGACGGTACTCCGCGGAGCTACGAAGTGCGCACTCTGGGCTGCCAGATGAACGTGCACGACTCCGAGCGCATGTCCGGATCCCTTCGTGCGGCAGGCTACGTCGAAGCCGACGGAGCCGACCCGGACATCGTCGTCATCAACACCTGTGCGGTTCGAGAGAACGCCGACAACCGGCTCTACGGCAACCTCGGCCAGCTCGCCGCGATCAAGCGCGAGCACGAGGGCATGCAGATCGCCGTCGGCGGATGCCTCGCGCAGAAGGACCGCGGGACGATCCTCGAGAAGGCCCCATGGGTCGACGTCGTGTTCGGCACGCACAACATGGGTGCGCTCCCGAGTCTCCTCGAGCGAGCCCGGCACAACGAGGAAGCACAGCTCGAGATCCTCGAGTCCCTCGACGTGTTCCCCTCCACACTTCCGACGAAGCGTGACTCGACCTACTCGGGGTGGGTCTCGATCTCCGTCGGCTGCAACAACACCTGCACGTTCTGCATCGTCCCATCTCTGCGGGGCAAGGAGAAGGACCGCAGGCCAGGCGATGTCCTGAACGAGATCCAGGCGCTCGTCGACGATGGCGCCATCGAAGTCACCCTCCTCGGGCAGAACGTCAACTCGTACGGAGTCGAGTTCGGCGACCGGCAGGCGTTCAGCAAGCTCCTCCGTGCCGCTGGCAACATCGATGGGCTCGAGCGGGTGCGCTTCACCAGCCCGCACCCGGCGGCCTTCACGCAGGACGTCATCGATGCCATGGCCGAGACGCCCAACGTGATGCCCCAGCTGCACATGCCGCTGCAATCGGGCTCCGACCGCATCTTGAAGGCCATGAGGCGCTCCTATCGGAGCGCCAAGTTCCTCGGCATCCTCGACAGCGTCCGCGAGCAGATGCCTCACGCCGCGATAACGACGGACATCATCGTCGGCTTCCCCGGCGAGACCGAGGAAGACTTCGCAGAGACGATGCGTGTCGTCGAGGCGTCCAGATTCGCGAGCGCATTCACCTTCCAGTACTCCATCCGGCCAGGAACCCCGGCCGCGACGATGCCCGATCAGGTGCCGAAGGCAGTCGTGCAGGAGCGCTACGAGCGACTCATGAAGCTGCAGGATCGCATCAGCCGGGAAGAGAACGAGAAGCTGATCGGCAGCGTCCAGCGCATCCTGGTCAGCGCAGCAGAAGGCAAGAAGGACGACGAGACACACCGCATGTCGGGACGCTCGGAGGACAACCGGCTTGTGCACTTCTCGCTCCCAGACGGCGCAGAACGTCCACGACCCGGTGATGTCGTCACCGCTGAGATCACGGGAGCGGCATCGTTCCACCTCGTCGCAGATGCCACATCGAGCCGCCTCGACGTCCGTCGCACGAGAGCGGGGGACGCCTGGGACCGCTCGCTTGCCGAGAGCTGCGCAGTCCCCGCGCCGGCCGGGGCACCTGCTCGCGTCTCGCTCGGACTCCCGACGATCCGGCGCGGCTGAGCGTGTTCATCGCCATCGGGGGAGCAACCGGCACGGGGAAGTCGCAGCTGTCGCTGGACATCGCCGCCCGCCTGCGCGCCTCCGGGCGCGGAGCTCAGGTCATCAACGCCGACGCCATGCAGCTCTATCGGGGCATGGATGTCGGAACCGCCAAGCTCGCCCCCGAAGACCGTGAGGGGGTGCCGCATCACCTGCTCGACGTGCTCGATGTCACGGAAGACGCGAGTGTCGCCTGGTATCAAGAGCGGGCTCGAGGGCTGATCGAGGAGATCGAGGCCGAGGGAGATGTGCCCATCCTCGTCGGGGGCTCGGGGCTCTACATCGCGGCCGTCTGCTTCGATCTGCGCTTTCCAGGGACCGACCCCGCCGTGCGAGCCGAACTCGAGGCGGAGCTGCAGCTCGAGGGTCCCGGTCCGCTCTTCGCGCGGCTCCGTGCACTCGACCCCCAGGCCGCGGCCACCATCGACGCGCGCAACGGACGGCGCCTCGTACGGGCGCTCGAGGTGATCGAGGTCACGGGGGAGCCGTTCAGCGCTCAGCTGCCTGACCAGGAAGCCAGATGGCGGGACGTGACGTTCGCCGTCGTCGAAGAGCACCGGGAGGTGCTCACCCCCAGGCTCGACGCCCGCGTCGAGCGCATGTGGGAGTCGGGGCTGCTGGAGGAGACGCAGGCGCTTGCCGAGGCCGGGCTGGAGCAGGGCGGCACCGCCAAGCGCGCGATCGGGTACCAGCAGGCACTCGCGGAGCTTCGGGGCGAGATGAGCCGTGCCGAGGCGATCGCGGAGGCGCAGCTCTTGACCCGGAAGTACGCCAGGCGCCAGGTCTCCTGGTTCCGACGCTACGAGAGCGCGGTCCGCGCCCAGAGCGGGGAGGGGTTCGCGGCGCAGCGCATCCTCCAGGCCGCCGGACTCTGACCGGGAGACCACGCACGGCGCACACGGGGATCGAGAGTTCCGTAGCATTGGCCCCATGACACAACTCGCGTTCACCAAGGCGCAGGCCACCGGCAACGACTTCGTCCTCGTCTCCGACCCGGACGGGGAGCTGGACCTCGGGCCTCAGCGCGTGGCGCGGCTGTGCGATCGCAATTTCGGTGTCGGCGCGGACGGTCTCATCCGAGCGGTTCGCTCGCAGAACCTCGCTGAAGGGCGCGAGCTGCAGGCAGCCCACCCCCTGGCCGAATGGTTCATGGACTACCGCAACGGCGACGGATCGATCGCGGAGATGTGCGGCAACGGGGTGCGCGCGTTCGCGCGCTTCCTCACGGAAACAGGGCTGGTGACCCTTGAGGCGGGTGAGCGGCTGGAGATCGGCACGCGTGCCGGTCTGCGAGTCGTCGAGCGAGACGGCACGGGCTTCAAGGTCGACATGGGGCCGTGGCGCCTCGAAGGTGGCGAGCCGCTCGTCACCGTCCCGCACATCGGCGTCTCACGCCCGGGGCTCGGGATCGACGTCGGAAACCCTCACGTCGTCGTCGCGCTCTCGAGCGAGGAAGAGCTCGAGCGGCTCGAGCTCTTCCATGCACCGCTCATCGATCCAGCCCCTGAGCTGGGAGCCAACGTCGAGTTCGTCGTCCCGCACGACCAGCTCGTGCAGGACGGCGTCGGGCACATCCGGATGCGCGTGCACGAGCGGGGCGTCGGCGAGACCCTCTCCTGCGGCACCGGGGCCGTCGCGTCAGCACTGGCGGTTCGCTACTGGGCGGGCGCTGGCGCGCCGGATGCCTGGTCGGTCGGTGTGCCGGGTGGCGTGCTGCAGGTGACGGTCGGAGCTGTCGACGGCGTCGAGCATGTCTTCCTGGCGGGGCCGGCCGAGATCGCCTTCACTGGCAGTATCGAGGACGAGCTCGCTAGCGAACACGCCTCACCCGCAGCACTCTGAAGCCCGCGTCCGTCGAGTGCCGCTCGACGGACAGCTCTGGTCCGAACTGCGCCGCGATCCAGGACTGCAGTGAGTCGCCGCCGAGCTTCTTGGCGACGACGAGCCAGGCTTCTCCTTCGGCGCTGAGGCGCGGCAGCCACGCGGAGAGCAGCTCGTGCAGGGCCTCTTTGCCGATTCGGATGGGCGGGTTCGACCAGATGAGGTCGAAGGTCGTGTCCTCGGGGACATCCTCGGGGCGCGTCGGCGTGATGTTGTCGAGTCCGAGGGCCTGCGCGTTCTCACCGGTGAGCAGCAGCGCCCGTTCGTTGACGTCGACGGCCCGCACGTCCAGTTCGGGCGACTCGAGTGCGAGTGCGAGCGCGATCGGTCCCCAGCCGCACCCGAGGTCCAGCGCGGTTCCGGTCGAGGGCGGCGGGGGTGCTGCGTGCAGGAGCGCCTGGGTGCCGCGGTCCACGTGCTCAGGGCTGAAGGTACCGCCTGCCGTGATGACGGTCACCGTTCGGCCCCGGAGGTTGGCGACGACGCGTCGCCGCTCGAGAGGCCCGTCCGGGGTTGCTGAGAAGTAATGCTGAGCGGTCACCCCTAGACGCTAGCACCGGCGTAGAATAGTACGAATATGCGAGATTCTGAGACTCCTCCAGGCGAGAGCAACGACGCGATCGACCGAATCCTCCGAGCCGCGAAGGAACCGGGCGCCACGATGACCCTGTTCTCCTCCGGCAGAGCGCAGGCGCTGCAGGACGGCGCCAGCACGAGCTATGACGGCGAGGCCGACGGCGACCAGCTCGAACGAGAAGCCAGGCAGTCGCTGCGACGAGTCGAGAGCCTGCGAACGGAACTCGAGGACGTCACCGAGGTCGAGTACCGCAAGGTGCGCCTCGAGCGGGTCGTGCTCGTCGGCGTCTACCGCAGGAACTCCCTCGAGGAGGCCGAGAACTCGATGCAGGAGCTGGCCGCACTCGCCGAGACTGCGGGAGCCGTCGTCCTCGACGGCGTGCTGCAGCGTCGGCCGAACCCCGACCCCGCCACGTACCTCGGCCGAGGCAAGGTCGCTGAGCTCAAGGAGATCGTCGCGGCGCTCGAAGCCGACACGGTGGTCGCCGACACCGAGCTCGCGCCCAGCCAGCGTCGCGCGCTCGAAGACGAGATCAAGGTGAAGGTCATCGACCGCACCGCGGTGATCCTCGACATCTTCTCCCAGCACGCCAAGAGCCGCGAGGGCAAGGCGCAGGTCGAGCTGGCGCAGATGGAGTACATGCTCCCGCGCCTTCGCGGATGGGGCGAGTCGATGTCCCGGCAGGCCGGTGGCCAGGTCGGCTCCGGCGGTGCCGGCATGGGGTCACGAGGCCCTGGAGAGACCAAGATCGAGCTCGACCGTCGGCGCATCCGCACGAAGATGGCCAAGCTTCGCCACCAGATCGCCGACATGAAGGATTCGCGTGACGTGAAGCGCGCGACCCGACAGCGCAACCAGGTTCCGGCCGTCGCGATCGTGGGGTACACGAACGCCGGCAAGTCGAGCCTCCTCAACCGCATCACGCATGCGGGCGTCCTGGTCGAGAACGTTCTCTTCGCGACCCTCGACGCGACGGTGCGCAAGGCGGCGACGGAAGACGGCCGCCCCTACACGATTGCCGACACGGTCGGCTTCGTGCGTAACCTGCCCCACCAGCTGGTCGAAGCCTTCCGCTCGACGCTCGAGGAGCTGCAGGCTGCCGATGTCATCGTGCATGCCGTCGATGCCTCCCACCCGGATCCCGCCGCGCAGCTCGCCACGGTGCGAGACGTCATCGGAGAGGTCGAAGCCCACGATGTTCCCGAGATCGTGGTCTTCACGAAGGCCGACCTGGTCGATAGCGATCGACGCCTCGAGCTCCAGGGGCTCGCCCCCGACGGCCTCTTCGTCTCCGCGCACACGGGTGAGGGCATCGACCTGCTGCTCGGGCGCATCGCCGAGCTCCTGCCAACCCCCGAGGTGACCATCGAGGTCCTTGTGCCCTTCGAGCGCGGCGATCTCGTCTCCTACCTGCACGAGCGAGGTGCCGTGCTCGAGCTCGAGCACGTGGAGAGCGGCACGCGGCTCAAGGCCCGGGTCCACCCCGACCAGCTCGGACTGTTCGAGGCGTTCGCGGTCGCAGGCTGACGCATACGCCTCAGTCCTCCTGAGGGAGGCATGCAGAAGAGCGGCGAGCCCATCGGGCTCGCCGCTCTTCTGCATCTGCTGACGTGTGCAGGCGCCGGTGCTTCCGGCTGCTCTCAGATGGAGCGGAGGACAGCGACGACCTTGCCGAGGATCTCGGACTCATCGCCGAGGATGGGCTCGAAGTCGCTGTTGCGGGGGAGCAGCCAGATGTGGCCGTCACGCTTGCGGAAGGTCTTGACCGTGGCTTCTCCGTCGAGCATCGCGGCGACGATGTCGCCGTTCTCCGCGTTGCGCTGTGACCGCACGACGACCCAGTCGCCGTCGCAGATGGCAGCATCGATCATCGACTCGCCAACGACACGCAGCAGGAAGAGCTCTCCCTTGCCGACGATCTGACGGGGGAGCGCGAAGACGTCTTCGACCTGCTGCTCCGCCGTGATCGGGATGCCGGCTGCGATCCTGCCGACCACCGGGACGAACGCGGCCTCAGCCGTCTCGTTGGAATCGCCATCGTCGGTGTGGTCGAAGTGCACCAGCACCTCGAGGGCGCGGGGCATGCCCGGATTGCGCTTGATGTAGCCGAACTTCTCCAGCTGGCCGAGCTGGTGGGTGACGCTCGACAAGGAGACGAGGCCGACTTCGTCGCCGATCTCGCGCATGCTCGGCGGGTACCCGCGCGTGCGCACCGACTCCATGATGCAGGTCAGGATGCGCTCCTGCTTCTCGGTCAGTTTTCTGTAGATGTCGCTCGCTGGCTTCTTGGCCATGTCGTCTCCGTCCGCTCTCCGACACGGAATGTCGGTGGCAGGTGATGCACTGCCTGATAGCGCCAACCCTACCGAGGGTGCACGCAGGTACGAAACATTTCTTCGAGTGTTGTGGATGAAAGTTCGAGAGATTCGAACTGGAAGCCTTGACTTGGCACTTTGTTCGTAGCTATATTCAGTACATACATTCGACCACTCGAAGATGTGGACGAATCAGGAGGAATCATGAACACCACTGCCGTTGCACCACTCCGCCTCACCGTCCGAGGCCGTCGTGTCCTGCTCGCCATCGCTGCGCTGCCCGTCGCCGCAGCCATCGCCCTCGGGGCCACGCACATGAACTCCGCGGCGGCCTCGAGCGACGCCGCAGGCGTCGAGTTCGAGTACGTCACCGTCGGCGCTGGCGACACGCTCTGGGGCATCGCCGAGGAGGTCGCGGGCGATTCCGATATCCGCGACGTCATCGTCGAGATCTCCAAGCTCAACGCTCTTGAGAACGGCACGGTTCAGGCCGGGCAGCGCCTCGCCCTCCCACTCGACTGAGTCCACAGCCCATTCCAGGCGCAGACCGCGTCGTAGGCTTGTGCGGTGACCTCGTTCGAAGACCTGCCCATCCGTGACGACCTCCGCGGACTCACCCCCTACGGAGCGCCGCAGCAGCCGGTGCGCGTTGCCATCAACGTCAACGAGAATCCGCACCCCGTGCCGGAGGTCGTGGCCAGGCGAATCATCGAGGCGATCGCCCGCGAGCTCCCCGGACTCAATCGCTACCCGGACCGCGAGTTCACGAAGTTGCGCGAGCAGCTGAGCGTCTACCTGGGCCGGGGCATCGGTCCCGAACAGGTGTGGGCCGCCAACGGCTCGAACGAGATCATGCAGCAGCTGCTGCAGGTCTTCGGTGGCCCCGGGCGCAGCGTGCTCAGCTTCACACCCAGCTACTCGATGTACCCCCTTCTCGCCAGAGGGGTTGGGTCCGAATGGATTCCGGTGTCACGCGCTGACGGCTTCGCGCTGACCGCGGACCTCGTCACGGAGGCACTTCGTCGAGAGCGCCCCGACATCACCATCATCTGCACGCCGAACAACCCCACGGGCACCGTCACCGATCTCGACGTGATCGCGGCTGCGTACGACGCGACCGACGGCATCCTGATCGTCGATGAGGCCTACGCCGAGTTCCTCCCTGATGGTCGGGAGACCGCGCTCTCCCTTCTCCCGGGTCGCGAGCGGCTCGTGGTCTCGAGGACCATGAGCAAGGCGTTCGCCTTCGCTGGCGCCCGCGTCGGGTACTTCGCGGCTCACGAGGCCGTCGTCGACGCCGTCCGACTCGTTCGGCTGCCGTACCACCTCTCCGCGATCACCCAGGCCGCCGCGACCGCAGCGCTCGAGTGCTCGGAGATCATGCTCCAGCAGGTCGACGCCATCCGCGAGCAGCGCGACCGCCTGCTGGTGGAGCTGCCCCGTCTTGGCTACACGCCTTGGGAGTCTGGCGCGAACTTCGTGCTGTTCGGCGACGTCGCGGATCCCGCGGCTACGTTCCAGCAGCTCCTCGACCGCGACATCCTGGTGCGGGATGTCGGCATCCCGAACGCGCTTCGGGTGACCGCCGGGACGCGCGCGGAGACGAGCGCGTTCCTGGCCGCACTCGCCGAGATCACCGATGCAGGGAAGGCCTAGGCTGGAGCGATGACCACGACGCCACGCACCGCGACCGTCTCACGCGCGACGAGCGAGTCCTCGATCGAGCTGAGCCTGAACCTCGACGGGACCGGCATCGCCGACATCCAGACGTCGGTTCCGTTCTATGACCACATGCTGAATGCCTTCGCGAAGCACTCGCTGACCGATCTCACGGTCCGTGCGACGGGTGACACGGAGATCGACGTGCACCACACGGTCGAGGACACGGCGATCGTGCTCGGTCAGGCGATCCGCCAGGCCCTCGGCGACAAGTCGGGTATCGCTCGGTACGGCGATGCGAGGGTGCCGCTCGATGAGTCGCTCGCCGAAGCCGTCGTCGACATCTCGGGGCGTCCGTTCCTGGTGCACACCGGCGAACCGGAAGCCTTCGTCTACCACCTCATCGGCGGGCACTTCACGGGCGCGATGGTGCGTCACGTCTTCGAGGCGATCACGTTCCACGCAGGCCTGACGGTGCACGTCGAGGTCATCCGCGGGCGCGACCCGCACCACATCGCCGAAGCGGAGTTCAAGGCGTTCGCCCGTGCGTTCCGCGCGGCCAAGCGACTCGACCCGGAGGTCGTGGGCATTCCTTCGACCAAGGGCGCGCTGTGACTCCAGTCGCACGTCCGCGGGTGGTCGTCGCCGACTACGGCTCGGGCAACGTTCATTCGGCCGTGAAGGCGCTCGAAGCGGCTGGTGCTGAGGTCGAGCTGACGGCCGACCGCGCTGCCGCCTACGATGCCGACGGCTACGTCGTGCCAGGTGTCGGGAGCTTCGCTCACGTCATGGAGGCCATCAACCGTCAGCGCATCGGGGAGATCGTCGGCCGGCGCCTTGCAGGGGGACGCCCCGTGCTCGGTATCTGCGTCGGCATGCAGATCTTCTTCGACGGCGGCATCGAGGGTGGCAGGCGAGCCGAAGGCCTGGGCGAATGGCCGGGAGAGGTGACCGAGCTGCGGGCCGAGGTCCTTCCGCACATGGGATGGAACCTCGTCGACCCGCCGGCCGACTCGAAGCTCTTCGCTGGCATCTCTCGCGAGCGCTTCTACTTCGTGCACTCGTACGCGGCGCATGAGCTCCCGCTCGACCCGCATCCGAAGGCCCGCCCGGTGCTCGTGACCCATGCCGAGCACGGCGAGCGCTTCATCGCCGCAGTCGAGAACGGCCCGTTGTCGGCGACGCAGTTCCACCCGGAGAAATCCGGCGAAGCTGGCGTGCGCCTGCTTCGGAACTGGATCGAGACGCTGCCGAAGCGCGCCTAGTGCTGCTGCATCGGCGCGCTGCACCGCCGCCTGCCGATACGCTATTGCCCGGACTGCCAGGGCATCCCCTTTCGGCGTCGATGCCCCGGCGCCTCAGAACGAGAACAAGGAACCTACGCGCGTGAGCGAATTCAACACGTCACCGGAGCTCGTGCTCTTCCCCGCAATCGACCTCGCCGGCGGCAAGGCGGTTCGTCTGGTTCAGGGCGAGGCCGACTCCGCCACGAACTACGGCGATCCTGTGGATGCGGCGGAGGACTGGATCGAGCAGGGTGCGGAGTGGATCCACCTCGTGGACCTCGACGCGGCCTTCGGGCGCGGGGAGAACCGCAGTCTCATCAAGCGCGTCATCCGGGCGGCCAAGCACGTCAATGTGGAGCTGTCCGGCGGGATCCGTGACGACGAGTCCCTCGAGCGTGCGGTGGACGCCGGTGCGCGCCGCATCAACCTCGGCACCGCCGCGCTCGAGAATCCGGAGTGGGCGGCGAACGTCATCGCTCGCTACGGCGAGCTCATCGCCGTCGGCCTCGACGTGCGTGGCACCACGCTCGCGGCTCGCGGCTGGACGCGCGATGCTGGTGACCTCTGGTCGGTACTCGAACGGCTCGAGGAGGCCGGTTGCGCACGTTACGTCGTGACCGACGTGACGAAGGACGGCACCCTCCAGGGCCCGAACCTCCAGCTCCTCAGCGACATCCTCGACCGGACCGACCGTCCCGTCGTCGCCTCTGGCGGCGTTTCGAGTCTCGACGACATCGCGGCGCTGCGTGGCCTCGTGCCGCAGGGCCTCGAGGGCGCGATCATCGGCAAGGCGCTCTACTCGGGGGCCTTCACGCTCGTCGAAGCGCTCGACGTCGCATCCTGACTCGAGAGGTCTGACCCATGCCGTCGCTGCCAGAGCATTTCCAGCCCAGCAAGGCCGACTCTGCTGGCCAGAGCTGGTCTGGGCGGAGCTTCGGCGACAACCCGTTCCGCGACGACGACGGCACGGCGCCGGCGCAGTTCGTCGCGGCGATCCGGCGCTTCCGGGCTCGGGAGGTGGGTCCCGACGCGGTGGTCGACGCATTGCGTCAGGCTCGCGTGCTGATCCCGCTCGTGGCGAAGCTGGGCGAAGCCGATGTCAACACGCAGGGTGTGACCGTCGACAAGAGCGCTGATCTCTCCATCGTGACGGTCGCCGGCCCAGACGGTCGCACCGTCCTGCCCGTGTTCACCTCGGCGGAGGCGATGAGGGTCTGGAATCCCAAGGCTCGGCCGGTGCCTGCGCTCATGCAGCGGGCGGCCATCTCGGCGGCTGCCGAGGGCAGCGACCTCATCGTGGTTGATCCGACGAGCGAGACGGAGTTCGTCGTCCGCCGTCCGGCCGTGTGGGCGATCGCGCAGGAGCAGGGCTGGGCGGCCCCGTGGGTGAACCCGGTTGTCACGGCTGAGCTGTCGAGGATGATGGCAGAGCTCGACGAGGTGCTTGGCATGGATCTCGTGCCCGGCGATCCGGAGGCTCGCCTGGCTGGGCCCGAGCTGCGTGTGGTGCTCCACGTCGGTGGTGACGCTGGCCGCGAGGAGCTCGCGGATCTGTCCCGCCGAGCCAGCGAGCTGCTGCAGGGGAGCGAGGCGTTCCGCACAGAGGTCGACTCGCTCGGCATCTCGTTCGCGCGGGCCAGCACTGCTGCTTCGAGCGACGCGGAGAAGCGGCAGCGAGATTCTAAGCGCTCGTGGTGGAGGCGCTGAGGGGATTGACCCGGCGCGGCAACTCGGGGAAGGCTTGCCTGTACGCTCGAGCAGAAGTAATTAGATACTCTTATTGCTAGCCAACCGAGCTAAAGGGAGTGGTGCCGAGTGATCCGTGAGCCTCTGGCGAGCCCCCGTGGCCAGGGTTCGGACTTCGACCTCGCAGCGCAGCAGCTGCTCGAGGTGAGAAGGCGAATCGAGGAGTTCCTGGCCGGACGAGTCGCTGCCGCGGGCGCGATCGACGAGGGCCTCGCGACGCTGTGGCGCATCACGGCGCGCAGCGCCGAAGGGGGGAAGCTCTTCCGCCCCGCGCTGGTCATGCAGGCCTACCTGTCCTACACGGGCGCAGCAGAGGTGCCTGAGTCGGTCATGGAACTGGCGACCGCGACCGAGCTGCTCCACCTCGCGTTCCTGACCCACGACGACGTGATCGACAACGACACCATGCGCAGGGGGGAGCTGAATCTCCTCGGCAGCGTCGAGGAGATCGTGGGAGGACCGGAGTTCGACGACGAGCGCGGCAACCGCCTGGGGCAGGCCGCCGCGATCCTGGTCGGCGACCTCCTGCTCTCCGAAGCGCACCTGAGGGTTGCGCGCATCGATCAGCCCCACGCCGTTCGTCTGCGCGTGCTCGATGCCATCGAGCGTGCCCTCGCGGTCTCGGTTGCCGGTGAGTTCAGCGACGTGAGCCTGTCGGTTCGAAGTGACCATCCGGCATTGGCCGAGGTCCTGTCGATGAGCTCGAACAAGACCTCCGCGTACACCGTGCTGCTGCCGCTCGAGCTCGGTCTGATCGCGGCGGGTGCCGAAAGTTCGGTGGATGCGCGTCTCATCGCCCAGTTCTCGGACGCCGCCGGGCTCGCCTTCCAGCTCCAGGACGATCTGTTCGGTGTCTTCGGGGACCAGCACAAGCTCGGGAAGGCGCCGTACTCGGATATCCGGGAGGGCAAGTTCACGGCGCTCATCGCCCTGGCCTGCGGGACCCCGGTCTGGGGTGAGCTCGAGTCGCTGCTCGGCGACCCGATGCTCAGCGAGGCGGATGGCGCGAAGGCGCGCGACCTCATCGACGCGTCGGGCTCGCGCGCCGCTGTCGAGCAGGAGCTCGCGGCCCAGTTCTCGAGGGCACGAGCCGCCGCGAGGGCCGTGGGCGCGTCGGGCCGCGAGGGGGAGCGGAACCTGGCCGAGATGCTGGAGCGTCTGCTGATGCTGTTGGAGAGGCGAACGTCATGATGTCGCCACTCGAGCAGTACACGCGCACCGCGGAGAAGTCCGCGGCCGAGGTCATCTTCGCCTACTCGAGTTCCTTCGGGGCGGCCTCGCGCTTCCTCGGGCGCCGGACGGTCAAGCCGGTGCGCAGCATCTACGCGCTGGTCCGCGTGGCGGACGAGATCGTGGACGGTGTCGGCGCGCTCGCCGGCCTCTCCCTCGAGCAGCAGCACGCGGCGCTCGACGGGCTCGAGGCGCAGACGCTCGAGGCCATCGAGTCAGGCTTCAGCACGAATCTGGTCGTCCACGCGTTCGCGGTGACGGCGCGACGCTGCGGGTTCGGGGCCGAGCTGGTCGTGCCCTTCTTCGCTTCGATGCGCATGGATCTCGAACCTCGCTCGCTCGACGTGGAGGAGCAGCGGCGCTACGTCTACGGTTCCGCGGAGGTGGTGGGGCTGATGTGCGTGCGGGTATTCCTCACCGGTGTCTCTCGCACCCCGGAGCAGCGGGAGCGCATCGACGCGGCGGCCTGCGCGCTCGGCGCCGCGTTCCAGAACGTGAACTTCCTCCGCGACGTGGGCGATGACGCCGACCGGCTCGGCAGGGACTACCTGCCGGTGGAGGGTCTGGAATCGGCGCCGCTCGACGAGCGGCGCAAGCTCATCTGGCTCGACCGCATCCGCGCCGATCTTGCGACAGCGGAAGCGGGCATCCCGCTGCTTCCGAGGGATTGCCGACGGGGCGTGGCCCTCGCGAGCGCGCTCTTCGCTGCGCTCGCCGACCGCATCGCGGAGACGCCGGCAGACCAGCTGCGCACCACACGCGTGAGAGTTCCCGGCGCCGAGAAGGCGCGCATCGCAGCACGAGTCCTTCTGGAGACACGATCATGAGCACCCGAGCAGTAGTCATCGGCGCCGGAATGGCCGGCCTCGCCACATCGATCCTGCTCGCGCGGGACGGCTTCGTCGTGACGGTGCTCGAGAAGAACGACAGGGTCGGCGGCCGTGCTGGCCTCCTCGAGGTCGACGGCTTCCGCTTCGATACCGGCCCGAGCTGGTACCTGATGCCGAGCGTCTTCGACCACTACTTCGCGCTTGCCGGCACGAGCACCGAGGAGCAGCTGGATCTGCGCATGCTCGACCCCGGCTACCGCGTCTTCCCCGAGCCGGAGCATGCGGGGGGCGCAAGCGAGCCCCTCTCCATCCCCTACGGCCAGGACGCCGTGCGCGAACTCGTCGCTGAGCTCGAGCCCGAGGCGCTCGGCGCTTTCGACGACTACCTCGAGACCGCGAGACGCGCCATGGACATGGCGGAGGAATCGTTCCTCTACAACACGTTCAAGAACCCGGCCACGCTGCTCGGCGCCCCCGTTCGCCGCGAGCTCCCCGAGCTGCTGACGTGGCTCACGGTCCCGCTCGAGAAGTTCGTGGAGGAGTCGTTCACGCATCCGCTGCTCAGGCAGATCCTCGCCTACCAGGCGGTGTTCCTCGGAACCGACCCGCGCCGCGCTCCGGCGATCTATCACCTCATGAGTCGCATGGATCTCGTCGAGGGCGTGCAGTACCCCATGGGCGGCTTCACCGCCGTGGTAGATGCGCTGCACCGGCTCGCCGTGGACGCCGGCGTCGAGTTCCGGCTCGAGGCCGAGGTCACGGACATCGCCGTGGCGCATGGCTGGAGCCGTGGCGTGCACTGGCGCGACGCTGACGGGCAGCGGCACTTCGAGGACGTGGAGGTCGTCGTCTCCGCCGCTGACCTGCATCACACGGAGACGCGGCTGCTGCCAGAGCGGTACCGCAGCTACCCGGAGCGCGTGTGGAAGCGCACCTCGTCGGGTCCGGGCGCCGTGCTGGTGATGCTCGGCGTCGAGGGCGAGCTGCCCGCCCTGCCGCACCACTCGCTGCTGCTCACGAAGGAGTGGGGGGAGAACTTCGACGCCATCTTCGGCGAGGGCGTCGCCCTGCCTGACCCGGTCTCCGTCTACGTCTGCAAGCCGAGCGCCACGGATTCGGCAGTTGCGCCGGAAGGGCACGAGAACCTGTTCCTGCTCATCCCGGTCAAGGGCGAGGAGAGCATCGGTGGGGGAGGAGCAGATGGGGCGGGAGATGCAGAGGTCGAGCGGATCGCCGATCTCGCGATCTCCCAGCTCGCCGAATGGACGGGAGTCTCCGACCTGGAGCGCCGCATCGTGGTTCGCCGGACGCTCGGCCCCGCCGATTTCGTGCACGACTACAACTCCTGGCGTGGCGGCATCCTCGGCCCGTCGCATGAGCTCGCCCAGTCGGCCATGCTGCGTGCCGGCAACGCGTCCCCGAAGGTCAAGGGGCTCTACTACGCGGGCGCGACCGTCAACCCCGGCGTGGGCGTCCCGATGTGCCTGATCAGCGCCGAGCTGGTGCTCAAGCACGTGCGGGGCGACCGGAGCGCTGGCCCCCTCGAGGTCGACCGCCGGTGACGGTCACCACCGTCCACCTCTGGGGAACCGGCAGCGCGAGCGCCGGCCTCTCGCTGACCGCGAAGACCACGCTGCACCTCCTGGGCCGTCGACGTCCGGAGGGTCTGCGATTCGCGCGTGTCATGGGCACGGCGCGGGCGACGAGCTTCTCCTCGCGCGACGCCGACCTCGGGCATTGGGCGCTGGTCGCCGCCTGGGAGTCGCTCGAGGCTGCGGACGCGTTCGATCGAGGGGCCCTCGTGGGTGCGTGGGACGCACGCTCGCGGGAGCGACTCAGAGTGCGGATGCGCGCCATTCGCTCGGTCGGCCTCTGGGGAGGTCGCGAGCCGTTCGGGCCCGCCGTCGCGGAGGCCGAGGAGGGGCAGCGGGTGGCCGTCATCACGCGGGCGCGGATCCGGGCCTCGTCGGTGCCGCGCTTCACGGGGACCGTGCCACCCATCGCTGCCGAACTCCTCCGCGCGAGGTCGCGCGGTCTCGGTCTCGCGTTCGGGATGGGCGAGCTGCCAGCAGGCCTCCTCGGCACCTTCACCCTCTGGGAGTCCGAGCCGGCGCTTCGCGCCTTCATCAGCGGTGCACCATCGCACAGAGCCGCCATGGCCGACAGCCGAGCGGGCGGATGGTTCGCCGAGGAGCTGTTCGCGCGTTTCGCGGTCGATGCCGTCGAGGGCTGGTCGGCCACGACTGCATGACCTCCTCCGCGAAGAGCGGGCCACCATCCGCCAGAACGTCAGACGACGCAGATCCAGAGCCACGACCGAGAGGAACGGACTCAAGATGACCGCCATCACACGACGACTCATGTGGGTGACACTCGCAGCAGGCATGTTCGTCCAGAGCCTGTTCGCCTTCACCGGCGGCGGCACCGTGCCGCTGACCATCGCGAGCGTCGCCCTGCTCGCCGCCACCGGGGTGCTCCACGCCTGGGCGACCCGCGGGCCGCGGTTCGCCTCCGTGCTGCTCGCCGCCGCCGCGATCGGCTTCTTCGCGGAAGTCGTCGGTGTGGCCACGAGCTTCCCGTTCGGACAGTACATCTACACGCCGTCGCTCGGCTTCTCGCTCTTCGAGGTGCCGCTCATCGTGCCCCTCGCCTGGGTGACGATCGCCTACCCCGCGGTCATCATCGCGCGGAGACTCATCGGCACGGCGCCTGGCGCGCTGCGGCGTATCGTGCGCGTCGCCGTGGCCGCGTGGGCGCTCACCGCCTGGGATGTCTTCCTCGACCCCCAGATGGTCGATTCGGGGCACTGGGGCTGGAAGCACCCTGACCCGGGGATCCCCGGCGTCGACGGCATCCCGCTCACGAACTTCCTCGGCTGGTACCTGGTCTCGCTCATCATCTGCGGGCTCATCGACGCCGTCGCCGCTCGCTCGCAGAAGGTCGACGGCGCACCGAGCGACGCGGCACCCTTCACGGTCTACCTGTGGACGTACGCGACGTGCGTCGTCGGCAACCTCACGTTCTTCGAGCGACCGAGCGTGGCTCTCGTCGGCGGCCTGATCATGGGTGCTATCGCGATCCCGCTTGTCGCCGTGCTGCTGCGCGACTGGCGGGCGAGGAGAGCCGAGCGCTCCCTCGTGGCTTCCGGGGCGCACACGGGGGACTCCCCGCGATGAGCACGGTCGCGGTGATCGGGGCGGGGGTCGGCGGGCTCGCCGTGGCAGCCCGCCTCTCCGCGCTGGGCCACGACGTCACGGTGCTCGAGCAGGCCGAGAAGGTCGGGGGCAAGCTCGGCACCCTCGAGCATGACGGCTTCCTCTTCGACACCGGTCCGTCGCTCGTGACCATGCCGTACGTCTTCGCCGAGCTGTTCGCGGAGACGGGGGCGTCGATCGAGTCGGTCGTCGAGCTCCGCCGACTCGAGGTCGCCTGCCGGTACCGGTTCGCCGACGGCAGCGAGCTCGACATGCCCGGACGGATCGAGGAGATCCCCGCTGCGCTCGACGCCGCGCTCGGTGCGGGGACCGGGCAGCAGTGGGCGCGCTTCCTCGAGCGCTCGGAGCGCGTCTGGGACATCGCCAGGGGTCCTTTCCTGGAATCGCCCATCGATGCGGCCGGGATCGCGTCGCTCGCCGTGAATCCGCTGTCGCTCGCACGGGTGGCCCCGTGGCGCAGTTTGCGCGGGTTCGGCGAGCGCGACCTCTCGGACCCTCGCCTGCGCGCACTCCTGGATCGCTACGCGACGTACACGGGGTCGGACCCGAGGCGGGCGCCGTCTGCGCTCGCGACGGTGCCGTATGCCGAGCAGGCCTACGGCTCCTGGTACGTGCCAGGTGGCCTCTGGCGGCTCGGGGAGGCCATCGCCGAACGTGCCGTGGAGTGCGGGGCGCGCATTCGCACCGGGGTCAGGGTCGCCCGCATCCTCCAGGAAGGCGCCAGGGTCTCCGGGGTCGAGACGAGCGAGGGGGAGCGTCTCGCCGCGGACGTCGTCGTCGCGAACGCCGACGCCCAGTCCGTCTACGGGGAGCTGCTGCACAGCGAGGGGGCCAGGCGCGCCGCCAGGAGCCACGAGAAGCTCGACCCCTCGCTCTCGGGCTTCGTCATGCTCCTCGCCCTCGACGACCTCGAGCGTGCGAGCTTCGCGCACGACGAGGCGACGCACCACAGGGTGCTCTTCGCCGAGGACTACGACGCCGAGTTCGATGCGGTCTTCGGCGTCGGGGCGCACGCGGGGTCCGGGCCGAGGCCGGTCGAGCGGCCCACGATCTACGTCTCGGCGCCGCAGGATCCGGCGACCGTTCCGGGGCCGCACAGCGGCGCCTGGTTCGTCCTCGTCAATGCCCCAAGGCATGACCCGGAGCACGGTGTCGACTGGGACGAGCCGGGGCTCGCCGACCGCTACGCGGAGTCGCTGCTGGAGCTCATGGCCGAACGAGGCCTCGACGTGCGGCCGCACGTGAGGTGGATGCGCATCCGCACCCCGGCTGACATCGAGCGCGACACGCTCTCTCCCGGAGGCTCGATCTACGGGACGGCGTCGAACGGCGCGAAGGCGTCCTTCCTGCGGCCGGCTAACCGTCAGCCCGTCGATGGGCTGTACCTCGTTGGCGGTTCCTCGCACCCGGGCGGGGGACTTCCGCTCGTGACCCTCTCGGCGGCTATCGTCGCGGAACTGGTCGGGCCCGCCGAAGGCCGCTGAACGCCCGGAGGTCGACCCACGAATCGACGAAGCCCGCTCGACGGCCCGAAGGCTCGGCAAGCGGGCCGTGGTCGCGTGGTCCGAACTCAGCCGTAGACGGGGCCGGTGAGGTCCTCGCCTGGCCCCTTGCCGACGGGGTCCGGGTGCTCGGATGCCTCGCGGAACGCGAGCTGCAGCGAGCGCAGGCCGTCGCGCAGGGGGCGCGCGTGGTGGTCGCCCAGGTAGGGGAGGCTCGCGGTGAGCAGGCCTGCGAGCGCCGAGATGAGCTTGCGGGCCTCGTCGAGGTCGAGCTCGTCGTCGCCGCTGTCCTCGTCCAGGCCGCACGCGACTGCGGCGGCGCTCATGAGGTGGACGGCGGTTGTCGTGATGAGCTCGACGGCCGGGACTTCGCCGATGTCGCGACGCAGATCACCGTACTCTGGCTCGGCTGCGGAGGGGTTTTCGAGTGAGGCGTCGGTCACGCTGGTCCTTTGTCCGGAGTTCTGGTAATGTGGCGAGCGGTTTCTGCTGTGCAGAGGCCACGAAAGAGGATTCGTCCCACCCGCGCAAACCGCTCTACGTAGGTTACCGGGTTGCTCCACTCCCTTCCTTGCCCGGCCTCGCGGCTGTGCAGGAAGAGGTCACAGAGTTCGCACGAACTGCACTCGCTGCAGGATGCGCAGGCTCGGTGGCGATGGGTGGAAACACGCTGCGAGCGCAGCGTGGTTGGTGTGACGCCTCCTTTCCACATTCAGTGAAGTCAGGAGCCTTCCATCAGCGAACCACGTACCAATGACCGCATCCGTGCCAGTGAAGTCCGCCTTGTCGGCCCGGGCGGTGAGCAGGTCGGAGTAGTCAAGCTCGAGATGGCGCTGCGCCTCGCGCAGGAGTCTGAGCTCGACCTCGTCGAGGTCGCCCCCAACTCGAAGCCCCCCGTCGCCAAGATCATGGATTACGGGAAGTTCAAGTACGAGGCCGCCCAGAAGGCGAAGGAAGCGCGTCGCAACCAGGCGAACACCGTCCTCAAAGAGGTCCGTTTCCGTCTGAAGATCGACGCCCACGACTACGAGACCAAGCGCAAGCGCGCCATCGGCTTCCTCGAAGACGGTGACAAGGTGAAGGCCATGATCCAGTTCCGCGGCCGCGAGCAGTCGCGCCCGGAGATGGGTGTGCGCCTCCTCCAGCGTTTCGCCGAGGAAGTCTCGGAGTACGGCACTGTCGAGTCAAACCCCATGATCGATGGCCGCAACATGGTCATGATCATCGGCCCGTTCCGAAACAAGTCCGACGTCAAGGCTGACGCTTCCGCGAAGCGGAATGCGGCCCGCGAGGCGTCTCGAGCGGCCAAGCACGGGCAGCCGTCAACTGGCGAAGCTGCGAATGAATCTGCAGATGAAGCTGCAACAGAGTCTGTACCAGAGTCTGCAACCACAGAGGAGAACTAATGCCGAAGCAGAAGACCCACTCGGGCGCCAAGAAGCGCTTCAAGGTCACGGGAAGCGGCAAGCTCATGAAGCAGCAGGCCGGCCTTCGCCACAACCTCGAGGTCAAGTCGCCGGGTCGCAAGGCTCGCCTGAACCAGGACCAGCTGCTCTCCAAGGCAGACGCCAAGGTCGCCAAGAAGCTGCTCGGCCACTAAGCCGCCCGCACCCACACTTACTGAGGAGAATCAACACACATGGCACGTGTAAAGCGGGCAGTAAACGCCCATAAGAAGCGTCGCGTCATCCTTGAGCGCGCATCCGGCTACCGTGGACAGCGCTCGCGCCTGTACCGCAAGGCCAAGGAGCAGGTCATCCACTCGATGGTCTACTCCTACCGTGACCGCCGCGCCAAGAAGGGCGAGTTCCGTCGCCTCTGGATCCAGCGCATCAACGCCGGATCCCGTGCGAACGGCCTCACGTACAACCGCTTCATCCAGGGCCTCGGCCTTGCTGGCATCGAGGTCGACCGCCGTATCCTCGCTGAGCTCGCCGTGAACGAGCCCGCGACGTTCGCCGGTCTCGTCGAGGCAGCCAAGCAGGCGCTCCCGGCCGACACGTCGGCTCCGCGCGCAGCGGCCTAGTCACCACCGCGGCCCGATTCGCTCTCTGAGTGTGCCGGCCGCATGAACATGCGGTCGAGAGTCCAGCTCTCGGCCGCATGTTCTTTTCTTAGGGCCTGCACTCTGCATCTGCACCTGGCTCGATGAGCATCCACTCAAGCAACGCAGCGCCTCGCGCGCAGGAAGAAGTCGACACCATGATCGAGAGCCCGCGCAACGCGCGCGTCAAGGACGTCAGGAAGCTCGCGCAGAAGTCGGAGCGTCAGGAGACTGGCCTCTTCGTCATCGAGGGCCCCCAGGCGGTCCGCGAGGCACTGGTCTCGCGCCCAGAGCTCATCGAGGAGCTGTTCGTCACGCCCACGGCGCTCGAGCGTCACTCCGAGCTGCGTGGCCTTGCCGAGGAGGCCCAGCTCGAGGTCGACTTCGCGAGCGAGGAGGCCATCGACGCGATGGCGGACACGCGGACCCCGCAGGGCGTCATCGCCGTGTGCCGTCAGTTCCCCGCTTCCATTCGGGATGCGCTGAGCGGTTCGCCGAAGCTCGTCGCGATCCTCGAGGAGGTGCGCGACCCGGGCAACCTGGGCACGATCATCCGAGCGGCCGACGCTGCGGGTGCCGACGCGGTGATCCTCACGGGCCGGACCGTGGACCTCTACAACTCGAAGGTCGTGCGTTCGAGCACCGGCTCCATCTTCCACCTGCCGATCGCCGTCGAGGTGACCCTGGACGTCGCCACCTCGCGCGCTCGCGACGCTGGTCTCCGTATCGTCGCCGCCGACATCGACGGCTCGGACCTGCTGTCGGCTCGTGACGCCGGCGAGCTGGCGCAGCCGACCGCCTGGCTCTTCGGGAACGAGGCTCGCGGCCTCGACGCCGAGCAGCTCGCGTATGCAGACGCGACCATGAGCGTGCCGATCTACGGGCGAGCGGAGTCGATGAACCTCGCGACCGCGGCTTCCGTCTGCCTGTACGAGAGCGCGTTCGCGCAGCGCGCCTGACCGCAGCGCACCTGGACGCCCGGGCCTCTTCGCGATACTCGCGTCGAGCGGCCCGGGCGTCTCCGTATCTCTGCGCGCCTGCGCGTCGGCGCGTCTGGCTGTCTGGCTGTCTGCGTGGCAGCGAGCCTGACTGAGTCCTCAGCGGATGTCAGTCGGGTTCGGGGCATCCTGCTCGCGTCGCGGGAGTGGCGGGGCGTTCACGTCAGTCGCTGTCGAGCGATGACAGCCAGGCGCTGTGCAGCTCGGCGTAGCGCCCCCCACGGGCCACGAGATCTGCGGGGGAGCCGTCCTCCACGATCGCTCCGCCATCGAGGACCAGCACGCGGTCGGCGTCGTTGACGGTCGACAGGCGGTGGGCGATGATGACGGCCGTGCGGTCGTGCAGGAGGGTGCCGAGCGCCTTCTGGACGGCTCGCTCGCTCGGGATATCGAGGGAGCTCGTGGCCTCGTCGAGGATGAGCACCTCCGGATCGGCCACGAAGGCGCGGGCGAAGGAGATGAGCTGGCGCTGCCCGGCCGAGAGCTTCACTCCGCGGTGGCTCAGGTCGGTGTCGTAGCCGTTCGGCATGCGTCGGATGAACGGGTCGGCGCCGATGAGCTTCGCGGCGTCCTCGATCTCCTGGCGGCTCGCGCCCGGCCGCCCGAGCCCGATGTTGGAGGCGACGGTGCCCTGGAACAGGAAGGGGTCCTGCGTGACCGTGATGACGCGTCGTCGAAGCTCGCTGTCCGGGATGTCGCGGAGGTCGACGCCATCGAGGAGCGCTTGCCCCTGCGTCGGGTCCGCGAATCGGGCGATGATGCTCGCCAGCGTGGTCTTCCCCGCCCCGGTCGGGCCGACGATCGCAACGGTCTGCCCGGCGGGGATGTGCAGGTCGACACGCTGCAGCACAAGTGGTCCGTCTCCGTAGGAGAACGCGGTGCCACGGAGGGCGATGTCACCGGGCTCGGTGACACCGCGGTGGTCCGCCGTCCGTCGGGCCGGATCCTGCTTGGCATCTCGGGCGGGTGCCGCGACGCTTGGCTCTTCCTCGAGCACGCCCGAGATCTTCTCCAGGGCCGCGACTGCGGACTGGAAGGTGTTCGCGAACATGCCGACGGCCTCCATCGGCTGGAAGAGCTGCACGAGGTACAGCGCGGCTGCGACGAGGACGCCGACGCCGATGCTGCCCTCGAGCGTGCGGAGGCCATTGACGAGCACCAGTACCGCGAGGCCGATGCTGCTGATGAGCTCGATGCCGGTGAAGAGATTGCCGAACGCCATCGCGGTTCGCCGACCGGTGTCGGTGTAGGCGCCGTTGAGTCCGCCGTACACGTCCGCGTTTCGCGATTCGGCGCGGAAGGCCTGCATGGCGCGGATGCCCGTGATGGTCTCGACGAAGCGCACGATGAGGCGCGCGGAGCGTTCGCTCGACTCGCGGTAGAGGCGTGAGGAGACGACCTGGAACCGTCGGGTGACCAGCACGACCGGCACGAAGACCGCGAACGCCACGAGGGCCGACAACGGGTCGAGGATGAGCAGGGCCGCCGCGATGAATGCCATCCGCGCGACGGCGTTGACCAGGTCGCCGAAGCCGGACTCGAGGAGCTCGGCGACCGCATCGACGTCGTTCGTCTGGCGGCTGATGACTCGCCCGGACGTGTAGCGCTGGTGGAAATCGAGGCCGAGACGCCCCGTGTGCTCGAAGAGCAGGGTCCGGACTCGCAGGAGCACACGCTGGCTGAGCGCTGCGGCATTCCGGGTGAAGAGGTTGGAGAGTCCGGCGTCGGTGATCGTCGCGAGGACCAGAGCGACGACGATGACCAGGAACGGGGCCGCGTCGCCGTCGAGCAGCGTGGGAAGCCCCGTGTCGATGGCCTGCGAGAGCAGCAGAGGCCCGGCAGCCGACGCCGCCTGGCTGATGAGGACGAGCACCCCCAGCCACACGAGGCGTGCCTTGTGCGGGGCGAGGAGCTGGCCCATGAGCCGAAGCGAGCGCCGTCGGAGCAGTCTGGCAGTGTCGCGGTCGACGCTCGTGAGGTGCTCGACCCGCACCCCGAGGGGTGCAGCAGCGCTGGGCTCGGTCACGCGACCACCTCATCGACGTGGTCGCCCTGCCAGAGCAGGCCCCGGTACACGGGGTCGGCTGCGAGCAGCTCGCGGTGCTCGCCCAGGGCCGTGATGCGACCGTCGACGAGGACGGCGACCCGGTCGGCGAGGGCGACGGTGGATGACCGGTGCGCGACCACGAGGGTCGTCACGCCGGAGAGAGCCGACCGGAGGGCCTCGGTCGCGAGGGTCTCGGTGCGCACGTCGACGGCCGAGAGCGGGTCGTCCAGGACGAGGACGCGGGGGCGCGCGAGGATGGCGCGGGCGAGCGCAAGGCGCTGCCGTTGGCCTCCCGAGAGGCTGTGCCCCTCTTCCCCGATGAGGGTCTCGAGGCCTTCCGGGAGCTCGAGCGCGAAGCCGGCCTGCGCGACGGTCAGGGCCTCCCGCACCTCGTCGTCGCTCGCGTCCGGTCGGCCGAGGGCGACGTTGTCTCTGACGCTGGCCGAGAAGAGCAGAGGCTGCTCGAAGGCGATGGCCACGTGGCCCCTGAGGTCGTCTCGGCGGAGACGGCGGATGTCGGTGCCGTCGAGCCGCACCTCGCCAGCTGTCGGATCGTGGAGGCGCACGGCGAGCTCGCTCAGCAGGCTCTTGCCGCTCCCGGTCGCGCCCACGAGCGCAAGGGTCTCGCCGGGCACGAGGGTGAGGTCGATGCCTCGCAGCACCTCGTCTCCGTCCGGCGCATCCGGGAAGGCGAAGCGCACATCCCGGAACTCGAGGACCCCAGGCCCGTCCGGAACGGGGAGCGGGTGCTCCGGGTCGGAGACTGCAGTCGCAGTGTCGAGGACCTCGAAGACACGGGTCGTCGACGCCGCCGCGTCGAGGGTGTCGGCGAAGAGGAAGCCGAGGGAGCGGACCGGCCAGGCGAGCATGAGCGCCGTGAAGAGGAACGCGGAGAGCGCGCCGATCGTGAGCCTGCCGTCGGCGACGGCGATCACACCGAGGGCGAGCGAGGTGGCGACGGCGAGCTGGGGGAGCAGGATGAGCCACGAGCGCATGTCGGCCTGGCGGCGGGCCTTCTCGAGCTCGGTCTCACGCAGCGCCTGCGCCTCCTCGCGGAACGACTCGAGGAACTCTCCGCCACGGCCGAAGGCCTTGATGACCCGGATCCCCTTCGCCGCCTCGCCGACCGTCGTCGCGAGCGCCCCGGCCTGGTCCTGGCTGCGCCGGGAGAGATGTCCGTAGACGCGCTGGAAGCGAAGGGTGATGAGGGCAGTTGGGATGCTGAACACCGCGTAGAGGCAGCCGAGCACCGGATCGAGCCAGAGGAGCACGCCGATGCCGGCGACGACCGTGAGCAGGTTGACGCTCAGCATGATGAGGCCGAACGCGAGCCACCGGCGTATCCGGTTGAGGTCGACGGATGATCTCGACAGGAGCTGGCCTGCCTCCCACTCGTCGTGGAAGGCCGCCGGCAGGTCCTGCAGGCGCGCGAAGAGCTGATCCCGCACGCGTCGTTCAACGCCGACCATGGGCGTGAGCACGAAGATTCGGCGCAGGTACCAGAGGAGCGCCTCGAAGCAGCCGACGGCGAGGAGCGCGAGCGAGCCCCAGATGACGGCCGCCCGCTCGCCGGAGGAGACGGGGCCATCGACGATGAGGCGGATGATCTGCGGTCCGACGAGGCTCAGCCCGGCTGCGGTCAGGGCCGAGGCGAAGCCGGCGAAGAGGCTCCATCTGACCGGCCGCACGAACTCCCAGAGTCGCAGCAGTTCTCGAAGTCCGGGCTCAGCGCGCATCCGGTACAGGCTAGTCGCCTCTGTCGGTGCAGCGGCGCGTCGGGGGACGGCGCTGACTTCCCAGGAGACGGGGAACCTCTCGAGAAACGGAGAACTCCCCGCGGGCCGGTGCCGAGAGACTCTCGGTGCCGGCCCGCGGGGAGCTTTCCTGCGGAGCGCGCGCCTAGACGCGGTCTCCGTCGCCCTGCTTGCGCAGATCGATCTGGCGCTGCGCTTCCGCCTGATCGTGCTTCGTCTTCTGGCGAGCTTCCTCTTCGAGCTCGAGCACGTCGGACTGCTGCACGAGGATCAGCTCCGTGTCGGTCACATTGCCCGCATTGGTGACGGGCTCTGGGGCGGCGCCCGCGATGACCTTCGGGTTCTGCGAGATGCGCTTCTGCACCACGGTCGCGAGCCAGGACAGCAGCACGCAGGTGGCGATGTAGACGGCGCCGATGACGATCGTGACGGGAATGTACGGGCGACCGTAATCCGCCTGGCCGCCGATGAGCTTCGCCATGTAGAGCAGCTCGTTGTACGTGATGATCGAGCCGAGAGCCGTGTCCTTCAGGGTCACGACCAGCTGCGCGATGATGACGGGCAGCATCGCGCGGATCGCCTGCGGGAGCAGGATGATCTGCATGACGCCGCTCTTGCGGAGGCCGATGGCGTATCCGGCTTCAGCCTGACCGCTCGGGAGCGACTGCACGCCGCTTCGGATGACCTCGGAGAGCACCGAGCCGTTGTAGGCGATGAGCGCGATGACGACGGCCCAGAACGGCTCCATCTTGATGCCGATGGCCGGCAGGCCGTAGTACATGAGCATCATGAGGATGAGGACGGGGATCGCACGGAGACCCTCGACCACGACCGTGAACGGGATGCGGACCCACGCGTGGTCCGACAGGCGGCCGATGGCGAGGACGAATCCGAGCGCCAAGGCACCAACGGCTGCGACCAGGAAGGCGCTGAGCGTGGCCCAGAGCGCCTCCGCGATCTGCGTCCAGATAGCCGCGTAGCCGAAGATCTGCCACTTGTCGGCGCTCAGGTTGCCCGTTGCGCTGAGGCGGTAGACGAGGAAGGCGACGAGGGCGACGATGACGACGACCGTCGCGATCCCGAGCAGCTTGTTGCGAGCGAGCGCGCGGGGGCCTGGGACATCGTAGAGAACAGAGGTCTGGCTCATCGGGCAACCTTCCAGTGGCGTTCGAGCGCGTTCTGCACCCACGAGAGCAGCAGCACGAGGACGATGAAGACGATGGCGACCCAGATGAGCACCTCCATCGCGTTCTCACCTCGCTCGCTCATGTTGGCGCGGATGATGCCCAGGTTGACGGCGGAGAACCCAGCAGCGACGGTGGTGTTCTTCAGCAGTGCGATGAGGACGCTCATCATGGGCGGGACAACGGCGCGTGCTGCCTGGGGGAGCACGATGAGGGTCATGACCTGCCCGAAGGGGAGGCCGATGGCTCGCGCGGCCTCTGCCTGGCCGACAGGGACGGTGTTGATGCCGCTTCGGAGCACCTCGGCGACATACGTGGCGGTGTAGACGCCCAGCGCGAGGACGCCGAGCAGCAGGTAGTCGGTGCGGCCCATGGGGAAGAGGACGGGCACCGCGAAGACGAAGATGAAGAACACGAGGGTGAGCGGGGTGTTGCGCACGAGGTTGACGTAGGCGGCGCCGACCGCCCGCGCGATCGGGACCGGCGAGACTCGCATGGCACCCACGATGAAGCCGAGGACGAGCGCGAGGAGCGCGCCCCCGAAGAAGAGGATGAGCGTCCCCAGAAGGGCCTCACTCCACAGGTCGAGGTGGTTCGTGAAGATATCGAACACGCTCGCCTTCCTTTCTGAGACAGGGCGCAAGGCGCCCTAGGTGCGAACGAGCGGCGGCGAGAGTGTGTCTCGCCGCCGCTCGCCTGTGGGATTAGTAGCGGTCGACCGCTGGCTGCGTGACCGTGGTTCCGGACGAGCCGAGGTTGTAGTCGAAGATCGCCTGCCACACGTCGCCGCCCTCTTCGAGGGTGGTGTTGATGTGGTCGCGGAGGGCGTCATCGCCCTTGGCGAGTCCGATGCCGTAGAGCTCCTCGCTGAAGGGCTCGCCGACGACCTTGAGGTTGTCGGGGTCCTGGGCGGCGTAGCCGATCAGGATGGCCTCGTCAGTCGTGACCGCATCGACCTGGCCGTTGATCAGCTGGTCGACGCACTGCGAGTACGTGTCGAACTCGGTGGTCGTGACCTCCGGGTAGTTGTCCTTGATGTTCTGGATCGGGGTCGAACCCGTCGCAGAGCAGACCGTGACGCCGGCGACGAGCGAGTCGACTCCGGTGATGTCGGAGTCCGCGCCGACGAGCAGGCCCTGGCCGGTCTCGAAGTACGGACCGGCGAAGTCGATCTGGTCCTTGCGCTTGTCGGTGATCGAGTACGTGCCGACGTAGTAGTCGATGTCGCCGTTGGAGATCGCCTGCTCGCGGTTGGCGGAGGCGATCGGCTTGAACTCGATGTTCTCTTCGGTGACACCGAGCGATGCGGCGATCCAGCGTGCGACGTCGACGTCGAAGCCGGTGCGCTCACCGGTGACGGCGTCGAGGTAGCCGAGGTTCGGCTGGTCTTCCTTGACACCGACGACGACCTTGTCGCCGCGTGCCTTGATGGCGTCGAACGTGGGCGATCCCTCGATCGTGACGTCCGTCGCGACCTCGAAGACGGGTGCTTCACCGGTCGTGGTGCCTTCGCCGCCGCCTGCAGCGGGCGGAGCGCCCTCGGCGCAGCCGGTCAGTACGAGCGAGGCCAGGATGCCTGCGCCGAGAATGGCGCTGAGCTTGGTCTTTCGCATTTCTTCTCCTTCTGTTGGAAGTCTGTTGCGTCTTGCGTGAGCGTCGATGCGGGGTCTGCGCCGACGATCAGTGGGTGATGAGCTTGGAGAGGAAGTCCTTGGCGCGGTCGGTCTTCGGATGCGTGAAGAAGTCCTCCGGCGACTGGTCTTCCAGGATCTGGCCGTCGGCCATGAAGACGACGCGGTCGGCCGCCTTGCGGGCGAAGCCCATCTCGTGGGTCACGACGATCATCGTCATGCCCTCCTTGGCGAGATCGACCATGACGTCCAGGACCTCGTTGATCATCTCGGGGTCGAGCGCGCTCGTGGGCTCGTCGAAGAGCATGACCTTCGGCTTCATCGCGAGGGCGCGCGCGATGGCGACACGCTGCTGCTGCCCACCGGACAGCTGCGCGGGGAACTTCGCGGCCTGGTGACCGATGCCGACTCGATCGAGAAGCGCCTTTGCCTCTTTCTCTGCGTCGGCCCTCGAGAGCTTGCGGACCTTGATGGGACCGAGAGCGACGTTCTCGAGGATGGTCTTGTGGGCGAAGAGGTTGAAGGACTGGAAGACCATCCCGACGTCGGCCCGCAGCGCGGCGAGTGCCTTCCCTTCCTTGGGAAGCACCTTCCCGTCGATGCGGATCTCTCCCGAGGTGATCGTCTCGAGTCGATTGATGGTGCGGCAGAGGGTCGACTTGCCGGAACCGGACGGTCCGATGACGACGACGACCTGACCGCGCTCGACGCTGAGGTTGATGTCCTTCAGGGCGTGGAATTCACCGTAGTGCTTCTCGACGTGGTCTACGACGACGAGGTGCTCGCTCTGATTTTGCATGGTGCGATTCCACCACAGCGTCAGACTCCGTCGTCGCCTATTTCTCGCTTTCGAAACGAGATGGTTACCTGATCGGTGCTTCCCTGCCAGGATTTCGGTGCTCATGGGTACACCGCGAGCCTGGAAGATCGCCGGATTCTCGCGGATCTCTGGCGTCGCGCGAGAGGAACGCAGATTCCCGCCGAGTCGTCGAGGCGGCCTCTCTCACGGGGTGAGAAAGCGTGTTTCCACATGCTGGAGCCGTTGCGCACGCGGTTCGCTAAACTCGACACTTGTGTCTGACGCCTCATCGAACCCCATCACGCAGGAAGCCGTCGGCTCCGCGGTCGAAGCGGCGCTCGCCGCCATCGACGCGGCGCCCGACCTGACAGCACTCAAGCGCGTGCGCGCCGAGCATCTGGCGGAGGGCTCTGCGATCGCATCGCTGAACGCCGCCATGCGGGCCGTGCCGAAGGAGAGCAAGAAGGAAGCGGGCCAGCTCATCGGGCAGGCCCGCACCCGCGTCAACGCCGCCTTCGCCGAGCGCGAGAGCGAGCTGGCAGCTGCGGAGGCCTCCGAGCGTCTCGCTGCAGAAGCCGTCGACGTCACCGTCGCACGGCCGGCACGCGCGACCGGAGCGAGGCATCCGCTCACCGTGCTGCAGGACCGCGTGAGCGACATCTTCGTCGGCATGGGGTGGGAGATCGCGGAAGGCCCGGAGCTCGAGAGCGAGTGGTTCAACTTCGACTCGCTCAACTTCGACGCGGACCATCCCGCCCGCGCCATGCAGGACACGTTCTTCGTCGAGCCGGCAGACCGCCACCTCGTTCTGCGCACGCACACGTCTCCCGTGCAGATGCGCTCGCTCGTCGAGCGCGGCGTCCCCCTCTACGTGCTGGCCCCTGGCCGCACGTACCGCACCGACGAGCTGGACGCGACGCACACGCCCGTCTTCACGCAGTTCGAGGGCATCGCGATCGACAAAGGGCTCACGATGGCGCACCTCCGCGGCACGCTGGAGCACTTCGCGACCTCGATGTTCGGCGACGAGGCTCGCATCCGCCTGCGCAACAACTACTTCCCCTTCACGGAGCCGAGCGCAGAGATGGACATCTGGCATCCCGGCGCGAAGGGCGGCCCGCGGTGGATCGAGTGGGGCGGCTGCGGCATGGTGCACCCCAACGTGCTGCTCGCCGCTGGCGTCGACCCTGAGGAGTATCAGGGCTTCGCCTTCGGCATGGGCGTCGAGCGCACCCTCATGTTCCGCAACGCGCTGACCGACATGCGCGACATGGTCGAGGGCGACGTCCGCTTCAGCACCCAGTTCGGAATGGTGATCTAGCCGTGCGTGCTCCCTCTGCTCCTCTCAACGAAAGTCACATCTGATGCGCGCTCCACTCTCTTGGCTCCGTGAGTACGCGGAGATCCCGGCCTCGGCCTCTCCCGCGTCGGTGCTCGACGCCTTCGTGCGCGTCGGGCTCGAAGACGAAGCCGTGCACGGCACCCAGCTGCAGGGTCCGATCGTGGTCGGCGAGGTGCTCTCGGCCGAGCCGGAGCCGCAGTCGAACGGCAAGACCATCAACTGGTGCCAGGTGCGCGTCGCGCCAGAAGGACAGCTCGCCGCAGACGGCGGCGCGGACGTGCGTGGCATCGTCTGCGGCGCACACAACTTCGGTGTCGGCGACTCGGTCGTCGTCACGCTCCCGGGAGCGGTCCTTCCCGGAGACTTCGCGATCGCGGCGCGGAAGACCTACGGTCACGTCTCCGACGGCATGATCGCCTCCCAGTCTGAACTCGGGATGGGCGATGACCATGACGGCATCATCGTGCTCTCGCGGCTCGGCGTGAGCGCGGCCCCCGGCACCGACGCCATCGAGCTGCTCGGCCTCACCGAGCAGGCGGTCGAGGTCAATGTCACCCCCGATCGCGGATACGCGATGTCCATCCGCGGGCTCGTCCGCGAGTACTCGAACGCGACGGGCGTGGCCTTCACCGACCCCGCGCTCCGGCCCCAGCTCGAGGCTCTCCTCGGCGAGGGCATCGCCGCGGATGCTCAGGACGTCCGCGTCAAGGTCACGATCGACGACGACGCGTCCGTGCGGGACCAGCCCATGGCACCGGTCTTCATCGGCCTCGTGGTCGAGGGCATCGACGCGACGGCGGCGACCCCGACGTGGATGTCCCAGCGGCTCCGGCTCGCGGGGATCCGCCCGCTCGGCATCGCGATCGACATCACGAACTACGTCATGCTCGAGCTCGGTCAGCCGATCCACGGCTACGACCTCGACAAGCTGCGCGGCGCCATCCACGTGCGCCGTGCGCGCGAGGGCGAGCAGCTCACGACCCTCGACGGCAAGGAGCGCACGCTGAGCGCCGAGGACATCCTCATCACCGACGACCGCGGCCCGATCGGGCTCGCTGGTGTCATGGGGGGAGCGGAGACCGAGCTCAGCAGCGAGACGAAGAACGTCTACATCGAGGCGGCGTCGTTCTCGCCCATCTCGATCGCGCGCACCGCGCGCCGCCACAAGCTGCCGAGCGAGGCCTCGCGTCGCTTCGAGCGCCGTGTCGACCCTCGCGTCGCTCAGCCGGCAGCCGCTCGTGTCGCGGAGCTGCTCATCGAGCATGCAGGCGGCCGCGTGGTGCGTGCCGGCAGCGTGCACGAGCAGATCCCGGCCCCGGAGTCGCTGACGCTGCCCGTCGATGCCGCCTCGAAGATCATGGGCGTCGACTACACGCTCGACGAGACGATCGGCGCGCTGCGTGCCGTCGGCTGCGAGGTCTGGGAGGAGGCCGACGGGCTCCTCGGCGTGACGGTGCCGAGCTGGCGCGGGGATCTCACCGAGCCGGTCACCCTCGTCGAGGAGATCGGGCGCCTGTGCGACTTCGAGCGCATCCCGTCGCGGCTTCCCGTCGCGCCTCCGGGTCGGGGGCTCACCCGCGAGCAGCGCCTTCGCCGCGCGGCTGCCGACGTGCTGGCCGCGTCCGGGGCTGTCGAGGTGCAGAGCTACCCGTTCGTCGCGGAGACGGACACGGTCACGTTCGGTCGGGCGGATGCGGGCGAGGTGGCTGCTGTGAAGCTCGCCAACCCACTGGACCCGCGCGCCGCGTGGCTCCGCACGAGTCTGCTGCCCGGTCTGCTCACGATCGCGCACCGCAACGTCTCGCGTGGTCTCACCGACCTCGCGATCTTCGAGACGGGAACGGTCTTCAAGCCAGAGTCCGGCGTGGTCTACGGCGTGGACGAGGTTCCCGCGGTCGCAGTGCGGCCGACGGCTGAGCGCATCGCGGAGCTGGAGGCTGGGCTCCCGCCGCAGCCGCGGCACGCCGCCGGCATCGTGCTCGGTCACCGCGAGCCGAAGCGCCCGGGGCACGCGCCGACTGCGGCGTCGTGGGAGGACGCGCTCGAGCTCGTCGCCCAGCTCGGCTTGGCGACCGGTGCGGAGATCCAGGTGCGACAGGGTGCCCACAGGGCCTTCCACCCTGGCCGATGCGCTGAACTGTACCTGAGCCACGGGGCTGCCGAGGTGGTTGTCGGCTACGCCGGCGAGGTGCACCCGGACATCGCCGAGGCTGCCGACCTGCCTCGCGTGGTCGCTGCGTTCGAGGTCGACCTCGACGCGGTCATCGAGCTCGCTCGGAGAGAGGTGCTTCCAGCGCCCATCTCGACCTTCCCCGCAGCTACACAGGATCTGAGCCTCGTCGTGGCCGAGGCGGTCCCGGCCGCTGAGGTCTCCGCCGCCGTCACCGAGGGTGCTGGTGCGCTGCTCGAGCAGCTGACGATCGTCGACGACTACCGGGGGACCGGGCTCGAGGACGGGCAGAAGAGCCTGACGTTCGCGCTCCGGTTCCGGGCGACGGACCGCACGCTGACGGCCTCCGAGGCGAGCGAGGCCAAGGAAGCCGGCGCGGCGTTGGCGTCCGAGCGCTTCGGCGCCACCATGCGCGCCTGAGCTCACGCTGACGCGAATCGCCCGGCCCCAATGGGGCCGGGCGATTCTGTGTCCTGCGGGTCGGCTGCAACGCTGCGGCGGCCCGGTCCCTGACCGGGGTCAGTCCTGGCGGGAGACCGCAGCCTCCTTGAGGCTCGCCTCCAGGGCGACCCACGCGAGCATGGCGCACTTGACCCGCATCACGAACTTGGAGACGCCCTGGAAGGCGACGGCGTCCTCGAGCAGATCCTCGTCCGGCTCGGAGCCGTCGCGAGTTCGGAGCATCAGACGGAATGCGGCGATGAGCTCGTCGATCTGCGCCGTCGACTTGCCGACGGCGAGCTCGCTGAGCACGGACGCGGAGGCCATCGAGATGCTGCAGCCATCGCCCTGCCACGCGAGCTCGGAGAGCCCTGTTCCATCAGCATCCAGCTTGACCCGGACCGTGATCTCGTCGCCGCAGCTCGGGTTGCGCTCGAAGTGCTCGGCGTCGGCGTCTGGCAGCGGACCATCGCCCGTTCGCTTCTTGGAATGCTCGAGGATGAGCTGCTGGTAGAGGCCGTCGAGGGCGCTCATGCGTCGACCCCGAACCAGGCGCGGACCTGGCCGACCGCGAAGAGCAGTCGGTCGACGTCCTCTCGCGTCGTGTACAGGTAGCTGCTCGCGCGGGTCGACGCGGTGAGCCCGAGTCGGCGGTGCAGCGGCTGCGCGCAGTGGTGCCCGCCGCGGACCGCGATGCCCTTCGAGTCGAGGAACTGGGTCACGTCGTGCGAATGGACCCCCTCCACCTCGAAGCTCACGAGCCCGGCGCGCGGGGTGCCCACCTCGTCCCCGATCGTGCGGATCCCGGGGATGCCTGCGAGGCCCGCGAGGAGGAGCTGGCCCATCTCGGCCTCGTGGGCGGCCACCGCCTCCATGCCGACCCCTTCGAGGTAGCGGACGGCTTCGGCGAGGGCGACGACCTGCGAGACGGGTTGCGTGCCGGCTTCGAAGCGCGTCGGAGGAGCCATGAAGTCGCTGGCCTCCATCGTGACGGTGGTGATCATCGATCCGCCCGTGCGCGCAGGCGGCAGGGCATCCAGCATCTCGGCGCGGCCGTACAGCACTCCGACGCCGTTGGGGCCGAGCATCTTGTGGCCAGAGAACGCCGCGAAGTCGACGCCGAGCGCCGGGAAGCTGACCGGCAGGTGCGGCACCGACTGGCAGGCGTCGAGGACCACGATGGCGCCGGCCTCGTGCGCGAGCTCGGTGAGGCGCTTCGCGTCGGCGATGAGCCCGGTCACATTGGAGACGTGCGCGAAGGCGAAGACCTTGGTTCGCTTCGAGATGAGAGCTGCGGCATCGTCGACGCTCCACGTGCCCCGGTCGTTCACCGGGACGTAGACGAGCGTCGCTCCCGTGTCCAGGGCGAGCTGCTGCCATGGCACGAGGTTGGCGTGGTGCTCTGCTTCCGTGATGAGGATCTCGTCGCCGTCGCCGATCGCAAGCCGCTCTGCTCGGGGGCCGCCTCTGCCCGCGCTGGCGATGCGGATGCCGCCCGTCACGAGGTTGATCGCGTCGGTGGCGTTGAGGGTCCAGGAGATCTGCTCGGGTGCCGCGCCGACGAAGCCCGCGACGGTCTCACGGGCGTCCTCGAACGCGACGGTCGAGAGCGCGGCGAGCGTGTGCGCTCCTCGGTGCACGGCGGCGTTCTCGGTCTCGAGGAAGCGGCGCTCAGCGTCGAGGACCTGAGTCGGCCGCTGCGAGGTCGCACCGGAGTCGAGGTAGACGAGGGGGGTGCCGTTCACCTCTTGATCCAGGATCGGGAAATCCTGTCGGAGCTCGAGCACCCTGGCGTCGCTCAGGGCGTGGACGCCCTCGGGTGCTGCGCTGCTCTGGAGTGATGAAGCTGCGTCTTCGGTGTTCAGTGTCACATCGTCCTCTCGTTGGCCTCGCACCGCAGACGCTCGAGTGTCGACGGTCTCAGCCTGTCAAGCCTACGAGTGCAACGAGCTCGCTGCCCGCCGCATTCCCGTCTGCGTCGCTCGAGGGCTGGTCTGCCCGCGCCGGCCGGACTCGCGCGGGGGTGGCACGGCCTAGGATGAACGGCATGGCTTTCTCCGTTGCAGTAGCTGGGGCGAGCGGGTACGCGGGTGGGGAACTCCTGCGCATTCTCGCCTCGCACCCCGAACTCGAGGTCCGCACCGTCACCGCGCATGCGAATGCGGGTGAGCGGCTGCTGCGCGTGCACCCTCACCTTGCGAGCTACGCGGACCTGGTCCTCGAGCCCACGACCGCCGACGTGCTGTCCGGCCACGACGTCGTGTTCCTGGCGCTGCCGCACGGCGCGTCCGGTGCGATCTCCGCCGAGCTCGGCGACGACACGCTGGTCATCGACTGCGGCGCCGACCACCGTCTGGAGCGCGAGGAAGACTGGGCCGAGTACTACGGTGGCGACTTCTTCGGCACATGGGCGTACGGGCTCCCGGAACTCGAGCTCGCTGGTGCGCCCGACAAGCAGCGCTCGAACCTCCGAGGCGCTTCGCGGGTCGCCGTTCCCGGCTGCAATGTCACGGCGATCACGCTCGCACTCGCACCCGCCATGCACCGCGGGCTCGTGCATCCCCTCGACCTCACGGCGGTTCTCGCCGTCGGCCCGTCCGGTGCCGGCAAGAAGGCGGCCGTCTCGCTGCTCGGCTCCGAGCTCATCGGCTCGGCGAACCCCTACGCAGTGACCGGGGAGCACCGGCACAACCCCGAGGTACGTCAGAACCTCCGCCGCGCAGCCGGCGCCGAGGTCAGCCTCGCGTTCACGCCCGTGCTGGTGCCGATGGCACGCGGCATCCTGGCGACCACGACGGCGCGCCTCGAAGCGGGCGTCGACGCGGCGCAGCTCCGCGCCGCCTACGAGGAGTCCTACGGGGCTGAGCGGTTCGTGCAGCTCCTGCCCGACGGCGAATGGCCGCGCACGGGCGACGTGACCGGCTCCAACCGGGCCTCGATCGGCATCGGCATCGACGAGCGCGCAGGCCGCTTCGTGGCGGTCGCGGCGATCGACAACCTCGGCAAGGGCACCGCGGGCGCCGCGGTGCAGTCAGCGAACATCGCCCTGGGTCTCGAAGAGGCCCTCGGTCTTCCCTTGGACGGAGTGGCACCGTGAGTGTGACCGCAGCAGCAGGTTTCCGCGCGGCAGGAGCCGCGGCAGGCATCAAGTCAGAAGGGCGTCGAGACGTCGCGCTTGTCGTCAACGACGGGCCGAGCGCGGCCTGCGCCGCGGTCTTCACGAGCAACCGCTGCAAGGCGAACCCGATTCTCTGGTCCCAGGAGGCCATCAGGGGCGGCTCGATCTCGGCCATCGTCCTGAACTCGGGCGGCGCGAACTGCTACACGGGGTCCTTCGGTTTCCAGACCACGCACCAGACGGCCGAGGCCGTCGCCGCGAAGCTCGGCATCGGCGCGGGAGACGTGCTCGTCTGCTCGACCGGCCTCATCGGGGTGGGCGACCAGAGCTTCCGCGACGGCGTGCTGCGCGGGGTCGAGCTCACGGCCGATTCGCTGGCAGCGACGGTCGAGGCGGGGGATGAGGCCTCGCTGGCCATCATGACGACCGACTCGAAGCCGAAGCGCTCGGTCCGCGACGGTGACGGCTACGTCATCGGCGCGATGGCCAAGGGGGCTGGCATGCTCGCTCCAGGACTCGCGACGATGCTCGTCGTCATCACGACCGACGCCGACCTCGAGTCCGGGGCGCTGGACCGGGCACTCCGCGCCGCGACCCGGGTCACCTTCGACCGCGTCGACTCCGACGGCTGCATGTCCACCAACGACCAGGTGACGCTCATGGCCTCTGGGGCGAGCGGCGTCACCCCGGACGAGGCGGCCTTCACGACAGTGCTCACCGAGGTCTGCGCTGACCTCGCCCGTCAGCTGCAGCAGGACGCGGAAGGCGCCAGCCACGACGTGACGATCACGACGATCGGGGCCGCGACGGAGCAGGATGCGCTCGACGCGTCCCGGGCGGTCGCCCGCTCGAATCTCTTCAAGGCCGCCATCTTCGGCAACGACCCGAACTGGGGACGCGTCCTGGCCGCCGTCGGCACGACCGACGCCGAGTTCGACCCCCAGGCGCTCGATGTCACGATCAACGGGGTCATGGTCTGCCGGGCGGGGACGCCCCACGAGTCCGCGGACCTGGTCGACCTGACGCCTCGGGACACGAGCGTGCTCATCGATCTGCACGCCGGCGTGAGCGAAGCGACCATCCTGACCAACGATCTGACGCACGACTACGTGCATGAGAACAGCGCCTACTCGTCCTGACGAGCGAGCGACTCCCGCGAGGCGGGGCAGCCGCCGAGCGTCTGCCCGACCAGCCCGACGGTTTCTGACCGGCCCGAAAGGGGCAGCATGACCACTTCTGACCTGTACGAGAAGGCGACCTCCAAGGTCGAGACCCTCATCGAGGCCCTTCCCTGGATGCAGGAGTTCGCCGGGCGGGTTCTCGTCATCAAGTTCGGCGGCAACGCCATGGTCGACGCCGAGCTCTTCGAGGCGTTCGCGTCGGATATCGCCTTCCTCCGCTACGCCGGCATCAAGCCGGTCATCGTGCACGGCGGCGGACCTCACATCTCGCGGATGCTCGGCAAGCTGCGCATCGAGAGCGAGTTCAGGGGCGGCTACCGCGTCACGAGCGAGGAGGCCATGGATATCGTCCGCATGGTGCTCGGCGGGCAGGTCGCCAGGGAGCTCGTAGCCGCGATCAACGAGCGGGCGCCGATCGCCGTCGCGACGAGCGGCGAAGACGCCGGCCTCTTCCAGGCGCGGCGGAAGAAGCTCCTCATCGACGGCGAGACCGTCGACCTCGGCTTCGTGGGCGAGATCGAGACGGTCGACCCCACGGTCGTGAAGGCGGATATCGCGGCCGGTCGCATCCCCGTCATCTCCTCGATCGCGAGCGACATCGACTCACCCCGCAAGGCGCTCAACATCAACGCAGACCGGGCCGCCTCCGCCCTCGCGCAGGCGCTCGGCGCGGCGAAGCTCATCATGCTGACCGACGTCGCGGGACTCTACGGCGACTGGCCCGACCTCGACTCGCTCATCTCGGAGATCAAGCTCGACGAGCTGCGCGCCCTGCTGCCGACGCTCTCTGCTGGCATGATCCCGAAGGTGCAGGCCTGCATCGAGGCGGTCGAGGGTGGCGTCGACCAGGCCGCCATCATCGATGGCCGTGTCCCGCATTCGATGCTGCTGGAGATCTTCACCACCGAGGGCTTCGGCACCAAGGTCTCCGCGTGAGGCACGTGCACCTGCCCGCTCAGCGCCCGATGATTCGACTTCGCCGCTCCACCCACCGAAAGGCCAAACCGTGATTCGCCACTTCCTCCGCGACGACGACCTGACCCCCGCCGAGCAGCGCGAGGTGCTCGAGCTCGCTGCAGTGCTCAAGCGCGACCGCTTCTCAGCACGTCCGCTCGAGGGCCCGCGCAGCGTGGCAGTGATCTTCGACAAGACCTCGACGCGCACGCGTGTCTCGTTCCACGTCGGCATCTCCGAGCTCGGTGGCTCGCCGCTCATCATCTCGACCGCCTCCAGCCAGCTCGGCGGCAAGGAGACGGCGTCCGACACCGCCAGAGTCCTCGAGCGCCAGGTCGCAGCCATCGTCTGGCGGACCTATGCGCAGAGCGGCCTGGAGGAGATGGCCAACGGAGCGCTCGTGCCGGTCGTGAACGCGCTGAGCGACGACTTCCACCCGTGCCAGCTGCTCGCCGACCTGCTCACCGTCAACGAGCACCTCGGCGACCCAGCCGGCCGCACGCTGGTGTTCCTCGGCGACGGCGAGAGCAACATGGGGCATTCCTACCTGCTCGCCTGCGCCACGGCGGGCATGCACGTTCGCATCGCCGCCCCCGTCGGCTTCCAGCCGCGCCCCGACGTCGTTGCCGATGCCGAGCGCATCGCCGCCGAGACGGGTGGCTCCGTGGTGGTCGGCGACGACATCGACACGCTGGTCGCGGGGGCAGACGTCGTCGTGACCGACACCTGGGTCTCGATGGGCCGCGAGGACGAGAAGCAGTCCCGCATCGACGCTCTCAGCGCCTACCGAGTCACCGAGGCCACGATGGCGAACGCCGCCACCGGCGCGATCTTCCTGCACTGCCTGCCGGCAGACCGCGGGTACGAGGTCGACGGAGCCGTCATCGACGGCCCGCAGTCGGTCATCTGGGATGAGGCGGAGAACCGCCTCCACGCCCAGAAGGCGCTGCTCGTCTGGCTTCTCGCCAAGGCCGCGGCCTGACCCGCGCATCCACCCCACATAGACTGAACACACGACTCAAACGCTAGGAGCATTGATGACGGAACGCGTCGTTCTCGCATACTCCGGAGGTCTCGATACCTCCGTCGGCATCGGATGGCTGAAGGATGCCACCGGCAAGGACGTGGTCGCTCTCGCGATCGACGTCGGCCAGGCCGGTGAGGACATGGAGCAGGTGCGACAGCGAGCGCTCGACTGCGGCGCTGTCGAATCGGTTGTCGTCGACGCGCGCGAGGAGTTCGCGAGCGACTACATCGTCCCGGCGCTCAAGGCGAACGCCCTCTACCAGAAGCGCTACCCGCTCGTCTCCGCGCTGTCCCGCCCGCTCATCGCGAAGCACCTCGCGAAGACCGCTCGCGAGCTCGGCGCAGACTCGATCGCGCACGGCTGCACCGGCAAGGGCAACGACCAGGTCCGCTTCGAAGCGGCGGTCGCGGCTGTCGCACCGGAGCTCACCTCGATCGCACCCGTGCGCGACCTCGCGCTCACTCGCGACAAGGCCATCGTGTACGCGCAGGAGCACAACCTGCCCATCGAGCAGTCGAAGAAGAGCCCGTACTCGATCGACCAGAACGTCTGGGGTCGCGCCGTCGAGACCGGGTTCCTCGAGGACCCGTGGAACCCGCCGATCGAGGACCTCTACACGTACACGCAGGATCCTGACCTGACGCGTGAGCCCACCGAGGTCACGGTGACGTTCGAGCAGGGCGTCCCGGTGAAGATCAACGGGGAATCGCTGACGCCCATCCAGGTCGTCGAGCTCATGAACAAGCTCGCTGGCGACCAGGGCGTCGGCCGCATCGACGTCGTCGAGGACCGCCTTGTCGGCATCAAGAGCCGTGAGATCTACGAGTCCCCGGCCGGTCTGGCCCTCATCGAGGCGCACGAGCACCTCGAGGACCTGACGATCGAGCGCGACGTCGCCCGCTTCAAGCGCGGGATCGAGGCCGAGTGGTCGAACCTGGTCTACGACGGGCTCTGGTTCTCCGGTCTCAAGCGGTCGCTGGACGCGTTCATCAACCACACGCAGGAGCACGTCTCCGGCGAGGTGCGCATGACGCTGCACGGCGGTCGCGCGGTCGTCACCGGCCGCCGTTCGGATGAGTCGCTCTACGACTACAGCCTCGCGACCTACGACACCGGCGACACGTTCGACCAGTCGCACGCCAAGGGATTCATCGAGCTGTGGAGCCTTCCGTCGAAGATCTCGGCTCGCCGCGACAAGCCGGAACTCTGAGCATGGCTGCATCCGAGGGCGCCTCGAAGTCCGGGGGAGTGACCACGCCGGGAGCTCTCTGGGGCGGTCGCTTCAGCGACGGGCCGTCCCCGGAGCTCGCGCGGCTGTCCAAGTCGACGCACTTCGACTGGCAGCTCGCGAAGTACGACATCGCCGGCTCGCGAGCGCACGCTGGTGCGCTCGCGGCGGCGGGATACCTCGATGACGCCGAGCTCTCGGGCATGCTGGACGCGCTGACCGAGCTCGAACGTCGCGTCGTGTCCGCCGAGTTCGTGGCGGCCGACGACGACGAGGACGTGCACGGCGCCCTGGAGCGCGGTCTGATCGAGATCGCGGGTCCGGAGCTGGGCGGCAAGCTGCGAGCTGGTCGCAGCCGCAACGACCAGATCGCGACGTTCGTGCGCATGTACCTTCGCGATCACAGCGCGATCATCGCGGAGCAGGTCGAGACGCTCGTCGAGGTCCTCGCCCAGCAGGCGGAGCAGAACATCCAGGTCATCATGCCGGGGCGCACGCACCTGCAGCATGCGCAGCCGGTGCTGCTCTCGCACCACCTGCTCGCTCACGCATGGCCGCTCCTTCGAGACCTGGACCGCCTGCGCGACTTCGATCGCCGGCTGGACGAGTCGCCCTACGGTGGAGGGGCCCTCGCGGGCTCCACCCTCGGTCTCGATGCGGTCCGCGTCGCCCGCGAGCTGGGCTTCGCGTCCTCATCCCCGAACTCGATCGACGCGACGGCGAGTCGTGACCTGGTCGCGGAGTTCGCGTTCATCGCGGCGCAGATCGGCATCGACCTGTCGCGCTTCTCGGAGGAGATCATCCTCTGGAACACGAAGGAGTTCGGCTTCGTCACGTTGCACGACGCGTACTCGACCGGGTCCAGCATCATGCCGCAGAAGAAGAACCCCGACATCGCGGAGCTCGCGCGCGGCAAGGCAGGTCGCCTCATCGGCAACCTGGCTGGCCTCCTCGCGACGCTCAAGGCACTCCCGCTTGCGTACAACCGGGACCTGCAGGAGGACAAGGAGCCGATCTTCGACTCCGTCGAGACGCTCGAGCTGGTGCTCCCCGCCTTCACTGGCATGGTCGCGACGCTCACCTTCCACGGTGAGCGCATGCGCGAACTCGCACCGCAGGGCTTCTCGCTCGCGACGGATGTCGCCGAGTGGCTGGTGAAGCGGCAGGTCCCCTTCCGCATCGCGCACGAGGTGTCCGGCTCCATGGTGCAGGCAGCGGAGTCCAAGGGCGTCGACCTCGATGGCTTGACCGACGAGGAGATCTCGGCCGTGTCCGAGCACCTGTCGCCGGAGGTGCGCGAGGTGCTCTCGGTCGACGGGTCCGTGGCGACTCGCGATGGCAGGGGCGGTACGGCACCTGTCCGCGTCGCTGAGCAGATCGTCGAGCTCCGCGAGCGGCTGGCAAAGCTCACATCCTAGGTGTCCGCGTGGATGACGATTTCCGCGCGGCCCTTTTCGAGGGACCGCTCTCGGCAGCAGACGCGCTGCTGGGGGCGGTCCTTTCGCGTTCGGCCCCGGACGGCACGGTCTCGGTGCGCCTCACCGAGGTGGAGGCGTATGCCGGCTCCGGGGATCCCGGGTCGCATGGCTTCCGCGGCCGGACGGCGAGGAACGCCACGATGTTCGGGCCAGCAGGTCACATCTACGCGTATCGCATCTACGGGCTCCACACGTGCATCAATGTCGTGGCGGGGGAGTCCGGTATTTCATCCGCAGTGCTCCTGAGGGCAGGCGAAGTGGTCGATGGCGTCGAACTCGCGAGAGCCCGCCGCGGTGCGGGGCGCCGTTCCGGGACACCCGTGCGCGACCACGAGCTGGCTCGTGGGCCCGGGAACCTGGTCAGGGCCCTCGGCGCGACCTTCGGCGATGACGGTGCCCGGCTCGATGAGGCGCCGTTCGCGTTGGTTTCGGGCGAACGCTCCAGCAGAGGGGCTGTGGTGCGCGGGCTCCGCGTCGGCGTGGGCGCTCCCGGTGGTGCTCTGCCGTTCGACTGGCGCTTCTGGATCGACGGAGACCCGTCCGTTTCGCGCTATATCGCGCACAAGTCGCTCCGCGCGGGGCGGCGCTGAGGCGGCAGGTGCTTGATACGGTTGCCCGGTGACTACGCGTGATCTGACGACCCAGCAGAACGACACCACCTTCGAGCATGTCATCGACGAACTCGAGTGGCGCGGGTTCATCCACGTCTCGACGGATCTGGCCGAGCTGAAGGCGCGGATGGACGAGGGGCCGATCACGTACTACTGCGGTTTCGATCCGACCGCCCCGAGTCTCCACCTCGGGCACCTCGTGCAGCTGATCCTCCTCCGTCGACTGCAGCTCGCGGGCCACAAGCCGCTCGGCCTCGTCGGCGGGTCGACGGGACTCATCGGCGACCCCCGTCCCACGGCCGAGCGCACGCTCAACTCGCGAGAGACCGTCGCGGAATGGGTCGAGGGGCTGCGCGGACAGATCGACGGCTACCTGTCGTTCGAGGGCGACAACGCGGCGCGCATGGTGAACAACCTCGACTGGACGGCGCCGCTCTCGGCGATCGACTTCCTGCGGGAGATCGGCAAGCACTTCCGCGTCGGCTCCATGCTCAAGAAGGATGCCGTCTCTGCGCGACTGAACTCCGAGGCCGGCATCTCGTACACGGAGTTCAGCTACCAGATCCTGCAGGCGATCGACTTCCTGGAGCTGCACCGGAACTACGGCTGCGTGCTGCAGACGGGTGGCAGCGATCAGTGGGGGAACCTGACCTCCGGCGTCGATCTCATTCGGCGTACCGAGGGTGCGAGCGTCCACGCGCTCGGAACACCGCTCATCACGAACTCGGATGGGACGAAGTTCGGCAAGAGCGAGGGCAACGCGATCTGGATCGATGCCGACCTCACGAGCCCGTACGCCTTCTACCAGTTCTGGCTCAACACGGACGACGCCGATGTCATCGCGCGGATCAAGATCTTCACGTTCCTGACGCGCGCCGAGATCGCGGAGCTCGAGAAGCTCGTCGCAGACGAGCCGTTCAAGCGCGTCGCCCAGAAGACGCTTGCCTCGAAGGTGACGTCGCTGGTGCATGGACAGGAGGCGACCGACGCAGTCATCGCGGCCTCGGCCGCCCTCTTCGGGCAGGGGGAGCTCACCGCGCTCGATGGAGACACGCTTCGCTCTGCGATTCTCGAGCTCCCGAACGCGGAGGTTGCCGATGGAACGCTGGTCGCTCAGGCTCTTGTCGACACCGGGCTCGCGAAGAGTCTCGGCGACGCGCGTCGCGGGATCTCCCAGGGCGGCGTCTCGCTCAACAACGAGCGGGTTGCCGACGAGGCTTCGGTCGTGAGTGCATCAGCAGCGCTGGCCGGCGGCGTCGCAGTCCTGCGTCGGGGCAAGAAGACCCTCGCTGGCCTGGTTTTCCGGGCCTGACGGGGGGAACGGGCCTGAATCGACACGCCCGGGATGCGCCCTGAGTTGTGCGCCGACCCTGCCCTGCGTAAAGTAATCACTCGTCAGGCCAACGGAGCGAAACGCGAGAGCGGGTCGCACGGGCCGGACAGTCCGAAAGAAAGATCAGCATCTGCCACTTGTTCTTGCAAG